>JBGOSQ010000071.1:0-8116 GCA_041476045.1 Thermoplasmata archaeon | reverse complement strand
GTGTGCCCCAGTGCGCGGCGATAGAGTTGTTGCCCGACGTCGCCACGAGGCCCGTCGGGCTCGAGGGGACGGGGACCAGGGTGGCGACCATGACCTGCCCGGTCGTCGCCGTCGCGGCGACGAGGACGCCCGACGCGTCGTCAAAGGCGATCGCCCCGGCGGGCCCCGTGCAGTCGAGGTTGAGCAGATCCCCGAGGGTCCCCGTTCCGAACACCTGCACCAGGCCCTCGGGGCTCGCGGCGAGGAAGAGGAACCCGTCCGTGGGATCGAGCGCGAGGGCGCTCGCCGGCAGGCCGCTCAGGTCACCCGTCGCCGTGACGGTGCCATTGGGCGCCGTCATCGCGACGAGCTCGGTCCCCGAGTTCGCGAGAACATAGATCACTCCCGACGCGTCGACCGCGACGTCGGCGGGCGCGACGGGCGTCGCCCACGTCGCGTTTTGGACCAGGAGACCGCCCTGGGTCGGGGTCAGATCGAACACGGATCCGGCCGGGGTCGTCGACAATACGATCAGGTCGCCGTTCGCGCGATCGAGGGCGAGTCGGCACGGCATCTCCCCCGGCAGGACAAGCGTGCCGCTGACGACCCCAAGCCCGACGTGGAAGACGAGGACCTCCGACGGCGACGTGGAGCCGACGTAGAGGAAACCGCGCGACGGGTCCGAGACGAGCGCGCAGGCACCGTTGACCCCTGCCCCGAGCGAATACGTGTGGGTCAGCGCTCCGGTGCCCGCGTCGTACGCGAGCAGCTGCCCGCCGGCCCCGTCGGCGACGAACGCCGTCGACGTGGCCGCGTCGAGCGCGAGCGCGACCGGGTTCGTGCCGGGGGGAAGGATCGATTGCCAGTTCGAGGCCCCGGTCGTGTCGTTCTCCGACCGGATCATCGTGGGCGTGGTCGACGTCACGAGGTAGGCGTTGCGCGCCGGATCGACCGCGGCGGCCGGCTGGGCCAATGGGAACGATGCGTAGACCTGTCGGATCGCGAGCGACGGGAGATCGTAGGCGATCGTCGATCCGTTGCCCGGGCCGCCGGCCACGGCCACGTGCGAGATGGGGTCCACGACGAGCGCGAAGAACGGGTGGGATGTCGACGTGTTCGACCCCGATGTCGCCACCGGTGTCGCGTTCGAAGCGTGGAACGTGGCGATCTCCTGCGAGCCGTTGATGTTCGTCGCGACGAGCAGGTTGTAGAACGGCTCGTACGACATTCCGGTCTCGCGCGGGGGCGCACCGGGGACGTCCGCGAGGAGAGCGAGCGTCGAGAGATTGTACTCGAGGAACGTTCCCGTGGAGCCGAAGTAGGAGTAGTTCTCGACCCACAGTGTCTGGTCGACGGAGTCGAACGCAGCCCACGCCATGAGGGCGCCGATCGCCGGACCGGTGAGGAGGGTCCGCGTGCTGTCGTTCGTGGTGTTCACGAGCCAGAGCGAGGGGGCGCACGTCGGTACGACGAGCGTGTGGTACTGCGGGACGTTCACGAGGCCGTACCCGTGCTCGGCGCAGTCCGCGACCGGACAGGCGAGGTACTTCGACACCTGGCTTGTCGCGAGATCCACGACGGCGATCTCGCCGCCGGTGGCGTTCTCGACGAACGCCTGGTCGGTCGCGTCGTCGTACGCGATGAACGTCGGCTCGAACGGGGGTACCGGCGAGGACGCGAAGCTGACGTTCTGTTCCGTCGCGAGCGTCGATTCGTTGAGAACGAGGAGCCAACCGCTCCCCGACGGGTCATTGAATCGCGTGGAGATCGAGACGAACAGCCGGTGGTGGAGGGGATCGAGGAGCAGGCCCGCGGGGAACGATCCCTGCACGAACGATCCGACGGGCCGCATCTGCTCGATGGCCCCGCTCGTCTCGTCGAACACCGTGACCGTCGCGGCGAACTCGTTGGCGGCGAAGACCTTCCCCGTCGCCGGATCGATGTCGAGGGACGTCACCGAGTTCGAGGTCCCGTCGGGCAGTCCCGTTCGCACGTCGAATAGGCGCGTGCCGGTCGAGCCGAGCAGGGCCGGCGTCGGATCCGTCGTGGTCCGCGGGAAGGGCGAGGCGTTGGGAACGCGCGGGGTCTCCGCTCCCGCGGTCGCGACCGGGTCGGCGCGCGTGGTCGGTGGAGGGAGCGGCAACGCCGAGAGGGTCATCGCGACGACCACGGCGATCGCGAGAGTGGTCACGGCGACCGAGCGCTGCACGAGGACCCTCGAGGCCACGAACCTATTCGAAATGGCCGGTGTCGGGGCCGTGGCGCTGTGCCGCATCGAACTTCGAGCTCGCGGGGCCGGCCTTCATCGCCATCTGCATCGCGATGGGCTTGTTCTTCATCATCACGCGGGTGATCCCGGCCATCAGGAGTCCGGCGGCCATCGCCTGGAGGGAGAAGGACCCGATCGGCGTGACGATCGGGAGGCCGATCGCGACGGGATTGTTCACGGTCGTCGGGACGAGGATCGGGACGGCCGGTGGAATCGCGGGGACCGCCGGCGGAACGATCGCGGCGGGCGGGATCCCCGTGAGCGAGACGATCACGAGCGCGAGCGGGAACGACGTCGTGACAATGGTCGTCGCGTTCGGTAGCTGGTAGTGCGCCCAGGAGTACTGACCCGCGATCGACCGCGAGCCGTCGCTCAAGCACGTCTTTGTGACGCACGAAATCACCGGAACGTTGCCGTAGGGAGCCCCCGTGTTGATGACGTTGAACGAGACGCGCCACGCATCCCCGTAGTACATCCGGTTCTGGGTCCGGTTCTCCGACCAGTTCCATCCGAACACGGCCGTGCCGAGGTAGTGCGTGACCTTCGGGGTGGCGCTGCAGCCCACGAAGTAGCCCGTCGGCGTCGTGCAGGCGACGGCGAAGTCCGGGTTCGAGGCCACTACGAAATTGGTGGGCGGGATGTACGTGAACATCGGAGAGCTCGTCCCGACCGCGACCAGCGTGTTCTCGATGGGGCCGAAGCCGATCTGCCGGAACGCGTTGAGGAGCGTCGGGTTCTGGGTGTTCGGGTTCGTAATGGATCCGTGGGGAACATAGGCGAGCGAACCCGCCTGCCCGTTGGGGCAGGTGAAGAACGACGGGCCGCTCCACGTGCCGCCGGTCGCCGCCGCGATGTCGCAGCCGGCGTATAGGATCCGCTCGGAATTCTTGAGGACCCCTGGCGTCCCCGGTCCCATCTTCTCGTTCGTGTACCCGACGTTCTCCGTGGGCCACCCCTGCGAGAACGGGTCGGTGGGAGTGTCCCAGAGATCGATCGCGTCGATCGTACAGACCCCGCCGACCGAGTTGACGCAGTTCGGGGCGTTGTGGGCGAGCGCGGCGATCGAGTGCGACGGATCGCCGTCCTGCGAGTGAATCCACCCCTCGCAGTTCGGGCTCGATAGGAAGCCGGGGAACTGGTGGGCCGGCTCGCAGCTCGGGGAGGAGCAATAGCCCCAGACGTCGATGAGCATCCCGCTGCCGCTCACGCAGTAATCCTGGACGTACGACGGGTCGCGCGGTGCCGTCGACCCCATCCAGACGATCACGTGGTGGGTGTTGTTCGACCAGTCGAGCCCGCTTCCCGCGATCACGCCGTAGAGGGCCATGATGCTGGGGGAGTGCAGGAAGTTGTCCGCGAGGTCCTCATCATGCAACACGTATCCGCCACTGAGCACCCCACCGCGGAACTCGGAGGAGACCGAGTTGCCGAAGCTGACGCCGTCCAGGAACTGGGCGTTGTCCACGTGGTAGCTGGTCTGGTCGCAGTAGTCGTCCCAGACATCGCACGAGCTCGCGTAGTCGACCATCGCGTAGGAGACCTTCGAGTGCGGGTTCGCGGCCTGGATGACGGACGTGATCGAGCTCACGTGGTCTTCGAAGAACGGCACTCCGTTCGACTCCTCGCAGAGCGGTCCGCCGCCGGCCTGGAGCCCGCAGGCGTCGAACCCCGCGCCCGTCTGTTTCTCGATCGTGATCGCGTCCTTGGGATCGTAGACCCCGTCGTACGCGGTCGTCTCGATGACGAACGCGATCTGGACCGCCGGCCAGGCCGTCGTCGGCTGGGCGGCCTGCGCGGTGAGCTGGACCCGCGTTTGCGAATTCCCGGAGGTGCAGGTGCTCGTGTTCATCGCGCAGATCTGGCCGGGGGCCGCGGTCGTCTGGAGGGTGAGATTCGCGATGGTGGTGGTGGCCGGCAACATCGCCACCATCGTTCGGTGGGATGGGGTAACCCCCTGCGTGCTCGGTGAGGCGGCCGCAGCGGTCGAGAGGAGCATCATCGCGATCACGATCTGGACGGCCACTAAGGTAGGCACGGAATCCCGCCAACGGGATCGCGCGGGTCCGGGAACCGCGGCGGGGCGGATCTGTGGTTTCCTCGTGCCGTCCGGCATCACTGGGGGGCGAATCCCTTGCGAGGTCGTAGCATGGTCCCGCCTAAAAGGAAGGCCACCCGATACACCGGTGTTGCATTTCCGAAATACCGGTTGCGTCCGGCACAGTGAACCCACGAAAGCAAAGGCATAGAAGGGGGCGGGCCGTCGGTCCCGCATGCACCCCCTCGCCCAGCTCGACGCCCTGATCCGGAGCCGGCATCTCTTGAAACACCCGTTCTACCAAGCGTGGTCCCATGGGGAGCTCCCCTTGTCGACCCTGCAGGAGTACGCGGGGCAGTACTACCACTTCGAATCGAACTTCCCCCGGTACGTTGCGGGCGTCTACGCCAAGGAAACCGACCCCGCGCGTCGCCGGATCCTCCTCGACAACCTCGTCGATGAGGAGGGGCGCTCCCCCACCCACCCGGAGCTCTGGAGCCGCTTCGCCACGGCGATCGGCGCCCCCGATCCGGCGCGCGAGCCCCACCGGGCGACCGGCGGTACCCGGCGGCTGATGAAGACGTACGAACGGTTCGCGCTCGACGGCTCGCTCGCGGGCGGCCTCGGGGCCCTCTACGCGTACGAGTCGATCTTCCCGGAGGTCGCCCACGAGAAGGCGCGCGGCCTCAAGGCGCACTACGGGCTCGACCGGCCGGACGCGCTCGAGTTCTTCACCGTCCACGAGGAAGCCGACAAGGCGCACTCCGCCGCGGAGCGCGCGCTCCTCGCCGCCGAGATCAAGGGCTCGCCCCAGCGCGCTCGCTCGGCCCTGTTCGGAGCGCGTCAGTCCCTCGGCGCGTGGTGGGGATTCCTCGACGCGTTCACCCCGTGATCCGGGGATAGCTCGCGGAGCGGCTCCGCCGCGTCGACCTATGCGGGGGCCGGAGGCTTCGGCGCCCGGACCTTCCCAGCGGCTACGGGCTTGGGGGCTGCTGCGGCGGTAGGCGCCTTCGACTCGGAGTAGCCGCACTTCCCGCACGATCGGCGGTTCGGGTGCTCGGCCAGGAAGATACCGCTGCCGCACTTGGGGCAGAACTTGTGGGTGCGCGCAAGGGCGTCGCCCTTCGTCGAGTAGAGGCCGATGCGCGCTTTCGCCACGCGGACTACGCTCCCTTCTCCACCGGGGCGGCCGCCGCGGGGGTGACGGGGGCCGGGGGTTCCGGGGCCGATTGGCCGGGGACGACCTTCGCTTTCTTCTCGCGCAGGCCGTTGCGAACGAGGATGTGCTCGCGGACGACCGCGTCGACCGCCTCCTTGGTCTGGTACGTCGCCGCCTCGCCGACGCTCTTGGCGACGCCGAACTTGGCGTGCATCCGCTCGATGATGACGCGGTCCTTGGGGACCTTGAGCGCCTTGGCGAGCTCGGCCCGGACGCTGTCGCGGTTCGGGGTCGAGGCGGCGGCGTGGCCGATCTCGAAGCGGTATTCGGTGCGCTTCAGGAGCGGGTTGGGCCGCTCTTCGATGATCTTAAGGTCCAAGGTCGAGCCTCCTCAGTTCCATCAGGCCGATGAGCTGTCTCACGTGATCCTTGGCGACGGCGTCGACCGACACGAAGGAGACCCCCGCACCCGGGATGCCGTATATAACGGTGGCACCGAGCGGGAGCGATTCCACGAGCGCGAGCGCTCCCAGGTCCTCTTCCCCGTCGACTTCGACGAGCCCGCCGCCGGCGTCGATCATCTCCTTGACGGCGCGACGCAGTCGCTCCGTGAGCATCCCCGCCGGGTTCTTCACGGAGGTCCGACGGCGGGCCGCGAGCGTCGAAAAGGCGCTCTTCGGGACGACCTCCTTGCGCTGCGTCTTGTAATCGACGATGCCGACTAACGGCATTCGTCCCAGCTGGATCGCCTGGGCCGTGACGCGATCTCCGCAGGAACCGAAGAGGCGGAGCGCCTTGATCCGTTCCTCGGCCTCGGACCCCGCGTAGACGGGGCCGTACCGTTCCGCGAACGTCGCCCGGAGCGCTTCGGGGACGATCCAGACGCGGTCGCTACTTGACCCGGAGCGCGTACCGGCCGCTGGCATGGATCCCCATCTTCCGCGCGATCTCCGACTTCTCGGGGTCCATCACGATGAGGTAGCCCTGCCACTCGCGCGAGACCTCACCGCCGCAGCGCGGGCACTTGTTCTGCTCGGTGATCGAGCTGCACGTCTTACAGGCCTTCAGATTGATCATGATGCCTTCTCCGCGGCCGGTGCGGCCGCCTTCGGCGCGGCGGGCTTGGGGAGCGCTTTCCCGGCCATCGGCTTCTGAGCGGGCGGCTCCTTCCGGCCGGTCTTCTTCCCGCCCTTCTCCTCGGCCTTCTTGTGGGCCTCGACGATCCACTCGAGACGCCCGAGGCCGGGCTGGCGCATCGTCAAGCCGATACGGCTGTCGCGAGGGGAGATCTCCGAGAGGGAGAGCGAGACGACGCGCGCGCGGACCTTGTAACCGACCTTGAGGTCCTTCTTGGTCTCGACGCCGACGAGCCGCTGGTTGTGCTCGTCGATGTTGACCCGGTCGTCCATGATCTGGGAGACGTGGAGGAGCCCGTCCAAGGGCCCGAACCGAACGAAGGCGCCGAACTTCCGGATCTCGACGACGGAGCCCTCGACGACCTCCTGGATCTCGGGACGGAAGAGGAGGGCCTGGTACTCGACCTCCTGGTAGACGCCGCCGTCGCCGTGGATGATGTGCCCCTCGCCGACGGGGCGCACGTCCTGGATCGTCACGGTCAAGTTCTGGCCATCGACAAGCTTCCCCTCGAACTGCTGCTGGGCGAGCTCCGTCAGGACGGTGTCGAGCTGGGGCCCGAGGCGTTCCGGGGGGATCCGGACGACGTCGTGCCGGTGGTCCAGGTAGTACATTCCTCGCGCGCGAACAAGGGTTGCTATAAGATAGTTGCGACGGGGAACGGGAGCGCCACCGGCGGGAGGGCGGCGGGCAGCCCGTTCAGTCGCCGAGCGAGAGGTTCGGGATGGGTAGGCTCGAGTTCGCCCACGACGGCCAGTCGCGGTTGGCGCAGGTCGCGCAGAGCGTGGGACCGATCCCCACCACCTGGAACGGCATCGGATACGACGCCTGGGTCCAGTCGGTCGGGAAGAGCAGCGGGCCCCGGGCGCTCTGGTTGAAGTCGAAGAAGTCGAACGGCAGGGGCGCCGTGCAGTCGTAGTACGTGAGGCAGCCCATCCCGAACTGCCACTCGTCGAAGTGGAGGAGCGAGAAGAAATCCAGGAACTGATGGCTGATGTAGTTCTCCTTCGCGTACGGGCTGATCACGAGGATCGGCGACCGGAAGGAGAGCAGGTCGTCGCCGACCATCGGCGGCGCCACGTGGTCGTACCAGCCGCCGTAGTCGTCCCAGATGACGAAGATCGCGGTCGAGGCCCACGCCGGCGAGCTCTCGACGGCATTGACGAGCTGCGCAACCCACGACTCCCCGCTCGTGAGGTTGTAGCCCGGGTGGTCGGAGGAGGCCGCCGTCGGGATTACCCAGGAGAGCGCCGGGAGAGCGCCGTCCGCGATGTCGGTCAGGAAGTTCTCGCGCGGCTGGAAGTGCGGAGCGTTCCACGGCAGGTAGGAGGCGCCGCGGCCGGCGAGGGGGTTCCAGTAGTCGTACGCCGAGCCCCAGCTCGAGTTCGTGTACGACGATGCCTGCGGCTTGAGCGCGTAGTCGTAGTACGCCCAGCTGATCCCGGAGCCGTTGAGCAGGTCGGTGATTGTCCCGGTCGCGTTCGACTGGTCGAGGTACTTCACGCGGTCGGTGCCGTTCTTGATGTACGAATTGTACGTG
>JBGOSQ010000070.1:0-8827 GCA_041476045.1 Thermoplasmata archaeon | reverse complement strand
CTCGTCGGCTCGTCCAAAACGATGAAGTCCGGCCGAAGGGCGAGGGCCCGGGCGATCCCGATCCGCTGCCGCTGGCCCCCCGAGAACTCGTGGGGGAACCGCCAGAGGTGGTCCGGGTTGAGCCCGACGGCCTGGAGCAGTTCCGCGACCCGCTGGTAGCGCTGCTTCGCGGTCCCCATGTGGTGGATCTGGAGCGGCTCCGCCACGATGTCCCGGACGAGCATCCGGGGCGAGAGGGAGGAGAACGGGTCCTGGAAGACGATCTGGAGCTTGGCGCGGAGCACGCGGAGCCGCTTGCCCTTCATCCGGTAGATCGAGTACCGGTTCGCGATCCCGTCGAGCTCGTGGAGGATCGCGGGGGAGTTCGCGGGGAGCTTCGCCGCCTTCCCCCGGTCGTCGAGGTTCTGGGTCCCGAGGGACCCGTAGAGGGCGTCGAGGCGTTCGCTCACCTCGGGGGGCGGGCGGTAGAAGGTGTGGCCGCTCGACGGCTCGATCAGCCGGAGCAGCAGCCGGCCGACGGTCGTCTTCCCGCAGCCGGATTCGCCGACGAGCCCGACGGTCTCGCCCTGGTGGATGTCGAAGCTGACCCCGTCGACGGCGCGGACGTCGCCGATGTGGGAGGAGAACAGCCCGCCGCGGATGGGGAAGTACTTCCGAAGGTTCCGTACGGAGAGCAGCACCTGACCGCTATCGGAATCCATGCCGGGTCACCCTCTCCCGACTAGCCCTTCCAGGGAGGCCCGTGGTACAGGTAGCAGGCGACGTGGTGGCCCTCGCCCTCGACCGTCATCGGGGGACGGCTCTCCTTGCAGATGGGCATCGCGTGGGGGCATCGGGGATGGAAGCGGCAGCCGGTCGGTGGATAAATGAGGTTGGGTACCGAGCCGGGGATCGACTCGAGCTTCTTGTCCGGCTCGTCCATCCGGGGGATGGAGCTCAGCAGGCCCTGGCTGTACGGGTGCAGCGGGCGCTTGTAGAGCTCGCGAACGGGGGCGACCTCGACGATGTTCCCCGCATACATGACGCAGACGCGGTCCGCCACCTCGGCGATGACGCCCAGGTCGTGGGTGATCAGCATGATCGCGGTCCCGATGCGGGTCTTCAGGTCCCGCATCAGCTCCAGGATCTGGGCCTGGATGGTAACGTCGAGCGCCGTCGTCGGCTCGTCGGCGATGAGGAGCTCCGGCTCGGCCGAGAGCGCCATCGCGATCATGACGCGCTGGAGCATTCCCCCCGAGAGCTCGTGAGGGAAGCCGCGGGCGACCTGGACGGGGTTCGCGATCCGGACCCCCTCAAGGAGCTTCACCGTCCGCCAGAACGTCTCCTCGTCGAGCGGCCGTCGGACCGATCGCTTGATCCCCCAGAGACCGAAGTAGAACGTCCGGAGCGCGAGGAGCCGCGATTTGTTCTGGGCGCGCCGCCGGGCGTTGCCGAACTCACGTCCCCGCCGCATCTCCTCCAGGTACGTCACCCGAAGCTCCTTGAGGAACCCGAGACGCGCGAGCTCCCGGTGGAGGAAGGCACGCTGGAGTCCGCTCACGTGTCCCCGGTCGAGGGCCTTCCGCAGCTCGGGGACCTTGCTCTCGGGGTCGGACCAGTTCAAGCGGAAGATGTAGTAGGCCTGCGTCGCGATCGAGGGAAAGTTCGCCGCTTCGGCGAGCTTCTGGGTCGAAGCCGCGAGGACGTCGGAGTTGTTGGCGCGCGCCGCCTTGACGACCTCGCGGATCGCCGCCTCGACCCCGGGTCCCTTCGGCTTGGCGTTCAGGATCCCGTTGATGATGTCCTCGCCGCGGTGGAGGAGGAGCGCCTCGCCCACCTGGTCCGAGATGGAGAAGATAGGGTTGAGCGCGCTCTGCGGCTCCTGGAAGATCATCGAGATGCCGCCGCCGCGGACGGCGTTCATCCGGTCCTGGCCGCGCTTGATGCGATGGTAGAAGCGCCGGACCTTCACTCGATTGGTCTTCGGGATCGGCTTGAACCGCGCTTCGCGGTCGAGCCCCCAGAGCAGGTTGGCGCCCTTGAACAGGACGACGCCGTCCATGATCCTCCCGGGAGGATCGGCGATGAGCTTCGTGATCGAGAACGCGGTGACGCTCTTGCCGCATCCGGTCTCGCCGACGAGGCCGACGGTCTCGCCGCGGCGGATATTGAGCGAGACGCCGTCCAGGGCCTTGACGACGCCGTCGTACGTGAAGAAGTAGGTGCGCAGATTGCGGACGTCCAGGATGACGTTACCGATCGCGCGCCCGTCCTCGGTCGTCGCCGCGAGGTCGGGTGCCACCGTGGACGGTGTCGGGGCCGGCCCGGCGGGCACCGGGAACTCGGTCGGCCGCACGCTACTGGACGCCGTTGGCCCTCACCTCCGCAACCTCGGGTCGAGCGCGTCGCGGAGCCCATCGGACAGGAAGTTCACCGAGATCGCGAAGAGGAAGATCACGAGACCTGGGAACAGGAGCTGCCACCACGGAAAGCTGCAGGGGACGTTGAGCGCGATGAAGGTGAAGCACGTGTTCATGAGCGAGGGCAGGGTCCGCACGGAGAGCGCGGAAACGGAGCCCCACTCGGGGAAGTACTCGGAGGGGAAGATGCGGAATCCCAGGTACACGAGGGCGCCGAGGAGGAGCGGGATCGCTCCCACATCGAGCGACATCTGGACGAAGATCGGGTAGAGGCTGTTCGGGATGATGTGACGCGCGAGAATGCGTCCGGACCGCGCCCCGCTGGCCTTGGACGCCTCGACGTACTTCTGTTCCCGCGTGACGAGGACCTGGCCGCGCACAATGCGGGTGTAGATCGGCCACCAGGTGGCGATGAACGACAGCATGAGAACGGCAATCCGGCCATTGAACGTGGGGATCTTGCCCCCGAATACCGCGATGAGAACGAGGACGAGCAAGAGCCCGGGGATCGAGAGGAAGATGTCGGTGATCCGCATGATCAGCTCGTCGGTGTAGCCGCCGAAGTATCCCGCCGCCGAGCCGAGGAGCAGGCCGATCGTAGCGCCGGTGAGGACGATGCCGGCGCTGATCCCGAGGGACCAGGGTGCGCCCTTCAGGAAGCCTTGGTAGATGCTGTAGAAGTACGAGCTGCCGGTGGTCGTGAGCGAACCGAGGGGCAGGGGTCCGCCCGTGAGGTGGCCGATGTTGAGCGTCGGGGCCACGAACCCGGGGTTGTTCGGGTCGACCGCGTAGCAGTCCGGTCCCGGTGCCGGCTGGCCGATGGGGTAGGTACAGACGTGCTTGCACGCCGAGCTGAGGTTTCCCGTCGCGCCGGAGCTCCCGGGACCCGTGTAGCTGCCGCAGTAGTTGTCGAGCTGGCTCGAGGACGACGGATCGGTGAACGAGTACAGGGCGACGCCCACGAAGAACAGCAGAACGAAGAGACCGACCAACGCGAGCCGGTTGCGGCTCAGGAAGTAGAGGGTACGGCGCATCTGGGCGATCCGCGGGTTCGGGCGACGGCCGCGGGCGATGGGCGGGGCTCCTCCGGAAGAGGGTGGGGTCGCCATCGGATCAGCCGAGCCTCACTCGCGGGTCGAGGAAGGCGTAGACGATGTCGACGATGATGTTCGCGACGACGACGATGATCGTGAACAGAAGCGTCGTGCCGAAGATCAACCCGAAGTCGTAAGGGGGCTGGATCGAGAGGGCGAGAAGGAGCCCGACCCCCCGCAAGTGGAAGACCTGCTCGATGATGGGGAACCCACCGACGAAGCCGGCGAAGGTCAGGCCGAGGATCGTCACCGTCACATTGAGGGAGTTGCGGCCGGCGTGCTTGCGGACGACGCTGCCCTCGGGGACGCCTTTGGCGCGGGCGGTCCGGATGAAGTCCAGGTTGAGTACCTCGAGCATGCTGTTCCGGACGAACCGAAGGATCGCGGCCACGGATCCGTAAGCGATGACGAAGGCGGGGATCAGCATCCGGAAGACGGTGTCGCCCGCGAGCCACCACTCCCCGTGGTACGCGGCGTCGAGGGTGGGGAACCCGGTCGGCGTCGTATGGAGGTGCGTGTCGATCCAATCGGGCTGGACCCCCGAACCCCCCGGAACGCAGTGCCAATTGGGCCACGAATCGAAGAAGTCGAAATAGTGCGTCGAGAGCCCGCCGCACTCGCTCTGGATCCCCCCGGCGGCGAAGGTGATGCCGAGCAGAAGCAGCCAAGCGAGAAGATAACCGGGCAGGGCGAATCCGGAAAATGACATGATACGGGCGCCCTGGTCGAGGGGCCGGTTCCGGTAGACGGCGGAGTAGTTGCCGATCGGGATCGCCAGGAGCAGGATCAGCGTCAGCGAGAGGGCCGCAAGCTCGAGCGTATAGGGGAGGAACCAGGAGAGGACGGTCGTCACCGGGATGGCGTTCTTCCCGATGATCGTGTTCGCGGGACTATTGGCCTCGGTGAAGCCCCACTGGAGCGTGAGACTGTTGTAGATGTAATCGCCGTACTGCGTCCAGATCGGTTGGTCGAGGCCCAGCTGGTGGACCCCCCGCACGTAGGCGGGGTTGTCGCAGGTGCCGTTCAGCCCAGGAGTGATCTGGGCGCACGGGATCTGCGGGGCGTAGCCGTTCTTCGAGTAGCCGATGGCGCCGATCAGGCGGTCCTGGATCGGTAGCGCCTGGGTGACGAGGAAGGTGATCGTCATCACCCCGATGATGACGGGGATCAGGAGAAGGACGCGCCGGATGATGTACACCCACATCTTCATCGGTGGGACCTCTCGGTACGCGGACGGCCGGTGCCGCCCGATGGGGTGCCGATTCGAATCCCCCTATATAGACATTTGAGGGTTTTTCTGGGGTGGGATTGAGGCGTTCGAGCAGGAGTCGGGGCCCGGGTCACAGCAGCGGAAGCCCCCCGGTGACCTGATCGACCTCATTCTCCGGCCCTGGCCCGATGCCGAGCACCGTCTTGGTGCCGGGGGCGACCTCGGTGAACCCCGCGTCCTCGACGAGGACCGTCGGGAGGCCGTGGGAGCGCGCGGCGCGCTGCAGGGTCAGCATTGCGTCGAGGTCTACCGCGACGACGGCGATCTTCTTCTGCCCGCCGGCGAGCCAGGCATCGAGCACCCCGGGATGGCGCCGTTGGGCCTCTTGGTAGAGCATCACCGACGCGTGCGCGACCTGGACCGCAGCCTTGCCGGCGGTCGGGCGCAGTTCGCCGCGCACCACGAGCACCATCTTGTAGGGGACCCGGGGCGCAGCGGATCTACTGGGCATACTCCTCCTCGCGCTGAGCGCCGAGCTGGTGGGCCTCCGCTCGGACGCGTCCGAGATCGCCCCGGAGGCGAGCACTGCTCGCCTCGTCGGGCGCGACCCGCAGTGCGTGCCGCAGCCTCCGCTCCTCGCGCGCGAGCCCCTCGGCGCGCTCCAGCGCCTCGGCCCCGCCCTCCTCGCCGGAAAGCGGTTCGAGCGGCCGGCCGACGGGAGGAACGCGGGTGAACGCGCCTCGTACCGCGGCGACTGCGAATCCCGCGATCGCGAGGGCGACCAGGATCGTTTCGAGAACCAGATCGGACCAGGAAGCCGAGAACCCGCCGGGCGAGCTGAGGAGGCCGAATCCCACGAGGATGGTCAGCGCGACGCTCAGGACCAAGGACATGGCCGCGGTCTCGACGATCCGCAGGAGTCCCATGGGTCCTCGGAACCTCCACTCGGGGAAGAGGGCCCGCGAGAAGGCGAGGCCCGGCAGGACGAAGACAAGGAGAAGGCCCAGAAGCGCTTCGAGGGGCGAGACCATGATCGAGCGGCCGGCCTACGCCGGCGGTCCGCCTCCCGCGAACTGTCGCTCGAGCTGGCGCCGAAGCTTACGGTTGGAGGCGATCCCGTGGGCGGCCTTCCGGGTGGCGTCGTAGTACCGCAGGAGCGCGCGCACCTCCTGAGGCTTCTGCCCGCTGCCGCGCGCGATCCGCTGGACGCGGTCGCTCTTGATGAGGTGGGGATCGAGCATCTCCTGCTCGTTCATCGAATCGAGGATCGCCCGGAAACGTCGGAGGCGGGACTGGGTGTCCTGCATCTGCTGGTCGTCCAGCTTCGCGCCGCCCATCGCCGGGAACATCGACATCAGCTTGGAGAAGGGGCCCATCTGGCCCAACGACTCGAGCTGCGCGCGCATGTCCTTGAGCGTGAACTTCCCGGACATCAGGTGCTCGGCCGCCTTCTCGGCTCCCTCCTTGTCCGACAGTTCCTCGAACCGCTCGAGGAGCGTCTGGATGTCGCCCATGCCGAGCAGCCGGGATACGAACCGCGTCGGGTCGAACCGCTCGAGCTCGTCCAGGTGCTCGCCGGTGCCGATGAAGACGATCGGAGCACCGCTGACGGCGACGGCCGAGAGGGCCCCGCCTCCCTTCGCCGAACCGTCGAGCTTCGTCAGGATGACTCCAGTGAGCCCTACCGCCTGATGGAACGCAGCCGCGCTCCGGCCGGCGGTCTGCCCCATCGCCGCGTCGAGGACCAGGAGCGTCTCGTCCGGCTGGAGCACCGCGCGGACACGCTCAAGCTCGCGGATGAGATCGGCATCGATACCGGAGCGGCCGGCCGTGTCGACGATGACCGCGAGATGGGGAGGGAACTTCGCGAGCGCCTCTGCGACGATCACCTCGGCGCGCGTCTCCCCGCGGTTCGAGTAGAACTCGCAGCCGACCTTCTGGGAGAGCTGCTCCAACTGGTCGACGGCCGCCGGGCGATGGACGTCCGCGGCGACGAGCCCGACGCGGACCCCTTTCTTCTGGAAGTACCGGGCGAGCTTGCCGGCCGTCGTCGTCTTGCCCTGGCCGAAGAGCCCTGCGAGCAGGATCTTCCGCGGCCGGAGCTCGAAGGCGCGGTCCTTGCCGAGGATCCCCCGGATCTCCTCGTAGATGATCCGGATCAGGAAGTCGCGGAGGCTCGCTCCCGCGGGAGGCTTCTCCTCCGTGGCGCGCTTCTTGACGCGCTGGGTCAGATCGAGGGCGAGCTGGACGTTGACGTCCGATTGGAGCAGGGCCCGTTGGATGTCGCGGACGACCTCGGCGAGGAGCGCTTCGTCGACCGTCGAGCCGCGGGCGATCTTCTGGAGGACCCCGCGCAGCGATTTGCCGAGCGAGTCGAGAACCATCCTCTCCTCCGTCGGCCTCTGGGGTGAGGAGGAGGCACTGCTCATTATCTTTGGGGGACTCGAACGGCTCGCACCGCCGGCGTACGGGTGCGACCGGGCGCCGCGGCGCCGGAACGCTCTTATCGCCGACCGCGGCCTGTACGGGCCGGAACCCGATGTCGGCCGAGGCGGGGACGGCCCCGCGAGTCACGCCCCCCAAGCTCAACCCAGTACGGGTGGAGGTCCCGGAGGAGCCCGTCGACGCCCGGATCCAGGACTTCCGGGAGGTCCTCCACGCCTACTCGAAAGAGGACGCGATCCTGGAGGCGAAACGGTGCATCCAGTGCCGGCGTCCCTGGTGCGTGGAGGCCTGCCCCATCAGCCAGGACGCGCGCGAGTACATCCGGCTCATCGCGGCGGACGATTTCGACGGCGCCGCCCGGGTCACGATCCGGGACGATCCGCTCTCGACGTGCCTCTGCAAGGTCTGCTACCACTACTGCGAGGACTCCTGCGTCGTGAAGAAGAAGGGTGTCCCGATCGCGATCCGGCATCTCAAGCGCGCGGCGATGGAGTTCGGGAACACGGACCTGGCCTACGTTCCCTCGAAACCGAAGGGGCAGCGCGTCGCGGTCGTCGGCGGGGGCCCGGCCGGAATGATGGCCGCGTGGGAGCTCGGGATCCGCGGCTACTCGGTGACGGTCTTCGAGCAGGAAGAGCTCCTCGGCGGTCTGATGCAGACGATCCCCGCGTACCGGATGACCGACGCCGACGTGCAGGCGGACCGGGCCCGGTACCGGGACCTCGACGTGACGTTTCTCATCGACAACAAGGTGGGGATCGAGTTCCCTCCGGAGCATCTGCTCCAGCAGGGGTACCAGGCGGTACTGATCTCGATCGGCACATCGATGCCCCGGGTGCTCGGCGTGCCGGGCGAGGACCTCCCCGGCGTTGTCCCGGCGCTCGACATGCTCCGTCGCGTCCACCGCGGTGAGACGGTCACGCTCGGCCGCGAGATTGTGGTCATCGGGGGCGGCGATGTCGCGATGGACGCGGTGCGCAGCGCGCTCCGCCTGTCGACGGGCGGCCACGTGACGCTCGCCTACCGGCGGAGCCGGGGGGAGATGCCCGCGGACCCGGAGGAGATCCACGGCGCAGAGCAGGAGGGGATCACGTTCCTCTTCCAGAAGGCCCCTGTGCGAATCATCGGCACCGGCCGTGTCGAAGGGATCGTGGTAGAATCGATCGAGCTCGGGCCCCCCGACGCGAGCGGTCGGCGTGCCCCCGTTCCGATCCCAGGCTCGGAGACGACCCTGCCATGCGACACACTCATCGTCGCCGTCGGGCAGAGGGCCGACCTCCGTGGTTTCGCGCCCGCCCTCGACCTCAAACTGACCTCGCAGGGCTGGCCCGAGGGAAAGCAACCCGGCTTTGCGACGGCGATCCCCGGACTCTTCGCGGCCGGCGGTCGTTCGGTCGTCTACGCGATGGGCGCCGCGACCGAGGCGGCCCAGGCGATCGACGCCTACCTCTGTGCGAAGCGCGGCGAGACGGCCGGACCCCGACCCGATCCGTTCGGTGGGGACACGCCCTTCAAGCTCCCAGCCGGCTACACGACCCCGATCCGCGTCTAGTGCTGCGACCCTCGTTCACGGGCGGCGGCGCCAGGAATGCCCTGGGGCCGGTAGCGCGGGAAACGGCCCGAAGGCTTTTGTGCCGCACCTCCCCATTCTTTGCCGTCCATCAGGTGCCAATGGGTCG
>JBGOSQ010000069.1:0-9308 GCA_041476045.1 Thermoplasmata archaeon | reverse complement strand
GACCTCAAGTACCGTCCGCCCGAGGTCCACGCCGTCTTCGTGAGCCACGCGCACCTGGACCACGCGGGCCACCTCCACCTCATCGACCCCACGATACCGATCCACGTCAACGAAGGAACCCGACGGACCCTCGAGGCGATCGAGTCGTCCGGTTCGACCGCCTACGGCGAACACGATTGGCGCATCCTCGCCCCCAACGACACCGTCCGGGTGGGGAAACTCGAGGTAACGCCGTTCCCGGTCGACCACTCGATCCCCTACGCCTCGGGCTTCCTCATCCGCACGTCCGAGGGGACGATCGTCTACACCGGCGACTTCCGCGCCCACGGCCCGCGCGCCGCCGACACGCACGAGTTCCTCGCGGCGGCGGCCGTCGAGAAGCCGGAGGCCCTCATCATCGAGGGAACGCGGGCCGGACCGGACCCGAGGAAGAACTTCACCGAGCAGGGGGTGCGCGAGGGCGTCGACGGGATCCTCGAGTCGGACCGCCGCCTCGCGATCGTGAGCTGCTATCCCCGCGACCTCGACCGGCTGACAACCCTCTACCGCGCCGCGCGCGGGGCGGACCGCGATCTCGTGATCTCGACGAAGACCGCGCACCTGCTCCGGACATTGGCCCCCCTCCTCCCCAAGGGAGCGCCGGTCCCCGGCCGCTCGGAGGGTCTCTCCGTCTACCGACGGACCAAGAAGGTCTACTACAAGTGGGAACGCGAGTTCGAGGACACTAGCGTCGACCAGGAGTACGTCCGACGGCAGGGACCCCGCCTCCTCCTCCAGCTCGATCTCCCGCACTTCGCGGAGCTCATCGACATCCGTCCGGAGCCGGGGAGCGCCTACATCCACTCGATGAGCGAGCCGTTCTCCGAGGACGACGTCGACGACCAGGTACTCCACAACTGGATCGACCACTTTGGTCTCGCGTTCCACCAGTTCCACGCATCGGGCCACTGCTCGGGCCCCGAGCTCAGGGCCGTCACCGACGAGGTCGCCGCGAGGACGATCCTGCCGGTCCATACCGAGCACCCCGAGGCGTTCCGGAGCGACGTGTCGAAGATCTTTCCCCCGGTCAAGGGGCAGCCGATCGGGCTCCGTCCGTAACGGCACCGGTGCGGCGGGGCCTTAAGCCGCCGCTCCTCGTCCCCGTGGCGATGCCCGTGGAGCGGTGCCCGACGGGGGTCGGGTCGATCGACCGGCTCCTCGCGGGCGGGCTCGAGCCGGACGGTCTCACCGAGTTCTACGGCGAGGGTGGGAGCGGCAAGACCCTCCTCTGCCTGCAGGTCGCGACGCGCGTCGCGCTCGGGGACCGTTGGGTCTTCTACATCGACACCGAGGGGGTGAGCGTCGACCGGCTGGAGTCGATCGCAGCCGGACGTGTCGACCAGGTGCTTCGCCGGATGCTCCTGTCGACGCCGAAGAACCTGGCCGAACAGACCCAGGCCGTCGCGAAGGCCTGCGCTCTCGTCCGGGAGGGCCGGCGCCCCGTGGGCCTCATCGTCGTGGACTCGGCGACGTTCTACTATCGCCTCACCCTCGCCGGCGGGACCGAGGACGAGGGGCGCCAGGCGCTCGGGTTCGAGCTCGCCGACCTCCTCGCGACGGCGCTGCGATCGCAGGTTCCGGTGATCTTCACCAACCAGGTTTGGCGCAACCAACGCGATGGGACCCTCGAGCCCTTGGGCGGCTCGTTCGTCAACCACGCGGCGAAGACGATCCTCCGGTTCGATCGTCTAGCCGGCAACCGCCGGCGCGTGGTCCTCGTAAAGCACCGCTCGATCGGCGAAGGAGCGGCCGAGTTCCGGATCACCCCCACCGGACTCGAAGGGTGATGCGGCCCCCTCGAAACCCTTAACCCACCGCGTCCGGGTCCGATCGCCATGGCGCGGATGCGCGCGACCGCTCCCAAGACGGTGGACGAGTACCTGGCCGGCGTTCCGCCCCGGTATCGGGCCGCGCTTCAACGCCTCCGTCGGACGATCGCGGCCGCCGCTCCCGAGGCCGAGGAGACCATCAGTTACCAGATGCCGGCGTTCCGGCAGGGTGGGATGCTCGTCTATTTCGCCGCGTTCTCGGATCACCTGAGCCTCTTCATCGGGAGCGCGACGAGCCGCAGCCGGTTCGCCGCCGAGCTCGAGCCGTTCCTCGCGGGCAAAGGTACCGTCCACTTCACCCCGGAGCGACCGCTCCCGGACGAGCTCGTCGCGCGGATCGTGCGGGCGCGGGTGGCCGAGAACGTGGCCCGCGCGCCCCGAGAAGCCTCTACGCCCCGACGATCCCCGCCGCACGCGGTGGCCAGTGCGCGCCGCACGCCGAGGCCGAGCGCGACGCGCTGAACCGTCCACGCGAGGCCGACCGGGAGGGCGTTTCCTCACCCCTGCCCGGGTTCGCTTAAGCTTGGGACGCCATGGCATCGGCATGGCCGCGTCGAAAGAGGTCGCGGAGGTCCCGACCCCCATTGGGACGTTCCGCGTGGTCTACGAAGGTCAGACGATCCAGGCCGTCGATCTCCTCGAACGGGGACTCCCGGTGGCCGCTCCGCCCGCCGATGCGCGCCGCCGTCGCGCCCCCTTCCCCAAAGGCTCGCCGCCGAAGCAGCTGCAGGAGTACTTCCAGGGCCGTCGCACCCAGTTCGAGGTCTCGGTGGACCTCGCGATCGCCTCCCCCTTCGACCACTCGGTCTACGACGCGCTCCAACGCGTCGGTCCCGGCGAGGTCGTCACGTACGGCGAGCTCGCCAAGCGCTCCGGCCACGCGGGCGCGGCCCGCGCGGTCGGCGGCTCGATGCACCGCAACCCGATCCCGATCGTCGTCCCGTGCCATCGGGTGGTCGGCGAGGACGGCTCCCTCACCGGCTTTGGCCTCGGTCTCTGGCGGAAACGCTGGCTGCTCGATCGCGAAGGGGCGTGGCCGATCCGGTCCAAGAGCGCGGAGGGCCCGAGGGGAAAGTCGCAGCGGACGCTCGACCAGATGGACCCGGCCGCGGCTCCGAGCGGTCCCGCTCGGCGGCGCGCCTAGCCGGAGTAGTAGGCCGCGTCGTACGGCTCGGGCTTCAACCCGCGCCGTTGCCGGACCTCGCTCACGACCTTTGTGCGCAGCTCGCTCGGCAGGATCTCGAACCCGAGGGACTCCGTCGCCCAGAGGACCTTGCCGGCCGTCGCGCTCCGGATGTCGGAAGCGAACCCGAACAGTTCGGCGACGGGGACCTTGGCGATGATCGTCTGGAGATCGCCGACGTTCGTCATGTCGAGGATCTCGCCCCGCCGTCGCTGGAGCTCGCGCGTGGCGCCCGAAAGGACCTCTTGAGGGACGTTGACCGTGACCTTCTGGAGGGGCTCCAGGATGACGCGGCCCGCGAGGCACATCGCGCCGTAGATCCCCGACCGGGCGGCCGGGATCGTCTGCGCCGGACCGCGGTGGATCGAATCCTCGTGGAGCTTCGCGTCGACGAGGCGGACCTTGAGTCCGTAGACCTTCTCGTTGGCCAATGGTCCGCGGTTCATCGCCTCCTTGAACGCGTCGACGACCAGGTCCATCGTCTCGTTGAGGTTCTGGATCCCCTTCGTCACGTCGAACAGCATGTTGGTCCCCTCGACGGCGATGAGGCCACGGCCCTCGTCGCGCGAGATGCCGAGGTCGACCATCTTCGTGACGAGCGTCTTGATGTCCTTGAACGACTTCCCTTGGGCGATCTCCCCGTCCTTGATCGCCTGGATCATGGCGACGGGCAGCGCCTCGACCTCGAAGTAGAACTTGTTGTGCTTGTTCGGGGACTTGCCCTCGAACGGGCCGCCGGGTCCCTCGACGGTCTCCCGGTACACGACGATCGGCTTCGACGCCGAGATCTCGACCTTGTAATCGTTGATGATGCGGAACTGGGTGATCTCGAGGTGGAGCTCGCCCATGCCGGAGAGCAGGTGCTCCCCCGTCTCCTGGTTGATCTCGACCCGGAGGGAGGCGTCCTCCTTGCCGATCTTCCGCATCGTCTCGATGAGCTTCGGGAGGTCGCCCATGTGCTTCGGCTCGATCGCGACGGTGACGACCGGCTCGGAGACGTGGCGGATCTCCTCGAAGGGCACCATCCCAGGATCGTCGGACATCGTCGTGCCCGCGAACGCATCGGTGAGCCCGATGACCGCGGCGATGTTGCCGGCCGGCACCTCCTCGACCATCAGCCGCTCCGGTCCCATGAACAGCGACACGTGCTGGATGCGGTTCTTGATCTTCGTCCCCGCGAGCTGGAGCTCCATCCCCTTCCGGAGGCGGCCGGAGTAGAGCCGGCCCGTGGCGATCTCGCCCGCGTTCGGGTCCATCGTGATGTCCGTGACCATGAACGCCGTAGGGCCGTTCGCGTCGGTGTTCGACATGGCCATCCCGATCGCCGAGCCGGAGTCGCCCTTCCAGATGTTCGGGATGCGGTACTTCTGCGCGACGAGGGGGCTCGGGAGATGGCGGACGACCATGTCGAAGATGACGTCGTTGATCCGCGCCTTCTGGGCGATCTCCTTCGAGCGCCCGGTCGAGACGTACTCGATCAGGTCGGAGAACTTGACGCCGGTCTTGAGCATGTACGGGACGCTGATCGCCCAGTTCTCGTAGCCGCTGCCAAAGGCGACGGAGCCGTCCCGCGGATCGACGGACCACTCGTCGACGAACTCCTCCGGCGCCATCTTCCGGATGAGCTCGTTGACCTCGGTGATGATGTTCGTGAACCGCTTCTGGAAGGCGTCGGCGTTGAGCTTGAGCTCCTTGATCGCGCGATCGACCTTGTTGATGAAGAGGACCGGTTTGACCTTCTCGCGCAGCGCCTGGCGGAGCACCGTCTCCGTCTGCGCCATGACGCCCTCGACGGCGCAGACGACGACGACGGCCCCGTCGACCGCGCGCATCGCGCGCGTGACGTCGCCGCCGAAGTCGACGTGGCCGGGCGTGTCGATGAGGTTGATGAGGTGCCGCTGACCCTCGTACTCGTGGACGATCGTCACGTCGGCGTTGTTGATCGTGAGGAGGCGCGCCTGCTCCTGCTCGTCGTAGTTGAGGTAGAGCTGCTTGCCCGCGAGCTCGTTGGAGATCATCCCCGCCGCGGCGAGGAGGTTGTCCGAGAGCGTCGTCTTGCCGTGGT
Organism: Thermoplasmata archaeon; assembly: GCA_041476045.1. Taxonomy (GTDB): domain Archaea; phylum Thermoplasmatota; class Thermoplasmata; order Lutacidiplasmatales; family UBA184; genus Lutacidiplasma. Next base: position 4,192 of record JBGOSQ010000069.1, on the reverse strand, counting down.
GGATATGGGCGACGATCCCGATGTTGCGGATCCGGTCGAGGTTTCGCATCATGTCGGGGATGGCGGCCGCCAGTTCGGTACGGATGTGCGTCATCGTCGGGTCCTACTGTCCGCTCACCGCGCCGACTGCGCGACCCGCTCGACCTCTTCCTTCCGGCCGACGGCGTAGCTCGTCAGGTCCCCCTTCGCCGCGAGGGCGATCTCGGAGGCCAGGCACGAGTGGATCGGCTTCGTGGACTTTCGGGACGCGGTGATCGCGCCCTGGGCCAGGTTGCTGATCGCGACGGCGACCCGGCGCGACGGCGCCGCATCGACCGCGCGCGGAACCGAGATGCCGCCGAACTGGAGACGCGTGACCTCTTCGCGCGGTGCCGCGTTCTCGACCGCGTTCACGAGCATCTGGAGCGGGTTCTGACCCTCCTTCTTCGAGAGTTCCTCGAACGCCTTTCGGACGGTCGTGACCGCCTTGGACTTCTTGCCCGTGAACTTCCCGCCCTTCATCAGGTGGTTCGCGAGCCGTTCGACCAGGTGCATGTGGGTCTTCATGAAGGGCTTGCCGGAGAGCTTCCCCTCGGAGTGCGGGGCGTAGATCGGGTGGAGGTAGAGGTACGGGAGCAGGCCCGGGTCGTGGACCTCGATCCCCTCGAAGGAGAATTTCCCGAAGAGGGGCGGAAGGGGGAACGGCGGCGGCGGGGGCGGTGTCGGTCGGACGACGACCGGGCCCTCGTCCGGGGCCTCCGACGGTGGCATCTGGGTCGGCGATCCGCTCATCGCTGCGGCTTCTCCTTGCGCCCGCGCACGAGCTCGTCCAGCGAGACGCTGTTCACCTGGATCACCTTGTACCGGACGCCCGGAATGTCGCCGTAGGACCGTCCCATACGACCTCCGATCCCCTCGACGAGGACCTCGTCGTGCTCGTCAATGAAGTTGATCGCGCCGTCCCCGACGGCGAACGCCGTGATCTGGCGGCCGTTCTTGATGAGCTGGACCTTGATGCACTTGCGGATCGCCGAGTTGGGCTGCTTTGCCTCGACTCCGACCTTCTCGATGACGATGCCCCGGCCCTGCGGAGCGCCCTCGAGCGGGTCCGACCGCTCCTTGAGGTGCAACGTCCGCCGCTTGTAGTACCGGTCCGACCAGCGCCGACGCTGGCGGAGGCTCTTGAGCTTGCCCGCGGTGTTCAATCCGGACGGCGGCGCCATCGATAGTGCTCGGGGGGCCGAGCCACCCGGTCCCCCTATTTAAGATTCCCTCGAGCGAGGGGCACGCACGCTCGCCGGGAACGCCCGACGCGCGTCCGAAGCCGTCCCCGACGCCGAAACCCTGATGGCATCGCGTCCGGCTCGGGTTCGTGGCCGGTTCCGCGGCGACGCGCCTGGCAGCGCCCGAGATCGGGGCGATCGGACCCGCGTGGAAGCGGCTGACGCAGGAGATCGGGGCCTGCACCCGGTGTCCGTTGCATCTCGGGCGGACCCACGTGGTCGTCTATCGCGGCGGGCCGCACCCGTCGGTCGTGTTCATCGGTGAGGCCCCCGGCCGCGACGAGGACCGGGTCGGAAGGCCCTTCGTCGGGCGCGCCGGGCGTGCCCTCGACCGAGCCATCGGCACCGTCGGGCTCGCGCCGGAGGAGGTCGGGATCGTGAACCTGATCAAGTGCCGCCCCCCCGACAACCGGTTCGATCCGGTGGCGGAACGCACGTGCCGCGGCTTCCTGGACCGGCAGCTCCACCTCCTCCGTCCGGCGCACCTCGTCACGCTTGGACGGTACGCGCTCCACGCGCTGGTGCCCGCAGCGCCTCCGATCACCGAAGCGGCCGGTTTCGTCCAGCACGGCCCCCTTGGACCCGTCTTTCCGCTGATCCACCCCGCCGCGCCGATGCACGCGCCGCGCTACGCCGCGCGATGGGAGCACGACCTGACCGCCATGAAGGCCTGGCTCGCGTCGTCGTCCACCCAAACCTCTTAGCCCCGAGCGCCGCTTCGCGCGGCGTGGAAACCCTTTCGCTCTTCCTCCTCGGCGGTTCCTACCGCTCCGTCGGCGCTGACGTCGTCGTCGAGCTCTACGGGAAGACCCCGGAGGGCTCCAGCCTGGTCGCGCGCTACTACGGCTTCCGGCCGTACTTCGAGATCACGGATCCGACCCCAGAGGCCCGCGAACGGCTGAAGGCCGATCCGGAGATCACCGCCGTCACCGACCTCACGCTCTGGTCGCACGGCGCCGACCGCCCGGCGATCCGGGTGGAGCTCCATTCGCCCTGGAGGGTCCCGGAGTACCGCGACCGATACCGGCGCCCCAACGAGGAGGACAGCGTGCTCGCGTGCGACATCCCGTTCGTTCACCGGTTCCTCTACGACAAGGGGCTCGGCCTCACGATCGCCTTCGAGGCCGAGGACGAGCCGGACACGGTCCGCTCGATCTACACGGTCCAGCGGGTCGTGCGGGTGGTCACCGACCACGGTAGCGACATCCGCGCGGCGGACCCGTTCCGACCTCCGCTCACCGTCCTCTCCTTTGACATCGAGAACGCGATCCGGGCCCGAACGATCTTCACCCTCTGCGGGGTCGTCGACCGGGGCGGCAAGGATCGAGGGACGTTCCGCCTCCACGCGGAGAACGAGGCGGAGATCCTCACGAAGTTCGTGGAGATTGTGGCGGCCGAGGACCCGGACGTCATCACGGGCTACAACATCGGCGGCTACGATTTTCCGCTCCTCGTCGAGCGCGCGCGAGCGCTCAAGCTGCCCCCGCTCGCCCTCGGACGCGACCGCGGCGAGCCCAAGGACGCGGGCGAACGCCTCTGGCGGATCGCCGGCCGGATCGTGGCGGATGCGTGGTGGTCGGCCCGACGCGACCTCCGCCCGAAGCAGGAGACGCTCCAGTTCGTCGCGCGCACGCTCCTCGGCGACACCAAGCTCGACGTCGACCGGCGGAACATCGAGAAGGAATGGGCCGCGAATCCCCAGCGGGTCATGGAGTACTGCGAGCACGATGCCGACCTGGCCCTCCGCATCCTCCAGCGCCTCCGCACCATCGAACGCGCCGCGGACCTCGCGACGGTGGCGCACCTGCCGCTCGAGGAGGGGCTCAACGGCCGCACCTCCCAGTTCATCGACGCGATGCTCATCCCTCGCGCCGACCGGCTCGCCATCGGAGTTCCCCCGAGCCACCGACTGCGCCGGGACAATCCCATCGAGGGCGGCTACGTGCACACGATCCGGCCGGGGATCTACCGATGGGTGGTCGTCCTCGATTTCAAGGCGATGTACCCGTCGATCATCATCGCGAAGAACATCTGCTTCACGACCCTTTCCCCGACGGGAGCGACGGTGAGCCCCGGCGGGGCGCGATTCGTCACTCCCGACATCCGCCCGGGGATCGTGCCGCAGATCCTCCGCGAGCTCCTCGCCGACCGCGACCGGTTCCGGAAGTTCTCGCGCGAGGAGGCGACGCCGGAGCTCCGCGAGTACTACGACGGCCTGCAGAACGCGGTCAAGATCCTGATGAACTCCTTCTACGGAGTCCTCGCGTCGAGCTTCTACCGCTTCACCGACAAGGACATCGGCGCCGCGATCACCGCCTTCGCGCGCGAGGCGATCACGCGGATCATCTCCGCCCTGGAGTCCGAGGGCCACGACGTCGTCTATTCGGACACGGACAGCGTCTTCGTCCGGTCGCCGGTCCCTTCGCTCGAGGGCGCGCGCGCGTTCGGCGAGGATCTCTCGCGGCGCTTCACCGTCGAGGGAGCGACCTTCGAGTTCCAATCGGTCTACGAGTCGCTCTTCTCCCACGGCGCGAAGAAGCGCTACGTCGGACGGACCGCCTGGCCCAAGGAGGAGCTCGTCATCCGCGGCTACGAGACCCGGCGCACGGACGCCTTCGATTTCCAGTCGGAGGCGCTCCTCGAGATCTTCGACCTCGTCCTCAAAGGGGACACCGACCGCGCGGTCGCTCGAGCGCGCGAGCTCGTCGCCCAGTGCCGCGACGGCGACGTCCCTCCGCCGAAGCTCGTCGTCGCCCGGTCGGTCCGATCGGAGGAGCAGTACAACGAGGCGACCCGCGACGCGCTTCCGTTCCTTCGGGTGTTCCGCCAGCTCAAGGAGGAAGGGTACGATGTGATCCCGGGAATGAAGGTCGCGTGGATCGTCACCGACGCGCGGAAGACGCCGCAGGAGATCGAGCCGTGGATCGAGG
>JBGOSQ010000068.1:0-9421 GCA_041476045.1 Thermoplasmata archaeon | reverse complement strand
GCCTGCGGCTTGAGCGCGTAGTCGTAGTACGCCCAGCTGATCCCGGAGCCGTTGAGCAGGTCGGTGATTGTCCCGGTCGCGTTCGACTGGTCGAGGTACTTCACGCGGTCGGTGCCGTTCTTGATGTACGAATTGTACGTGATCGGCGGGGCCTGGCCCGCGACCAGGTCCCAGTGGTTCGGGAGCGAGTAGGACAGGTTCGACGCGAAGAAGTTGTCGCTCATCGCGTACTCCTGGGCCATGTCCCAGTAGATCGGGATCGTCGAGCCGTTGTAGTGCCCGAAGGGGACCGTCGTGTACGCCTCGGCGGCGTAGAACCCGTCCATCGCGCCCCCGTCGTAAGACGCGGTCCCGCTCGTCCAGTCGTGCCGCATGTCCGAGACTAGGAGCTGCTTCGCGGAGAGATTGAACGGGGAGATGCAGCCGTATTGGGGAAGGGCGGGGAAGTAGCGGACGCAGGTCCCCGAGGGGATCCCGTTCCCCGTCGTCGAGCAGTACGGACCGCGCGTCGTGCAGTACGTTCCGAAGTAGTTGTCGTAGTCGTGGTTCTCCATGACGACCGTCACGATGTGCTTCAGGTGGGTTGCGCTGGGCATGAAGGCGAGCTTGATCGTATCGGGGCCGCTCCCCGGGGTGGGGAAGGAAGGGAACGGGTGGCTCGTCACGACGAGCGGCGAGACCAGGAGGAGGGTGACGGCCGCGACGTGAAGGACCGCGCCGTGCAATCCGTACACGTTCCGGTTCCGGCCCCCGGCTCGCGATACCCTTCGCCCATTTGAACGCCACTATTCCATCGGCCCGCCGCGCGGGCGGGTGACTTCGGTCCCGGCTAGCGCGCGCCGATGCCGAGGGTCTTGTCGGTGATCGCGATCGAGGTCGGTCCGTCGGGGGCGAGCTCGAACATCGCCCGGATCGCGTCGACGTTCTCGGGGACGACTATCGACTCCTGATGGATCGCCTGGAAGAAGTAGGCCTCCTTCCCGTCGACGCGGACCCCGTTCGTCCAGAGGACGTTCTCCATCACGTCGGGCCGGCCGTGCCCGCGGTCCCGCGCGTACTCCATCACCTGCGGCGTCCCGTCGACGTGCTCCCACTCGTCGAAGACCCGGAACCGCGGGGAGGCCCGGAAGACGGCGAGGAGCTCGTGCGTATCCTTCGGGGGGCGGGCGAACCGGATGTGGTTCACGTGGACGTGCATGAGCGTCGTGGGAACGACGACCGCCGTAGTGGCGATCGTGAGGTCCGGAAAGATGGTCTGGACGTCGGGTCCGTGGTGGGAGGGGAACTTGAAGGTCGGAACGATGCCGTTGAGCGGACCCTTCTTCGACTCGCCGGGATCGGCGGCGCGCCGCACGATCGTCGCCTCCCACGCATCGATCCCGAACTTGGGCTCAAGGACGGCCGCCGCGCGCGCGAGGCCGGTCGTGTTGCATGATACGACGCGCACGCGGCGACGACCCTTGGCGGCGGCATAGTTGGCGAGCGCGCTGAACGAGACCTCGGCGACGTCGGGCTTCTCTCCGCCCTGGAAGACGGCCCGGAGCTTCGCGGCCTCGTACAGGCGTGCGTTCTCCCGTCCGACCTTCTCGGGGGCGGCGTCGACGACGACGTCGGCGACCTCGAGCATCTCCGCGAGCGTCCCCGCCACGGGGAGGCCCGCAACGCCGAACTCCTCGATCTTCCCGCCCCCGGCAACGAACAAGGGATAGCCGCGTTCGACCGCGGCGCGGGCCTCGAAGCTCGGGCGGGTCTTCGCGACCCCGACCAGCTTCATGTCGGGCTGCTTCGCGATGGCGTCCGCGACCCGCTTGCCGATTGTGCCGTAGCCGTTGACCGCGACCCGGACCACCATCGAACCGTTCCCGACGGTGCGAGCCCGGGCGGGATAAAGTAGTTGCCGCGGGTTCTCGCGCCGGGTCGGAAGTAAATCGACAGGCGGACCGCAGCCGCGATGGTCCCTGTGAACATGTCCCGGCTCCCCCGATGGAGCTCGACCGGCCCCGGCCACTGCGACCGCGAGCCCGTTATCGCACACTGCGCCTGTGAGGTGACCGAGCGTCAACCGCCGCCGATGGAGTCCACGAACCTACGGGATCGCCCGGGTCGAGCGCCTCCGCTCGTCGCCGCTACGTCGGAATCTGGAGTGGAGTGGGAGAATCCGGTGCTCCCCCTACTGACGGGCCCAGCAATCGGCAGCGGCGCCATCGTTGCTCTAGGCCCATTGTTTCTGGGAGCCCTGTTCTTCTCCCACGCCTCTGTCTACGGACCCCGGGCGTCGGCGACGTTCGCACTCGTCGTGATAGGCGGAGCGATCGCTACAGGTGTCGCGTACGGGCGCCACCAACTGCTCGCCAAGCAGCGGTGCGCGCCGGGGCGAATTCGGATCTGTGAGGACCGTGTCGTCGGGTTCCACGCCCCCGGACGGGTGCCGAACGGTGTGGCTGCTGTCGTGGAGCTACCGTTCGGCGAGAACACCCTGATCCGGACGTGGCACAACTGGTGGAATCCCCCGGCGGTGGCAAACCTCGGAGACCTGGCACGTGCGATGGGAAGAACGGGGCCGGGACCCGGGCCGCCTCGAATCGCGTTGCTACTCCTCACTCCGGAGAACATCCTGAGGGTGCAGGGGGCCCGCCACAAGTGGCTCGCGCGTCCGCACGTTTCCGACGATCAGAGGGTGGCGGAGCGACGGACCCTTCCGGGTGCCTCAGCCGTTCCGACGTTCGGCGGCAGGTCGGAATCGGTGGGCCACGAGCCGGTCCGCTGGCTCGACAATACCCTCGCGGCCACCATCGACGGGAAGATCGTTACCCAGCGGCTGAACCCTGGTCACCACGTGCGGCGAATCGGACTCGGGGATTCCGGCGTCTACCTCCCCAAGCTCTTCGGCGGGATCCGGACCATCCCGTGGCCCCAGCTCTGCGGTCCGAGTCTCCAGAGTTTCGGCGATTTCTGGAATGTCACCCCGAGCCGGCCCGACGGGTCGCCGGCGATCTGGAGCTACATCGTAGTGAACCAAGGGGTCGCCGAGGCCCTGGCGTCGCATCCGAAGTGTCCTCGACGAAACATGGTCCGCTCGGATCTGCGGAGACTCGGACTCTCTGAGTCCTGAGCGCCGGGGGGAGCGACGACCGGTTCGTTGAGGCACGGCGAAGACACGGGGACTCCGACGGTCGCGCCCGAGCGTACGATATTAACTCGGAGTCCCGTCGCGGCGCGGTCGGCGATGGATTTCTCTCTCAGCGACGAGGAGCGGGCGTTCCAGGACGCCGTCCGGAAGTTCGGGGACAAGGTCCTACGACCGAACGAACGGCGCATCGATTCCGAGGGACGGATCCCGTCGGAGGTCCTCGCGGAGATGGCCCGGCTCGGCCTCCTCGCCATGCCGGTCCCGACCGAGTACGGCGGAATGGGCGCCTCCGCGGTCCTTACGGAGATCGCGGCGGAGGAGATCGGGCGGGGCGACTTCTCGATGGCGACCGCGGTCTTCTTCCTGCTCGAGGCGGGCTGGGGCTACGTCCTGAGCCGCCACGGTACCGAGGAGGCTCGCCGCGAGGTGCTGCCCCCAGTCTGCGAGGGGCGCGCCTTCCTCGGGATCGCGACGACCGAGCCGACCGGTGGGAGCGATCTCGCCAACATGCGGACGCGCTCCCGTCGCGACGGGGCCGACCTCGTCCTCCGCGGCGAGAAGTCGTTCGTCTCCGGCGTCGAGGAGGCGAAGACGCTCGGCGGCGGCCACCTCACCCTCACGCGCGCCTCGGACCGCGACGGGTTCAATTTCGTCTACGTCCCGACGCGCTCGACCGGCATCGCCACGCAAAAGTTCGAGAACATGGGGCGGATGGGGATCTCGACCGGCGCTCTCACATACGACGACGTCCGGGTCCCCGAGAAGTATCTCATCGGCGCCGAAGGGAAGGGGTTCGCGGCCGCGATGGAAGGGTTCTCCGTCGCACGCACCTTCGTCTCGGCCGCGTGCATCGGCGCAGCCGAGCGCGCGCTCGAGACCGGGATGACGTATATCCGGGAGCGGCAGGTCTTCGGCCAGCCCTTGGGGAAATTCGAGGCGATCCAGTTCGAGCTCGTCGACCTCTGGACCCAGGTCGAGGCGGTCAAGTGGCAGTGCCGGCGGGCGGCCTGGCTCCTGGACCAGTACACGCTCAAGGGCGACACGAGCCATCGCTCGGAGGTCGACCGCGCCGTCGCCTCGGTGAAGCTCACCGCGCCCCCGATCGCGTTCGAAGCGGTCAAGCGCGTGATGATGTGGTTCGGCGCCGCCGGCTACACGAAGGACGTCGGGCTCGAGCTCGGCCTCCGCGGCGTCATGTCGTACATGGTCGGCGCCGAGGGCGGTCTCAACATCATGCGGATCATCCTCGGCCGGGAGCTCCTTGGGAGCGAGTTCGTCCCGTACAAGTGAGCGTCGGTCGACCCATCGTCGGGCCTCGACCGGCGCCCTCGACGAGGCGCGGTTCCATGCCTGGCTCGCGCGCCGTCTCGGGGCGCCGGTGGGACCGCTCCCCGTCGGCGACGATACCGCGGCCCTTCCGATCGGATCGGATCGCGTCGTGCTCCTGACCTCGGACGCGCTCGTCGAGGGATTCCACTTCCTGTCCGGCTCGTCGCCGCGCGCGATCGGCGCGGCGGCGGCGTCGGTCAACCTGAGCGATATCGCGGCGAAGGGGGGCCGACCCGTCGCGTTCCTCCTCGACCTCCTGGTGCCGCCCGGGACCACCGAGGCGTGGGCCCGATCGGTCGTCGACGGCGCCGAGCGACAGCTGGCCCGGTTCGGCGCGCACATCGTCGGAGGCGATACCAAGCCCTCGGCGCGGGCGAGCGTGGTCGGCACCCTCGTGGGAACGGCGCACCGGGCTTACCTCGCTCCGCGGACGCACGCGCGCCCGGGAGACCTCGTGGTCACGACCGGAACGGTCGGCCGCGGCGGTCTCGCGGTCCTCGGGTGGCGCCGAGCCCCGTCCTCGAGCCGGGCGAGGGCCGAGCTCCTCCGGGTCCGTCCGCGGGTTCGAGAAGGTCCCCGCCTCGCCCGATGGGCGCGAGCGATGATCGATACCTCGGACGGTCTCGCCGACTCGGCGCGCCTCATCGCGGCGTCGAGCGGGGTCCGCGTGGTCGTCTACTGGGAGCAGCTTCCATTGGACCCCGACCTGCGGCGCGCCGTACCGGATCCGTCGGCGCAGTTGGGCCCCGCGTTCCTCGGCGGCGATTACGAGCTCCTCGCGACAATCCCGCACAAGGCGTTCGCGCCCGCTCGCGCCTCGCTCCGCCGGGTGGGCTGCCCGCTCACCGCGATAGGACGGGTCGAGGAGGGCTCCGGCGCCTGGCTCGAATCGGACGGACACCGACGCCCCATGCCGGAGGGCGGCTGGCGGCCGTTCCGGCTCGGCGGTGCACGGCGGCCCTCGTAGAGGACCCGTCCGATACGGCTTTCCTCCCTCGGCACTCGCCGCGGGGATGGACGCGCTCGTCGCCCGCGGTCTCACGAAGACCTACCGAGGCCGGCGCGGCACCGTCCGGGCGCTCGACGCGGTCGACCTCTCGGTCCCGAAGGGACGGCTCTTCGGGTTCCTGGGCCGGAACGGCGCCGGCAAGACGACGTTCATCAAGATCGCCGCCACGCTCCTCCTCCCGACGTCGGGGACGGTCGAGCTGTTCGGCCACGACGTCGTCCGGGAGCCGTGGAAGGTCCGGCCGGACTTGGCCCTCGTCCCGCAGGAGGGCCGTCCCTTCTTTCACATGACCCCGCGCGAGCACGTCTGCGAGTACCTCCGGGTCCGCGGCGCCTCGGCCGAGTCCGCCAAGGCGCGGACGGAAGAGATCCTCGTCGCGATGGGGCTCACGGGGTTCGCCAACGAGCCCGCGTACCGGTTGAGCGGCGGCGTGCAGCAGCGCACCCTCGTCGCGATGATCCTCGCGACGGAGGCCCCGTTCCTCTTCCTGGACGAGCCGACGCTCGGGATGGACCCGTTCGCGCGTCGCCAGGTCTGGGCGGTCATCCGCACGGCGGTCCGCAAGGGCTCGACGGTGCTCCTGACGACGCATTACCTCGATGAGGCGGAGCAGCTGTCGGAGGAGCTCGCGGTCATCGAAGGCGGCAAGATCCTCTACCGCGGGGCCCCCGAGGCGCTCAAGTCGACGGTCCGCCGCGAGGTCCGGCTCCAGTTCTCCGGCGGGTTCACCGAGGCCGAGCTCGCTCCATACGGACAGGTCTTCGCCGAGCGGAACCGTCTGGTGCTCCTCACGGGCCGCACGTCGGTCCGGGAGCTGACCGAGCGCGCGCTCGCGCGCGGCATCGAGATGACCGTCGGTCCCGTCACGCTCGAGGAGGCGTTCCTCGAGCTCGTCGGGAAGGGGATCGAGGAGGACGAGGCATGAGCGTCGCGCTGCAGCTGAACGCGGTGGTCCGGCTCTGCTACTTCAACGGGCTGCTCCCGCTCTGGCGATCGCCGCTCCTGGTGGCCGCGGTCTTCCTCACTCCGTTCAGCTTCCTGTTCTTCCTCCGCGTGATCGGCGATCCGGCGTTCTTCCCGGTCGGCGTCGTCGGGGGGACGCTGTTCACCGTCCTCTTCACCGGGAACGGCATGATGAACGACTGCGCGTACCTGCGCCTCGAACGCCAGCTCCAGCAGGTGTACGTCGCGAGCCCGGTCCGGCCGATCAGCTACGTTCTCGGGATGGCGCTGAGCGAGCTCGCCTTCGCGCTCCCCGCGCTGACCCTTTTCCTCGCGATCCTGGAGCTCGTCCGACCGTTCGGCTGGCTCACGTTCGCGGTCCTCCTGGGCGTCATCCTCCTCACGTGGCTCATGGCGACGACGCTGGGGTTCCTCATCTCGACGCTCTTCCGACAGCTCCGCGAGATCTGGCCGATCGGCACGCTCGTCTTCTCGACGCTGTCGATCATCCCACCGTTGTTCTACCCCGCGACCCGCATTCCCTCCGACTACCAGTGGGTCGCCTTCCTCGCGCCATCGACCTACGCCGGACAGCTCGCGAACTCCGCGGTGGGGCTCTCGTACGGCTCGCTCACGCCGGGGTTCCTCAACTCGCCGTGGTTCGATCTCGCGGGCCTGGTCGCGATCACGATCGCGTGCGGCCTCGCGGCCGTGTACCTCGCGCGCTGGCGCGAACCGTGAGAGGCCGAGGGCACCGTTTCGTCCCCGAGTGACGGGTCGCCGTGACTCGCTCTCACACTCTCCACGTTAGCCTCAAGTAGGCCACCCCCGGTGGGAACCGCGACCCAGGAGTGGGTAACCAATGGCGAACCTATCGGACCAAGCCAATCCCTTTGAAACGGCCAAACGCCAGATCGACATCGTCGCCGACCTGCTGAAGCTCGACAACGGGATGCGCGAGATCCTCAAGCACCCCAAGCGCGAGCTGACGGTCAACTTCCCCGTCCGGATGGACGACGGGAACTACCACGTCTACACCGGCTACCGCGTCCAGTACAACATGGCGCGCGGGCCGTGCAAGGGCGGGATCCGGTACCATCCCAACGTCTCGCTCGACGAGGTACGGGCGCTCGCCGCCTGGATGACCTGGAAGTGCGCGGTGGTCAACCTGCCCTACGGTGGCGCCAAGGGCGGCATCATCTGCGATCCCAAGCACATGAGCAAGGGGGAGCTGGAGCGCCTCACCCGGCGGTTCGCGTCGGAGATCTCTCCCATCATCGGCCCGGAGATGGACATCCCCGCGCCGGACGTCTACACCGACGCCCAGACGATGGCGTGGATCATGGACACCTACTCGATGCAGCGCGGCTACTCCGTCCCCGGCGTCGTGACGGGCAAGCCGATCGCCTTGGGCGGAAGCGAAGGGCGCGGCGAGGCGACGGGGCGCGGGTGCGCCTACGTCATCCGGGAGGCCGCACCGCACGCCGGCGTCAAGGTCAAGAACGGCACCGTGGCGGTCCAAGGGTTCGGCAACGCCGGCAGCGTCGTCGCGAAGATCCTGTACGACGAGCAGGGCGCCAAGATCGTGGCGCTCTCGGACTCGCAGGGCGGCATCTACAAGGCCGATGGCCTCAACCCGCACGCCGTCGAGGCGCACAAGGCGAAGACCGGCTCGGTCATCGGGTTCCCCGGGACCAAGTCGATCTCGAACGAGGAGCTCCTCCAATGCAAGGCCGACATCCTCATCCCCGCCGCGCTCGAGAACCAGATCACCAAGAAGAACGCCGACAAGATCCAGGCGCGGATGGTCGCCGAGGCCGCGAACGGCCCGACGCTCCCCGAGGCGGACAAGACGCTCTACGAGAAGAAAGTGACCGTGCTGCCGGACATCCTCGCGAACGCGGGCGGCGTCACGGTGAGCTATTTCGAGTGGGCGCAGGACATCCAGGGGTACTTCTGGGAACTGGGCGAGGTCAACGAGCGCCTCGAGCGCGTCATGACCCACTCCTACGCGAAGGTCCACGAGATCGCCGAGAAGAACCACGTGCACAACCGGACGGCCGCCTACATGGTGGCGGTCCAGCGCGTGGCCGACGCGATCACGATCCGCGGCATCTACCCGTAGACCCCGCGGCAACCCTTTCCTCCCCTCGCCCTTCGGTCCCGACGATGACCGACTACCCGCGGTGCCGTCGGACGACCTGGTCCGAGGCGGACCGGTGGGCCGAGACGATCGCCGCGCGCGTCCGTGCGGCGGGCCGGGGGCCGGAGACGATCGTCGCGCTCACGCGGGGCGGCTGGGTCCCCGCGCGCCTCGTCGCGGACCGCCTCGGGATCAAGCGTCTCGTGAGCCTGCGCGCCCAGCACTGGGGCGTGACGGCGACGCCGAGCGGTCGTGCGGAGCTCACCGAGGGCCTGAGCGGCCCGGTGAAGGGGCAGAACGTCCTCATCGTCGACGACATCACGGACACCGGCCAGAGCCTGGAGCTCGCGAGCGCGCACGTGCGCGAGGCGGGGGCCGGGCGCGTCGAGAGCGCCACGTGCCTGCACATCTCGCATTCGAAGTTCGTCCCGACCTACTTCGCCGAGGAGATCCCCCGGGAGGCGTGGGTCTGGGTCGTCTTCCCGTGGAACTACTGGGAAGACCTGGTGACGCTCGCGCGGAGGGCGTACGACGACGTGGGCACGCTCGATCGCACGGCCGAGATCCTACGGACCCGGTGCGGCCTCGACGTGTCGATGGACGAGCTGCGCGCGGCGCTCGACGGCCGAGCCTAGAACCGCGTTCAGCCGGGCAGCGTTCCGCGGTCGGTCACCGTGGGTCGGTTCCTCAGGTAGATCGAGAGGACACCGGCTCCGACGACGAGCGCGAGGCCGACGACGATCCCCGCGACGATCGCGGGGAGGGCCGCCGACGTTTGGAACGCCTCGAGGAACTGTACGAGGAAGACGACGCTGTACGCGATGAACCCGATCCCGATGATCGAGGTCGTCGCGATCGGGTACGAACG
>JBGOSQ010000067.1:0-9709 GCA_041476045.1 Thermoplasmata archaeon | reverse complement strand
CGTCCCCATCTCTCCCGGCACCCACGTCCGGTTCCGCCGAGGGGACGCCGACCGGACCCCGGGCTTCTCCGGGGGAAAGGAGGCGGCGCTCGCGGCCACGGCGCGTCTCCGCGACCGGCTCGAGCCTCTACAGGAGCGGCTCTACGCGGGCCACGCGCGGCGCGTGTTGCTCGTCCTCCAGGGAATGGACACGTCCGGCAAGGACGGGACCATCCGCCGGGTCTTCGAAGGGGTCAACCCGCAGGGGGTTCGAGTGGCGCAGTTCCGCCGCCCGAGCGTCGAGGAGCTCGACCATGACTTCCTCTGGCGCGTGCACGCGCGGCTCCCCGCCCTCGGGGACATCGTGATCTTCAACCGAAGCCACTACGAGGACGTCCTCGTCGTCCGCGTCCACCACCTCGCATCGCGGAGCGTCTGGGCGAGGCGGTACGACGAGATCAACGAGTTCGAACGGACCCTGGTGCAGGAAGGAACGACCGTTCTCAAGGTCTACCTCCACATCGACCGGGCCGAGCAGCGGAAGCGGCTCGACGAGCGCGTGCGCGATCCCACGAAGCACTGGAAGTTCCGCCTCTCCGACCTGGAGGAGCGACGGAAGTGGCCGCAGTACATGCGGGCGTACGAGGAGATGCTCCGCCGGACGAGCACCCGATGGGCCCCGTGGTACCTCGTTCCCTCGAACCACCGCTGGTACCGGGATCTCGCGATCTCGACGCTGCTCGTCGGGACGCTCGAGGGAATGCACCTCGAGTATCCGAAGCTCCCGCCCGGACTCCGTCGCCTTCGCATTTCCTAGCCGTTCGTTCGGCGCCCCCCGAGGGCGCTCGAGGTGATTCCCGCGCGCTGGGGGTCGGGGGAGGGTTCATAATCGCCCGGACCGACCTCGTCGCATGTCCGTTGGTGGCTCCCGCGCCGGCCTTCGTCGTACGTCGAACGCCGCGATCCTCGTGCCGATCCTGATCGTGGCCCTTCTTTCCCTCGCCGGACTTGCGCTCGCCCTCCCGCGCGAGGCGCGCGCGTCGCCGGCGTCGTTCCACCCATCGGCGGGCTCCACCCTCGTCGTGATCACCGCGACGACCGCGTTCACCTTCGTCTCGGCGTCGCCGTCGGTCACGACGCTCCAGATCGCCTTCGAGATCGAGAACGCCGGATCGGACGACCACACGTTCACCCTCTCCTCGCGCGTCAATCAGACCGCTCCGTCGGGGACCGACGCGTCGACGAGCGCCGCGGGGACCTGGTTCGACACCGCCCACGTTCTGGCCGATATCTCGATAGCCGCCGGTCATACCGGGTTCGTCAACGTAACGGTGCCGTCGGTGGGTAGCTACCAGTTCGTCTGCCGCTACCACTTCACGAGCGGCATGGTGGGCACGCTCGTCGTCGGTGCCCCGGCGTCCTCGGATTCCTCCTCGACCCCGCTCTACCTCTACGGGGGCATCGCGGTCGCCGTGATCGTGGCGCTGGTCGTGGTCGTCGTTCTCCTCCGTCGGTCCCGGACCCGCACCCCGCCGGTCGCCGAGGCGCCCAAGTAGTACCCCACCCCATCGCGGGGCCGTACCTCTCCGGCCCCGCTCCCCTCCCGGCGTCGACCGCACACCGGGAGTGAGGCTCACCGGTGCGCCAGCTGAATCACCCCCGAGGCCCATCATTCCGGCGATGATGCCCGTGACAGCCCTGACGCACCTGCCCCGCGACGTGGCCCGATCGATCGAGCTCGGGCCGCTCGACTACCAGCGCAAGCTCGGCGAGGCACTCCCGCCGGTCCGGCCGACGACCACAGGTCCCGCCCGCGCCGGTGACCGCGGATCCTCGGGATCGCTCCCTCGACCTTAGCCGTGACCGGACCGCCTCCGGAGGGGCGGTGGCGTCGGCGCCACCCCTCCCGCTAACTTCATACGGGTCCAGACCCCGCGGCGGCGGTCGATACCCATGTTCTGCCCCCTGCCCCGACGGTTGTCCGCGTCGCCCCCGAACCATCGGGCCGCCCAGCCCGCCTCCGGCGGGGGGTCGCGATGAGCGAACCGCTCCCGATCGGCGAGGATGGCTCCGCACTTCCACCGGAGCCGGCGCCGCCCTCCCGGGGCCGCGGCATCGCCATCCTGCTGGCGCTCCTGATGGGCCTCCTGCTCGGCGCGCTCGACAATTTCATCGTGGCCACCGCGCTCCCGACGATCACCGCCGATCTCAACGGCACCTCGGGATTCGCGTTCGTCGTCAGCGGCTACCTGATCGCCCAGACCGTCGCGATCCCGATCTTCGGCAAGCTCTCCGACCGATTTGGGCGCCGGTCGTTCTACCTGATGGGCCTCGCGATCTTCCTCGTCGGTTCCACCCTCGCCGGGCTCAGCCAGAACCTGAACGAGCTGATCGTCTTCCGCGCGGTCCAAGGGGTGGGAAGCGGCGCGTTCTTCACCGTCGTGTTCTCGATCGTCGCCGACCTGTTCCCCCCGAAAGCAGCGGCCCGGCTCGCCGGTGTCCTCTCCGGGGTCTTCGGGATCGCGATCGTGTTCGGGCCGCTCATCGGGAGCTACATCGTGGACACGACCACGTGGCGCTGGATCTTCTTCGTCAACCTCCCGGTCGGGTTCGCCGCGATCGCCCTCGTCGTCGCCTTCCTCGGCCCTCTCCGCCCGACCCGACGACCGCTGCCGTTCGATGCCGCGGGAGCGGGGCTGATGGACGGCTGGGTGGGCACGCTCATCTATGCGCTCGTCGAGACGTCGTTCGGGTGGAGCTGGTCCGATCCGCGGACCATCACACTGCTCGGTATCGCCGTCGTGCTCTTCGCGGTCTTCCTCTTCCAGGAGTCACGCACCGCAGACCCGCTGGTCCCGCTTCGTTACTTCCGGAACCGGCTCATCGCAGCGAGCAGCGCGGTCAACTTCCTTCGGGGCGCGGTCCTCGTGGTCGTGATCACGTTCATCCCGTACCTGGTCATCCTCGGCCTCGGCGGCAGCACCGACCTGAGCCGCGATCTCCTCTATGCGTTCATGGTCCCGATGATCGTCGGGGCGGCGTTCGGTGGCTACCTCGTCACCGTGACGGGATACCGGCCTCCTGTCGTCCTGGGTCTCGCACTCGTCACTCTTGGCTGCTTCCTCCTGACAGCCGTTCCGACGGAACCGCCCATCGTTCGATTCTCGGCCGGGTTCATCCCCATCGGTCTCGCGGGAGCCCTCATCCCTCTCGGCCTCGGCGTCGGGCTCACCTTCGCTCCCACGCAGCTGGCGATCCAGTACAGCGTTCCCAAGGACGCCGTCGGGACCGGTAACTCGCTCGTCTGGTTCATCGGTAACCTGGGAGGCTCGATCGTCCTCTCGATCTTCCAGACGTTCCAGGGCAACGCTGCGTCCGCCCTCCTCGGCGTTCCGGTGAACTCACCGGCAGCGTTCGCGCTTCCGCCGGTTCAGGTCAGCTCCGCCTGGGCGCTCTCGATCCAGGACGTCTGGTGGTGGACCCTTCCGATCGCCGCTGCCGGGCTCCTGTCCGCCCTCGTCATGAACGGGCGTCTCCCTCGGACTCCCCACGATCCCGCCGACGGGAAGGAAACACCGCCCCCCATGATGGGGTAGTCGGGGCGCTCGCGCTCCCTTCCGGACCGAGGAGAAGGACCGGGGCCCCGCGCCGATCTCTCCGAGCGGTGGAGCCGCGCGCCCGCTCGGCTCGGTCGCCCGATCGTTCGATGGACCACGCGCTCCATCGCCTTCCGCTCTCGTCGGTTATGTAGGTCGCCTGGGTGAGCGCGGCGTGCGGCCTCGCGAACTGCTCTTGCTCCTGCTCCTCGGGGGGATCTGGGGTCTCTCCTACGTCTTCATCCGCGTCGCCGCGCCGGTGATGGGTCCGGTCCTCCTCATGTGGACCCGGTTCGCGGTGGGCGGTCTCGCGATCCTGACCTACCTCGCGGTGCGCGGTGCCGCCCGCCCCGCTCTCGCGGACGTCCGTCGTTACATCGGACCGCTCGCCCTCGGCGGCTTCTTCTTCGCGGCGCTCCCCACGACCCTGATCGGTTTCGCGGAGCTCCGGATCACGGCGTCGCTCGCGACCGTCCTGAACGCGTCGACGCCGTTCTTCGCCGCCCTCGGGGCCGCGGTGTGGCTCGGTGAGGCGTTCCCGCCGCGCAGGGTCCTGGGACTCCTGCTCGGGTTCATCGGCGTCACGATCGCGGTCGGCTCCAACGGGCTCGAGATCGGTCTCACGGACGGGCTCTCGGTCGGCGCCTCGATCCTGGCCGCCGCGTGCTACGGGCTCTACGGGGTCTTCCTGCGGCGCGCCGCGCTCCCGATCCCGGGTGTCTCGTTCTCGCTGGGCCTCCAGCTCACCGCGGCGCTCGTCCTCATCCCACCGTCGGTGGTGGTCTACCGACCGTTCGCGTGGTCGACCCCCGTCGTCGTCGCCGCCCTCGCGCTCGGGCTCGCCTCGACGGCGTTCGCCTACCTCGTCTACTACTACCTCATCGAGCACGCCGGGCCCACGCAAGCCTCGACCGTGACGTTCGTGAGCCCGGTGTTCGGTATCGTCGGCGGCGCCGTGCTCCTGGGCGAACCAATCGGGATCGGTCTCGTCGGGGGTCTGGCCCTCATCGTGATCGGGGTCCTGATGACGTCGCAGAGCCCCACGCTCCTGGGTCTTCGTCCCCCGGCGCAGGGCCAGACCAACGAACGCACCCCGCCGTCCCGGTAGGCTACCGAGGGCGCGCGGACCGGATTTCGTGCGTTGGGGGGGACGGCCCCACCGTCAATCGCGGATTACCAAGCAGACTATTAGTCCCGAACCGGCTGTGGGGTCATGCTCCGCGTCCCACGCCGACCGACCACCGGAACGCTGGGGAGCTCCCGTGGACGTCGCGCGCCCGCACGAGGGAGCCGATGACGTCGTCGGTCGATCGGCGGGTGGGATCGCGCTGGATTCTCGATCGTCCCGGTCTCGACGCGCTCATCGCGCGTTTCTGGTCGGCCGGCTACAAGGTCGTCGGCCCGACGGTCCGCGACGGGGCGATCGTCTACGGCGAGATCCGATCGGACAAGGACCTGCCGATCGGCTGGACCGATCGTCAGTCGGCCGGTTCGTACCGACTGGAACGACGCGGGGACGAAGCGGTCTTCGGCTTCGCCGTCGGACCCCACAGCTGGCGCCGGTTCCTCTCGCCCGCGCGCGAGAGCCTCTGGACCGCGGTGCGAACGCGCGAGGGATTCGAGGTCCGCCCCACTCCTTCGCACGATCCGCCGCTCGCCCTCCTGGGCGTCCGCGCGTGCGAAATTGCCGCGATGGGCGTCACCGACCGGGTCTTCGACGGCGCGGTCAAGGACCCGTCGTACGTCGCCCGCCGCGATCGTTCGCTCCGGGTCGCCGTCCAGTGCGGCGAACCGGGGGGGACGTGCTTCTGCGTCTCGATGGGCACTGGGCCGGCCGTTCGGAAGGACTTCGACCTGTCGCTCACGGAGATCCTCGCCCCGGGCCACCATCACTTCGTCGTCGAGGTCGGCTCCCCCAAGGGCGGCGAGGTCCTCGACGGGGTAGCGCTCGCGCCCGCGACGGAATCAGACCGAGGGGACGTCGACGCGGTTGTAGCGCGCAGCGCGGAGCGCATGGGCCGGGACTTCGACGCGAAGGGGGTCCGAGAGGCCCTCGCCAGCAACCTGGAACACCCGCGCTGGGAGATCGTCGCGAAGCGCTGCCTCTCGTGCGCCAACTGCACGATGGTCTGCCCGACGTGCTTCTGCACGACGACGGAGGAGGTGCCGGACATGACCGGCACCTCCTCCGAGCGGAGCCGACGGTGGGATTCGTGCTTCAACGTCGGTTTCACGCAGCTCCACGTGACGAGCGTCCGGACGAGCCCGCAGTCCCGGTACCGCCAATGGCTCACCCACAAGCTCTCGACCTGGCACGACCAGTTCGATGTCTCGGGGTGCGTCGGGTGCGGGCGATGCATCACCTGGTGTCCCGTCGGGATCGATCTCACCGAGGAGGTGGCGGCGATCCGCGTGCCTCCGCCGACCCCGGGCGTCGTGGGGAAGGCGCCATGAGCGGATCCGCGCCCGAGATCCGGCTCCTCGTCGCCGAGCATCCGTTCTTCCACGGGATGGACCCCGCCTTCCTCGAGCTCATCAGCCGGCACGCGGTCATCAAACGGTTCGATACGGGCGACATGCTCGTCCACGAGGGCGGCCCGGCGGACGCCTTCCTGCTCCTCCTCCACGGAAAGGTCGCGCTCGAGGCCGCCGCACCCAACCGGCCCCGACGTACGATCCAGACGATCGGATCGGGGGAGGTCTTGGGCTGGTCGTGGCTGGTCCAGCCGCACCGGTGGGCGCTCGATGCGCGGGCCGTGAAGCCGACGCGCGCAGTGGCGCTCGACGCCGAGGCGCTCCGACGCGCGCTCTCATCGCACCCGGAGTCCGGCTACCGGTTCCTGCTGAAACTGCTCCCCGTGATCGCCCAGCGCCTCGAGAACACTCGCCTCCAGCTCCTCGATCTCCATGGAGTCTAGCTCCCCGACGGGCGTGCGGTCCGACCCGGCGTGGGCGGAGCCGCTCGCCCCCGTTCCGTACCGCGTGCGCAGCCGGACCTCGGAGACCTCCGACACCGCGACGGTCGTCCTCGATCCGGTCGACGGACGGCCGCCCTCGGGGTTCTCGGCCGGCCAGTTCAACATGCTCTACGCGTTCGGCCTCGGCGAGGTCGCGGTCTCGATCAGCGGGGATCCGGCGCTCCCCGGGACCCTGACGCACACCGTCCGCTGCGTCGGCAAGATCAGCACCGCCCTCTCCCGATCCGCCCCCGGCGACGTCATCGGGGTCCGGGGGCCGTACGGACGGGGGTGGCCGCTCCTCGCGGCACAGAAGAAGGACCTGGTGGTCCTCGCGGGAGGGCTCGGCCTCGCCCCGCTGCGGCCCGTGCTGTACGAGGTCCTCGCGCACCGGGAGCGGTTCGGGCGCGTTGAGGTGATCTACGGCGCGCGCACGCCACGCGACCTGCTCTACTATCCCGAGATCCAGGAGTGGCGTCAGCGGACCGACTGGCGCTTCCAGGTGACCGTCGACGCGGCGGGACGCGACTGGTACGGGGACGTCGGCGTCGGGACGACGCGCCTCCCGGACGCGCGGTTCGATCCCGCCCAGACCGTCGCGTTCGTCTGCGGGCCGGAGATCATGATGCGGGTCTCCGTGCGCGCCCTTCTCGATCGCGGGCTCCCGGAGTCGTCGATCCATCTGTCGATGGAACGGAACATGAAGTGCGCGGTCGCCTTCTGCGGTCACTGCCAGCTCGGTCCCGCGTTCGTCTGCCGGGACGGTCCGGTCCTGTCGTACGGCGCCCTGCGGCCCTGGCTCTCGGTCCGGGAGATCTAGATGGCGCGGATCGGCAAGCCCCGGCTCGCGGTCTTCAAGTTCGCATCGTGCGACGGCTGCCAGCTCACGCTCCTGGACTGCGAGGACGAGCTCCTGCCGCTCTCGGACCAGATCGAGATCGCCCACTTCCTCGAGGCATCGAAGGCGACCTCGGAGGGTCCGTACGACATCACGCTCGTCGAGGGATCGATCACGACCGAGAGCGACGCGCGGCGTATCCGGGAGATCCGGGCTCAGTCGAACGTCCTCATCACGATCGGCGCCTGTGCGACCGCGGGCGGGATCCAGGCGCTGCGGAACTTCGCCGATGTGGACGAGTTCCGGCGCGTGGTCTACGCACGGCCGGAGTACATCGCGACCCTCGCGACGTCGACCGCGATCCGGGACCACGTCCCGGTCGATTTCGAGCTGCGGGGCTGTCCGATCTCGAAGGAGCAGCTCCTCGAGGTCCTCAGCGCGTACCTGGGCGGCCGAACGCCCGACGTGCCGACGGAGAGCGTCTGCGTCGAGTGCAAGCGACGCGGAACGGTCTGCGTGATGGTCGCCCACGGAACTCCGTGCCTCGGCCCCGTGACGCAGACCGGCTGCGGGGCGATCTGCCCGACGTTCCACCGGGGGTGCTACGGCTGCTTCGGCCCGCAGGACGCCCCGAACACGGCCTCGCTCACCCAGCAGCTCCGGGTGCTCGCGATGCCGGCACAAGACATCCGCCGGATCTTCCGCACGTTCAACGCCAACGCGCCACCGTTCCGTCAGGCGAGCGAGGCGGTCCGGGAGGACCCTCCGGTCCCATGACCGAGCGGACGATCGCCGTCGACTACCTCGCGCGCGTCGAGGGCGAGGGCGCGCTGCGCGTGCGTCTCACGGGAGACCGGGTCGACGAGGTGGAGCTGCGGATCTTCGAGCCACCGCGGTTCTTTGAGGCGTTCCTTAGGGGACGATCGTACCTCGAGGCGCCGGACATCACCGCGCGGATCTGCGGCATCTGTCCGGTCGCCTACCAGATGAGCGCGTGCCACGCGATGGAGCGCGCCCTCGGGCTCACGGTCGACGGCCCGATCCGCGATCTGCGTCGACTCCTCTACTGCGGCGAGTGGATCGAGAGCCACGCGCTCCACGTCTACCTCCTCCACGCCCCCGATTTCCTCGGGTACCCGGACGCCGTCCGGATGGCGAAGGACCACCCCAAGATCGTCGCGCAGGGCTTGGAGCTCAAGAAGGCCGGCAACGCGCTGATGCGCCTCCTCGGCGGGCGCGAGATCCACCCCGTCAACGTCCGGGTCGGCGGCTTCTACCGGTGCCCCTCGGTCGAGGAGCTCGCCACGCTGCGGGCCCAGCTCGAGGCGGCGCTCGGGATCGCGGAGGAGACGGTGCGGTTCGTGTCGCGCCTCCCCTTTCCGGAGATCGAGGAGGACTACGAGTTCGTCGCGCTCCAGCACCCGGAGGAGTACGCGATGAACGAGGGCGAGGTCGTGTCGAACCGCGGGACCCGCATCGCCTCGGACCGGTTCGAAGAGGAGTTCGAGGAGGTCCAGGTCCCCCACTCGCACGCCCTCCAGTCCGTGCACAAGGGTGCGGGGGCATACCTCGTCGGCCCGATGGCCCGCTACGCGCTCAACCACGACCGGCTCGGGCGTCGCGCCCTCGCCATCGCCCGGGAGGTCGGTCTCGAGCCGATCGTCCGCAACCCGTACCGCAGCATCGTCGTCCGATCGGTCGAGATCGTCTACGCCCTCGAGGAGGCGCTGCGGATCCTCGACACCTATCGGATGCCGGATACCCCGTTCGTCGCTCCGCCCGCGCGCGTCGGGCCGGCGAGCGGGGCGGCGGTGACCGAGGCACCGCGGGGGATGCTCTTCCATCGCTACCGGCTCGGCACGGGCGGCCTCATCGAGGAGGCCAAGATCGTCGCCCCCACCTCCCAGAACCAGAAGCGGATCGAGGACGACGTGCGCCACCTGGTCGGCCAATCGCTCGCGCTCTCCGATGCCGCGCTCACCGATGCCTGCGAACGCGCGATCCGCAACCACGACCCGTGCATTTCGTGCGCGACGCACTTCCTGAACATGACGATCGAGCGCGCGTGACGCGGGCGCGTCCCGGGGACGCCTCGACGCTCGTCATCGGCGTTGGAACGGAGCACCGACACGACGACCGGTGCGGGCTCGACGTCGTTCGCGCTCTCCATCGGGAGGTGGGAAGCGCGATCCGCGTCGCGGAGGCGTCGGCGGACGCGACGCAGCTCCTCGACCTCTGGGAGGAGGAGGCGGACGTGCACGTGGTCGATGGGGTCCGATCCTCCGCGCCGCCGGGGACCTACCGGGTCCACGAACGGGTCGGAGAGATCGGGGTCCTCG
>JBGOSQ010000066.1:0-9754 GCA_041476045.1 Thermoplasmata archaeon | reverse complement strand
GGTCGCCCGGTAAAGCCCACGCGGGTGCGAACGTAACGTCCGACCGTCGGGAGGAGTCGTTACCCCGCGGTCGGCGGGTGAACCGGGCATCGACGCCTCAGCCGGCAGAAGCGACATTTCTCCCTCGAGATCGGAGGGATCGGTTTCCGCAGATGCCCGTACTTCCGCCGTGGCACGGTCGCGGTCAAGGAGACCCGCGCCGTTTTAGGGATGGCGAATGGGTTTTCTCTGCGCGCGGCCACCCGTAGCGTGGATCGACACGACGGGTTCGCGACGTCGGTCGGCACCGAACGGTTCGCTGCGAGATCGGCCGCGAGCGGGCACGTCGCGCCCGCTCACTTCCGCCACGCATCGACCGGGGTTCAGATCTCCTCGATCGGGCTCGGAACGTATCTCGGGCGCCCGGATTCCGCGACGGACCTCGCCGTCGAGCAGGCCGTTGCCATCTGCCTCGCCTCCGGACGCGTCAACATCCTCGACACCGCGATCAACTACCGCTCTCAGCGCGCGGAGCGGAGCATCGGACGAGGGCTGGCGCGGCTCCTCGAATCGGGAAGCGTGCAGCGGGACGAGGTATTTGTCGCGACCAAAGCCGGATACCTCGCTCCCGACGGGGAGAGCGAGCTCACCCCCTCCGAGTGGGTCCGACGAGAGCTGATCGATACGGGCGTGCTGGCCGCGGCCGACATCGCGGGGGGCGCGCACGCGATGACGCCTCGCTACCTGTCGGACCAGATCGACCGGTCGCGCTCGAATCTGGGCCTCGCCACGATCGACCTCCTCTATCTCCACAACCCGGCCGAGTCGCAGCAGGCCGAGGTGGGAGCGGAGGAGTTCCGTCGGCGTCTTGCGCTCGCCTTCGCGGAGCTCGAGAAGCGGCGTCGCGACGGCTCGATCCGCCACTACGGGATCGCCACCTGGGACTCGCTCCGGGTCGGTCCGGACGATCCGTCGTACGTCTCCCTCGAGTCGATCGTCGCGCTCGCGCGCGAGATCGGTGGGTCCGAGCACGGATTCCGGTTCGTGCAGTTCCCGTTCAACCTGGCATTGCCGGAGGCTGCGACCCTCGCGGTCCAACGCGCGAACGACCATCTCGCGAGCACCTTCGACGCGGCCGCGGCTCTGGGGCTCGGCTGCTTCACGAGCGTTCCCCTCATGCAGGGGCGTCTCGCGCGCGGCGCAACGCCCGCCGCGTCACGCGAGGCCGCCACCCGCGCGATCCAGTTCGCCCGCTCTGCCCCGGGGACGATCGCTCCTCTAGTCGGTCAGAAATCGGCGGAGCATCTCTCTCAGAACTTGGCCATCGCCGCACGGGACCCGTGGGAACGGGCCGAGTTCGACGCCTTGCTCCACTAGGAGGATCCCGCACCCGCCGCGTCGAGGCGGGGGGTCCGAACCCGACGCCGCCGGGCGATCGGCGATGGCGCTTCCGCGGGGATCGCTGCGCCCTCTGCCCCTTCCGGCCCCGTCGTGACGAGAATCGACCGACCTCCCTCCTTCTGCACGCGCACGACGCGGTCGGCGATGGCCGTCAATTGCATCTCGTGGCTCACCAGGAGGACCTGCGGGAGTCCCAGGCCGTCGAGGAGCTCCCCCATTCGGACGACCTGTTCCGGGGAGAAGCCGTCGGTCGGTTCGTCGAGGATCAGCGTCTCGAGCTTCAAGCGACCGGCCGCTCGGACGACCTGGCCCAGGGCCAGCCGGAAGGCGAGGGCGAGCGCGGTCCGTTCCCCTCCGCTCAGCGCCTCCGCCGGGGTCCACTCTCCCTCGATCTCGACGGCCGGGGAGAAGGAGGCATCGGACCGCGCGAGGAGGGACGGGTCCTCGACCAAGATCGTGAAGAATCGGGTGAAGTCATGCTCGAACTCGGCGTGCGCTCGGGCGAGCAATCGGTGCTCGAGAGCGAGGATCGCTTCCCGGAACGCGTTCCCGAACCACGTCGCGAGCTCTCGGTGCCGTAGGGCCTCGTCGAGGCGCTGCTGGCGTTCCCGGAGGAGCACGTCGATCTCGGCGAGTCGCGCATGGGCAGATTCGACGAGGGTCCGGGCGCGCTCTCGTGTCCGTTCGGTCTGCGCGACCGCTCGGCGGGCGGAATCGACGCGGTGACGGACCGACCCGATCTCCTCCGACAATCCCGACGCATCGGAGAGGCGCTGTCTCACCCGGGCCAGGTTCTCGCGTCGCTCCCCTAGCTGCCGTGCGAGTTCCTCCCGCTCCCCCCGCCATGTGCCGTCCTCTTCGAGGAGCCGGAGGACCGTGCTCTCGGCCGTGCGTGCCGATTCGAGCTCGGTGGCCAGGATGGCATTGCGCCGCTCGTGCACCGCCCGCTCGTTCTCGAGGCGGGCGACCTCCGCTACGGTCGCGCTCGCCCTCTCGGCGAGAGGTCGGAGCCGTGCGAACTCGTCCTCCGCGCTGCGCAGCGCTACGTGTAGGGTCTCTCGCCGCTCCCGTATTTCTGCGAGGTGCGCTTCCGTGCGGTTCAGACGTTCCTGTGCTGACCCTCGAGCGGTCTCGAGGTCCGACCATCTCTGCCGGTTCCGCTCGTACCGTTCGCGTGCACCGCGTTCCTCGGTGAGCTTCGACGCCTCGCCCCGGAGCGATGCGAGCACGATCCTCTCCTGGCCCAGTGCCTCGGAGACCTCCCGATAGTGGACGGCGAACTCGTTCGGATCCACTTTCTGGTGACACCGCGGACAGACGCCGGCGTTCCGAAGCTCCTCGTCCTCGGAGGCGATGTGCTCCCATCGGGAGATATCACCGAGCGAGCGCTCGACGCGCCCCCGAACCTCCTCGACGGCGCGTTCGATCTCGGCGATCGCTCGACGCGTCGGAGCCGGCGGTTCCTCCTGGGGACCTTCGGCTTGTAGGCGCGAGAGCTCCTCGCGGAGTCCCCCCACCTCCTGTTCTCTGCGCTCGACCTCGGCCGAAGCGTGGGTGATGGCATCGCGCGCGGACGCGCGTCGGGCCTCGGCCGCGGCGAGGGCGGCCACCGCGAGGGTGCCCGCCTCTCGCTCACGGCGCAACCCGGCCAACGATGCGTCGAGCGACGCGAGGGTCGCGAGCCCGGCTGCCCGACGGGCCTCGATATCGGGCGTCGCCGCACGGCGGGACTCCCAGAGCAGTCGATCGGCCGCGATCCGGCGACCGCGCTCATCGAGGGCCCGCAGCCGCTCCTCGTCGGCGCGGACTCGGTCCACGAGCGGTGCTTCCTCTCCGCGGTCGCGCTCGACCGCCTGGCCCCGGGCCTCGAGCTCGGCGAGGTGAGCCTCCGCCGCCGAGAGCTCCGCGTTCTCGCGCGCCAGGTCGGTGGTGCCCATATTCAACTGGCTCTCGCGCTCGGCGACCTCGAGCACGATCCGCGGGCGCTCCTCGAGGAGATGATCGCGGCCGCGCGCCTCCGCTTCCGACCGATCGGCCATCCGACGGAGCTCGGCCGCCACGAGCTGAGCGTTCTCCGCGGCGGTCCGGTACTGCTCGAGCCCGAGGGCCTTGCGAACCGTCTGGAGGCGTTCTTCCGGGTCCTGGGCGAGGACCTCGCGCATCCGCTCCTGCGGGACGTACACGGCCCACCGCCAGAGATCCGAGTGAGCCCGGGGATTGGGATTGTCCGGGAAGCCGAGGAGGGCGATCGCCCGCTGGCGTATCTCGGTGACCGAGTACGGTGTCGTCGCGCCGTCCACCGAGAACGACGCCGACTCGAGCTCGAATACGTCCCGGCCCTTCCGTTGGCGCCGACGGAACCGACGCCCGAACTCGTAGCGGTGCTCGTCGTCGGCGAGCGAGAGGATCACCTCAGCGTCGCCGGCTTGGTGCCGCACCAAATACGCCGGGTCGACCTCGGCGAACCCGAACAACGCCATCTCGATCGCGTACAGGATCGACGTCTTGCCCGACCCGACGTCGCCGCTGAGGAGCGTGGTGCCGGGTCCGAAGGAGAGGTCGGCCGACTCGTAGCTGCGGAGGTTCCGCATGCGGACCCGTCGCAATTGCACGGGGTCACTCCTCCAGCGGGCGTTTCAGACCGAGGAGCCGGAGCGCGGAATCGACGCGCGCGCTCTCGTAGTCGTTGCGCCCTTCGCCCTCGCCCTTCGGAGTGCCAAGCTCGCGGAGGAGCTGCAGCATCCGCTCCTCTCCGTGCGGGCCCGAAAGCGATGCAACGCGCTCCCCGAGCTCGGACCCGAGCCGTCGGACCGTCTCGCGCTCCGCGGTCGCCTCGCCGCCGATCGCGGCGTCCGAGGAAGGCGCGCCGAGTGCCTCCGTCAGGTCCCAGTGCACCGTTGCGACCCCCTGGCGATCCGCCTCCTCGCGCGAGGCCTGGAGCCCCAGGGTCCCGATCCGTCCGTCCGAGAGGGTTCCCCGGACCCGTGGGAAGAGCAGGCTCCCGTGCGCGGCGTGCGCCGCAATCTCCTTGGCGACCACGGCCTTGGCCGCTTCCGCGGTGCGGCCTTCGACGTTGACGTCGAAGACCTGGATTCCCTCGCGCGGCGCCGTCCGAACGAACTCGATCGTGGGTCTTCCATCGGTGACCTGGACGAGGGCGACCCCTTGCTGCGTGCGATCGAGCACCCCGTTCTCGAGATCGGTCACGCTCGTGCCGAAGACGGCCCCCGGGTTGACTAGGAGGCCTCCCTCCGGCCCTTCTCCGGTGTAGGTGTAGTGGATGTGCCCGCCGGCGTAGTAATCGAGCCCTCCCGGAAGATCGGCGCGCGCGATCCCGTGGATGTGCTCGCGCAGGTGTTGCGGAAGGTATTCGTCGATGGCCGCGTGGAACTGGAAGATACGGAACCCGTCGTGGGCGCGGAGCGCTTCCGAGTCGATCGAGCGGAAGTAGGTCCGGTCGAGCCCGTGGGAGCGGCCGGAGATCCCGGCGATCGCTGCGCCGGTCCCGGGATCGACGAGGAACGGGAGCGTCCAGCGGCTGCCCTCGGTCCGCACCGCCTCGGGGGCGGCCTTGAGGAAGAGGCCGGTCTCGGCGAGGACGTCGAGCCAGCTCGTCCGATGCGCCACGTAGTCGTGCGAGCCGTAGATCACGTAGATCCGACGGCCGTGCTCGACGAGCCGTCGGAGCGCCGCGGCGACGGGGGCCACTTCCGCCGGCTCTGGAACCGGCGTGTGGAATAGGTCGCCCGAGATCAGGAGGAAAGCGCAGTCGCGCTCGTCGACGACCTGGAGCGCGCGGAGCACGCTTTCGCGGAGCGCGCGGCGCACCGCGGGATCGCGCGACCACGCACCGACGTGCGCGTCGGCGAGGTGGGCGAAGAGGAACGAGCGCGCCGCCATCGAGATGCCATCATCGAGGCGGTGAGCGGGGAGGTCTCGGTCCGTCGCGGCCCCGCTTCAGCACCGCGGCGAGCACGCCGGCGGCCGTGCCGACAGCGAGGAGAGCGAGCGCAAGGCCCTCGTCGGAGACCACGGAGATCCCCGGGGCCGCCGTCGAGATCGGCGTGCCCGCGGCGGGCGCACCGGCGGTCGGCGTCGGTGCGGTTCGGCCCGCGGCCCGGATCATCGCCTGCTGGAGAGCGAAGAGCTCCGTCGCCTCCTCCATCGTAATCTGACGACCGCGCAGTCGTCCCAGGAGGTAGACGTACCGCGGATTCCCTACGAACGCCTCGGAAGGCGAGGGCGGTGGGAATGCGGCGACGGGGTTCATCGACGGGTCGTACACGATTCGGTCGGGGGAACGCGCGGGCGTTCTTGAAGGATTGGGGCCTGAGCAGAATCCGGGGGCTGCTCCCCGGGGCTTCGGAATCCGGGCAGGAGTTATAGTCTCACCCGGAGTGTATGCGACCATGCCGACGAACGCCACCCCGGCGACGACGACGGAGGAGGAGCGGACCCACCTGCACGTCCGTCTCTCCGACGCCCAGAGCTCGATCTACGATCTGATCACCGAGTACCTCCAATCCGCGGGCAAAGCGCCCGACTGGTACTGGCGGACGGCGGGACGGCTCGAGGGGAGCGATGCGGACAACCTGGAGGAGCTCCTGAGCTCGGCGTTCGAGGCGGGCGCGTTCATCTCCCACGATCATCCCGAGGACCTCAGGTTCGATTGGGTCACCGAGGACGAGTGCGAGAAGGAGCGCCGGAGCGAGGAGCGGACCGGCGGCCAGGACGAGTCCCGGAAGGAACGCTCCAGCCTCAGCCACTACGCCTAAGCGGGCCTATCCGGCCCATTGGGACCCCGAACGGGTCACCCTTCATCTGAGGGTCCCTGGCGGGACGAGCCCCGCCTAGAACCCGACGCCGATCACCGAGTGCGCCACGATCAGCGCGATGAACAGGATCGAGATCGTATTGACGACCTTGATGAGCGGGTTGATCGCGGGGCCGGCCGTGTCCTTGGTCGCGTCGCCGACGGTGTCCCCGACGACGGCGGCCTTGTGCGCGTCCGAGTGCTTCCCGCCGTAGTGACCCATCTCGATGTACTTCTTCGCGTTGTCCCAGGCCCCGCCGCCGGTCGTCATCATCAGCGCGAGGGGGAAGCCGGAGAGGATGACGCCCAGGAGGAGTCCCGCGAGCGCGAGAGGCCCCAGAAGGAAGCCGACGGCGAGCGGCGTGGCGACGCCGAGGAACGCGGGCACCGTGAGCTGGCGAAGGGCGGTAACGGTGACGATGTCGACGCACTTGCCGTATTCCGGCTTCGCGGTCCCGGCGAGGATCCCCGGGAGCTCCTTGAACTGGCGCCGGACCTCGAAGACGATCGCCTGCGCGGCGACGCTCACGGCGTTCATCAGGAACGACGTGAAGAAGAACGGCAGGATCGAGCCGATGAACAGTCCCGCGACTACGATCGGGTCCGAGAGGACGAGATGGGAGGTGAACTCCTTCCAGGCGTTCGCGTTCCCGGGTTCCCATTCCTGGGCGGCCGCGAAGGTGTACGCGGCGAAGAGGGCCAAGGCCGCAAGAACAGCGGAACCGATCGCATAGCCCTTCGTCACCGCCTTCGTCGTGTTCCCGACGGCGTCGAGCGGGTCGGTGACCGCGCGTGCCTCGGCGGGGAGCTTTGCCATCTCGGCGATCCCGCCTGCGTTGTCGGTGATCGGTCCGAAGGCATCGATCGAGATGATCATCCCCGTGACGGAGAGCATCGACGCAGCCGCGAGCCCGACCCCGTAGAGACCCAACTTGGGGTCGGGGGATTGGCCCCAGCCGTTCCAGCCGACCGCGACGAACGCGGCGAGGGTCGCTCCCACGACGACCAGCCCGGGGAGCCACGCCGACTCGAGACCGACCGAGAGCCCCGTGATCACGACCGGGCCGCCACCGGATTGGGCCGAGTCCGCAATGCGGGCGACGGGGCCGTACTGGGAAGAGGTGTAGTAATCGGTGATGAGAACGATCAGCCCCATGACGATGAGCCCGATCAGGGTGGCGACGAAGACCCCGCTATTGCCGCCCATGAAGAGGACGTCGAGCACGTAAAGGCCGACCGCGCCCACGAGCGTCGTCGCGAACAATCCCTGGTACAACGCCCCCATGATGGACCCGCCCGCACGCATGCGGACGAAGAACGCGCCGACGATGGTGGCGACGATCGCCCAGGCGCACACGAGGAGGGGGAAGAGGACCGCGTTCGGGAAGAGCGTCTGCACCGGGTCGGTGATGAGGTAGGCGAGGAGCATCGCGCTCACCGCAGTGACGACGTAGGTTTCGAACAGGTCCGCCGCCATGCCGGCGCAGTCGCCGACGTTGTCGCCCACGTTATCGGCGATGACCGCCGGGTTCCGCGGGTCGTCCTCGGGGATGCCGGCCTCGACCTTGCCGACCAGGTCCGCGCCGACATCGGCGCCCTTGGTGTAGATCCCGCCCCCGACGCGCGCGAAGAGGCTCATCAAGGAGGCGCCGAAGAGGAGGCCCACCATGTCGAGCACGTTGCCGCCGAACGCGGCGTAGAATCCCACGAGTTCCAATAGGGCGAGGCCCGCGACCGAGAGTCCCGTGACGCTGCCGCCCAGGAACGCGTAGCGCATCGTGGCGCCGAGATCGCCGCCGCGCGCGCGGGCCGCGGTCCGGACGTTCGCGCGCACGGAGACGAGCATGCCGACCGCACCCGCGAGGGCGCTACCGGCGACGCCGAAGAGGAAGCCCACCGCGAGCCGCCATCCCGATCCGGTCACGCCGAAGGCCAGGGCCACGATGACCGCGAGCACGATCGCGACGTAGAACACGGCCGTGTACTCGCGCCGGAGGAACGCGACCGCGCCCTCCCGGATCGCAGCCGCGATCGACCGCATCTCGGGCGTCCCCTCGTCCTCGCGCAGAAGGATGAAGGTGAGGATCGCCGCGTACGCAAGGGCCAGGGCCGACGCCAGGAAGATGATGACTTCCAGTTGGGTGGTGCTCAGGTCCATGGTCCCTCGAATGTTGTGGGCCGCTCACCGGACTGGCTATAAAAGCATTGTCGGGCTGCGCGGTACCGATTCCTCGGCGGCCGGCGACGCGTGCTCCCGCATCCCACCTTCTATATCTGCGGGCGGGATGCAAGCCCGAATGTCTATCGGCTCTCGCGACGCCCTGATCAGCCGGAGGGCGCGCGTCGCCTGCCCGCATTGCGGGACGATGATCGAGATCGCCCGGATGCGCGCGCATCTTCGAGAGGCCCATCAGGTGGGCTCGGCGCAGCTCGAGACCTCACTGCTCACCGCGCGCCGTCAGGCCCGGCGCGGACGCGCCGGCCGCCACGCGTAGCGAGCGTCAGGGATCGTAGGCCCGGGCCCGGACCTTTTCGACCGTTTGCGTGATGAACTCCGCCTTCGGTTGCGTCCGCTGGCCCTTCTGGCCGCGGGTGCGGACGGCCACGGTCCCACCGGCCGCCTCGGCGTCGCCGACGACGAGGATGTACGGGATCCGCTCGAGCTCGCCCTCGCGCACTCGCTTCGAAAGCGTCTCGTGGCTGCCGGAGCTTTCCGCCCGAAGACCCGCGCGGCGCAGCTCCACGACGAGCTCGTCCGCCGCCGCTTGGTGGCGGTCCGTGACGGGAAGAACTCGCACCTGGACGGGGCAGAGCCACGGAGGAAGCCGCCCCGCGCAGTGTTCGAGCACGACGCCGAAGAACCGCTCCCAGCTCCCGAGGATGGTGCGGTGGATGACGACCGGGGGATGGAGCTGCCCGTCCGCCCCCTGGTATTGGAGCCCGAAACGGAGCGGCATCTGGTAGTCCAGCTGGATCGTGCCCGTCTGCCAGGGGCGTCCCAAGCTGTCGCGGATGTGGATGTCGATCTTCGGCCCGTAGAAGGCGCCCTCGCCGGGCGATAGTCGGTAGGTGACCCCGGAGGCCTTGAGCACGCGCTCGAGGGTCGCTTCGGCGCGGTCCCAGATCGCGGGGTCGCCGAGGAACGCCTTGGGCCGTGTGGAGAGCTCGTAGCTCCACTCGAGGCGGAACGTCGTGAACGCGCGATCGATCCACTTCATCAGCACATCGATCTCGTGCTCGATCTGCTCCTCGGTGACGAAGAGGTGCGCGTCGTCCTGTACGAACTCGCGGACCCGGGTCATACCGTGGAGCGTACCGCTCGCCTCGAACCGGTGGAGCGGGGCGAACTCTGCGAGACGAAGCGGCAGCTCGCGATAGCTGCGGGCACGCGCGCCGAATATCAGCATCGATCCCGGGCAGTTCATCGGCTTCCAGCCGAACGTGCGGTCCTCGGCCACCGAGAGGAACATGTTCTCCCGGTAGAGGTCCCAGTGACCGCTCGTCTCGTAGACCCCCTGGGTGAACAAGAGCGGCGAGCGGATCTCGGAGTAGCCCGCCTCC
>JBGOSQ010000065.1:0-9946 GCA_041476045.1 Thermoplasmata archaeon | reverse complement strand
GCTCGCGCTCTCCGATGCCGCGCTCACCGATGCCTGCGAACGCGCGATCCGCAACCACGACCCGTGCATTTCGTGCGCGACGCACTTCCTGAACATGACGATCGAGCGCGCGTGACGCGCGCGCGTCCCGGGGACGCCCCGACGCTCGTCATCGGTGTCGGAACGGAGCACCGGCACGACGACCGGTGCGGGCTCGACGTCGTCCGCGCTCTCCATCGGGAGGTGGGAAGCGCGATCCGCGTCGCGGAGGCGTCGGCGGACGCGACGCAGCTCCTCGACCTCTGGGAGGCGGAGGCGGACGTGCACGTGGTCGATGGGGTCCGATCCTCCGCGCCGCCGGGGACCTACCGGGTCCACGAACGGGTCGGAGAGCTCGGGGTCCTCGGAGGATCGACCTCGACGCACGGGCTCTCCCTCTCTGACGCGATCGCGCTCGGGCGCACGCTGGGCCGGTTTCCGGTACGGCTCACGGTTCACACCATTGAGATCGACGACGTATCGGTGGGCGACGGTCTGACGCCGCCGGTGGCGGCGGCGGTAGAGCTCCTCGTGAAGGAGCTCGCGGAGAAGTTGGGTTCGGCGGACGCGGCCGGAGCGGGGCCACGACGGGGTGAGCGCCGTGCATGAGGAAGCCCTGATCCGGGACCTCCTGGGCAAGATCGAGGAGGTCGCCCGCGCCCACGGCGCGGAACGCGTCCGTTCGCTCACGGTCTGGGTGGGAGCGCTCTCCCACCTCACCGAAGATCAGTTCCGCTCCCGGTTCGGGCAGGCGGCGGTGGGGACGGCGGCCGACGGGGCCGACATCCGGATCCGACGCTCCGACGACCTCTCGGACCCGAGGGCGCAGGGCGTCGTGCTCGAGAGCGTCGTCGTCGATACGGGAGAACTCGAGGGCTCCTTGTCATCCGGGACCCTGGACCGCTAGGCATATTCGGGAACGCGCGGTGAGGGCGATCGCGGAGTGGGTCCCATGTGTCTTGCCATTCCCGGTCGCATCGTGGAGATCGCCGGCGCAGGCCCGACCGATCGGTCCGCTCGCATCGATTACGGCATCGCGGTCAAGAACGCATCCCTCCTCTACACGCCCGAGGCCCGCGTCGGGGATTTCGTGATCGTCCACGCCGGCTTCGCGACCCGCCTGCTCTCCGAGGCGGAGGC
Organism: Thermoplasmata archaeon; assembly: GCA_041476045.1. Taxonomy (GTDB): domain Archaea; phylum Thermoplasmatota; class Thermoplasmata; order Lutacidiplasmatales; family UBA184; genus Lutacidiplasma. The sequence continues at coordinate 8,788 of JBGOSQ010000065.1, read as the reverse complement.
ACGCGAGGCGCTCGAATACGCGCGCGAAGCGGACGCGATGCTCGCGGGCGTCGCGGACCCGTCGCGCCCGGAGGGATCCGCCCCCGCCTCGACCGCCTGAGTTCGCGAGGTAGGGCCACCTTGAGCGAAGGCTGATGAGGGCCGACCGAATCACCGGCCCGCCGAGCGGGGTATGAACGGTACGGACGCGGCGAACGGTCGGTGGCTCGGACCGGGGATCCTCCTCGTGTTCGCGACGGCCATCATCAGCGGGATCTCGACCTTCGTCAACCTCTATGCGGTGCACGGTACGACCTCGGACGTCTTCGTCACCGTTCGGAACCTCGCCGTAGCGGGTCTCTTGGTCCCGCTCCTGATCCTCGGGGAGCGGAGCCGTCGGGGCCTCCTCCGACCGATCGACTGGGGGCGCCTGGTCGCGATCGGCCTCGTCGGCGGAGCGATCCCGTTCCTCCTCTTCTTCCACGGCCTCGCGCTCGCGAGCGCGGCGGGCGGGGCGGCGACGGCGTCGTTCGCCTACCGGACGCTCTTCCTGATGGCGACCCTCCTCGGAGTGGTGGCGCTCCGCGAGCGTTTCCCGGGTCGAGTGGCGATCGCGGCCGGCCTCCTGCTGGCGGGGAACGTCCTCCTCCTCACGTTCACCGGACCGATCTGGACCGACGGGACCGGCTACGTCCTCGCGGCGACGGCGCTCTGGGCGGTCGAGTACACGATCTCCAAGCGTACGCTCCGCGACCTCCCCGCGTCGACGGTGGGATCCGCTCGGATGGGCTTCGGGGCCGCGTTCCTCCTCGGCTACCTTGCCCTTTCCGGGCAGCTGAGCGGTGTCGCCCAGCTCTCCGGAGCGCAATGGCAGTGGGTCGGGGTGAGCGCGCTCCTGCTCACCGCGTTCGTCGGAACGTGGTACGCCGGGCTCCGCCGCGTCGATCTGTCGGTGGCGACCTCGGTCCTCGTGCTCGGGTTACCGGTCACCTGGGTGCTGACGCTCGCGATCCGGGGCGGAACCCTCGGGATCGGACCGGCCCTCGGTGCCGCCGTGATCGCGCTCGGCGTCGCGACCGTCGTCGGTCTCAGCTCGTGGCGCGCGACCTGGACGTTCCTCCGGGACGCGCTCCGTCCGAGCGTGTCCACCACTGGGTGAGATGGACGGAGTCCAGCTCGCGGCGCGGTTCAGCATCGCGACGAACCGGCTCCAGTACTGCGGTCCCGCGGACGCGGAACCCCTCCTGTACGGCGCGATCGTTCGCGGCGAACGCCTCGACGAGGCCCGCCGGGCGCTCGCCCGGTTCGAGGCGCTCATGCCGTACCTCGAGGCGATCGGGAAGAAGCACGGACGGGACCCCTTCGATCCGGAGGTCGTCGAGGCGTACTGGATCGGCAACGAGCTCCTCGACGCCTTCGGACGCGAGGAGTTCCTCGCGATCCTCGAGGCGCTCATCCGCCGGGGGCTCCCGAGGTCCGTGGCGCATCGGCTCGCCGAGCACCTTCCCGATCGCCCGATCCCCCACCACGTCTTCCATGTCGCGTTCGTCGGCGTCGGTTCCGTCACCGGCCACGTTCCGACGACGCTCCCCAACATGGAGTCGTGCCGGCCGTCGTGGGGGCGCGTGACGCGCGTCGAGCCCGACGCGCTGGGCGTCGAGGCCGCCGAACTCGCCGTCGTCGCGGGCGCGCTCCGGCTCGGTCGGCCGAGAGCGCTCCGACTGCCGCACGATCCGGGCGTCGTCCCCCGAGTGTCCGTTGACGACGTCGTCGCGGCCCACTGGGGATGCGTCGCTCTCGCGCTCGATGCGCGCCAGGCGGCGGCCCTGGACCGCTACACTGAGCGATCGCTCGGCGCGGCGAACGAGGCGCTCCCGCACCTTAAGGTTCTCTGAACGGGGCCCGCGTTCGCTACCCGGGGGCTCGAACGGCGACGGGCCGGCGGGCCGCGACGTACACGAACGCGGGGGCCAGGAGGAGCAGGAGCGGGACCGAGAACAGGAGGTCCGCGACGTACGGAATGGGATACAAGAGCGACAGGAAGGGGCCGACGAGGACGAGGAGCAGGATCGCGTAGAGACCGCTCCCCCCGTAGAACGCGGGCTGGAGGAAACGCCGCCCGCTCGACAGGAGCCCGAGAACGATGCCGACCCCGCCGATCCACCCCAGCCAGAATCCCAGGACCGCGGTCGCCCCGCCGAGCGGGGAAGCCGATCGAAGGCACGAGAGGGCCTGGGTCGGGCGGCCGCCGACGCACGTGGCGAGCGTGTCGGAGGAGCCGAACACGAGGATCGCCGCGACGAGCAGCGAGATGAATCCCAGGGTCCCGGCGAGGCAGAGCCCGGAGGCGATCGCGAAGCCTCCGCCCTCTCCGCGCAGGGAGGCGAAGGCGCGACGGTAGAGGAAGAGCGAGAGGAACAGGAGCACCGCGCCGGCGATGACGAGCGTGCTGAGGACCTGGAAGAGCCGCACGTCGAAGACGAAGAACGCGGAGACGCGGTACCGCGCGAGCTCGACGAACGAGATCGGGAGAAGGACCCCGATGAGCCCGCCCGCGACCCCGAGCCCGGCCCCCATCGCCAGTCGGCCCACACCGGTCTGGACCTCGGACGCCGTCACGGCGTGCTCCGGCGCCCCGGGGCGATTCGGGACGGCGTTCCGGTCAAATGGGGGCTCCGCATCCTGCGCATTTGGTGACGGTGGGCTGGTTCAAGAGACCACAGTACCGACACCGCAGGACAACGGCCGGTGGCATCCCCGGCGCACCGGGTCCGCGGGGTCCGCCGGGCCCTCCCATCCCGGGCGGCGCGTGCGAGCGCGCCTCGGTGATCGCCTGCAGCCACGCCGCGGCTTCTGGGGTCTCAAAGACCCCGACCTGCATCGGGAGCTCGATCTGGAGGCGCGTGGCTCCGGGGGCTCCGGCGTTCCGTATGCGGCCGAGCGGGGCGTCGATCGTCGTCCGGACGATAGGCCCTCCCATCGGACCGCGCGGCACGTGCGCCTCGAAGACGACCCGGTGGTTCGTGAGCGTGAGGACGCCGGGCCGCGTGCCTTGCGGGTTGAGGCGAACGACGTTCGCCTGCTTCACGACGGTCTCGCCGGGGTTGAGGAGCACCACGTCGACCTCGGGTCCCGGTCAGGCGGACAGGTACTCGCGCAAGGGCTCCCAGTAGAAGTCCTTCCATCCCTGGGCGATCGCGTCGGCGTGGTCGGCGGGCACGTCGGTCTGCGTGAACGTGAGCCGGGTCTTCTTGCCGACGGCCGCGAGCGCGAACGTGGCGGTCGAGAAGTGGTCCTCTGGCCAGCCGTCCTCGTCCCCACGCCACGCCTGGACGATCTTCTTCCCGGGGACCAGGGCGAGGTTCTTTCCGGTGATGTACCCGTCCCCGGCCGTGAACTTCCCCCCGACGCGCCGGGAGATCCGCGCCTCGGAACTGGTGAACGTGGAGTGCTCCTCGGAGCTCATCAGCGCCTCGTAGACGACCTTCGGGGCGGCCGGTAGGGTCACCGTCTGCCGGATCGTCCGCGTCTTCATCCCTCGGACAGGCGCCGGTCCGTAGATGAAGCCTGCCCCCTCGGCGATCAGTCGACCCCGAGCTGGGCGTTCATCCGGGTCGCGGCGGAGTGGTTGATCAAGGGCCCGGAGGTGAGCGCGCTGTTCCCGATGATCGCGATCGGGCCGGCCTCCGTCCGGACCCACGTGTTCCGGAGCGCGATGCGGATGACCTCGCCCTTGACGCCGCTGTATTCGATCCGGTCTCCCAGACGCAGCGCTCCGTCGCTGAGGAGGAGGAGGCCCGCGATCATGTTGGAGAATACCGCCTGGAGCGAGAGCGAGACGACGAAGCCCGCGATCCCGGAGATCGTGAGGACGGTGAGCGACGAGGCGATCCCCCAGATCCCGACGAGGCCCGACGCCGCCACGGCGAGCCACATGACGCGGAACCCGTCGCGGATCCCGGCGAGTGTGATCGGGCGCGCGCCGGCGCGGCGCACGAGGCTCCGCAGGAGACGGCTCGACCCCTCGAAGAAGAGACCGCTCGCTACGACCAGCAGGATCGATCCGCCGATGCTCTCGAGGAGCGCTGGCTCGACCATTATCGGGCGCCGATGGGGGAGGACCCGGTCGGGGAAAAGAGTTTGACGGCCGGGGATCGGCGGAGCGACCGGACCCCCGGTCGGAGCGAGGTGCAAACGCTCCCACCGGCCAAGAACTGAACGGAACGGTTAAGCCCCGGAGACGGTCCCACCCACGGCGGTAGCCCACATGGTCGCTCGACGAACGCCCGCGCGCGTCCCGATCACCCCGACAGTCCTCTCGGTAGCCCTCGCCCTCCTCTTCGTCGGAGGGTTCGCCGGTGCGGTCGCGACCTCGGTCCGCGCCCCCGGCCTCGGCGCCGCGCTGGGATTCCACCCCTTCCTCACTGCGAACGGCATCCATCCCCTCGCGACGCCCAGCTGCTCCACCTCGGGCCTGTGCCCGAGCCAAGTGCTGACCGCCTACCAGTTCGCCCCCCTCATCGCCAACTCGACGATGAACGGCACCGGCCAGGCCGTCGTCATCATCGATGCATGCGGAGACAGCGCGATCGCCTCCGACGTGGCCACGTTCGACTCGATGTTCGGCCTGCCTCCGATCAACCTGACCGTTTACAAGCCCCAAGGTACGCCGTGCTCCGACCCGACCGGATGGGGCGTCGAGACCGCGCTCGACGTCGAGTGGGCCCACGCGATGGCCCCCGGCGCCGCGATCCACCTCGTCGAGGCCAAGTCCGCGACCAACTCCGCCCTATACGGCGCCTGGAACTACTCGCTGAACAACCACCTGGGACTCGTCTTCTCCAACAGCTGGGGCGGCAGCGGCGCCTGCACCGCGACGATAACGAAGCTCCTCACCAAGGCGACTACGGCGGGGGTCACTATCCTCGCCTCGTCGGGTGACAGCGGTGCATGGGGCTCCGGGAAGCGCCTCGCCGCCCAGCAGCCCGCGGACTGCCCCGCGGTCGTCACCGTCGGCGGTACTACCCTCAACGTCGGCACCGGCGGCTCGTACTCGTCCGAATCCGCGTGGAGCGGCTCGGGCGGCGGCTACACGCCGAGGACGACGGAACCGACGTACGAGAAGACGGCCAACATCTCCGACTCGTTCCACCAGCTCGCGAAGCCCGACGTCGCGGCGGTCGCGAACCCCTCGACGGGGGTCTGGATGTACGACGCGGCGGCCGGCGGATGGTTCGTCGTCGGCGGAACGAGCGTCGCGTGCCCGATCTGGGCCGCGTACTTGGCCGACGTCAATTCCTGGCGCGCGGCGAACGGGTTCGGCGGTTTGGGATCGATGAACGCGTTCCTCTACGGCTCCATCTACGGCGTCAACGGGGGCCTCGCGAACTACAGCGCATCGTTCCATGACGTCACGACCGGCTCCAACGGCTGGAGCGCCGGGACCGGCTGGGACGCGGCGACGGGGATCGGGAGCTTCCAGGCCTACCCGCTGGCGAACCTGCTCGCGAACGATCCCAAGGCGTAGGTCGCTCGTCGCATTCCTTCGGAGCCCCCGACATACGCGGGCTGAGTCCTCTCCGCACTCACCCGAGAGGGTTTCGTGACCGAACGTGTGGATTCCCGTTACATACCCGCCCGGTTTCCCGAGGCTTCGGTAGGGCCTCGTGGAGGGTTACCCGACTCCTGAGTCGGAGAACGAACTGCTCGCCCGACTGCCTCCGTCCAACCAGCCGGGGGTCCTCTCGCGCGACATCCTTCCACCGGAGGAACGGGTCCTCTACGAGACCCGACCGGGCCTGTTCTCGCTCTACTGGGGACGTCTCGCCTTCCTCGCGCTCTACCTCGGTCTCTGGACCTGGGCCATCCTCGCCGCCCCCACCGACGCCAAGGAGGGCGCCGCCATCCTGGCGTCACCGGGGTTCCTCTGGCTCATTCTGATCTACTTCCAGTGGTCGCACCGGGTCTACGCGCTGACCGACCAGCGGGTGATCCGCATCTCGGGCGTCCGGGGATCGGAGTTCCAGGACGCGGCGTATTCGCAGATCCACAACCTGACCACCGAACCGGGCGGCATTCGGTTCGACACGACGCCCCCGCCCTCGGCGATGGGGCTGTCGCCGCCCGCCCGCACTCGCGTGATCCGATGGGACGCCATCTCGGACGTCCCGAGGGTCTACACGTTCGTCCAGGAAGCGTTCGCCTACGGGCTCCGACGAAGCCAGGCCTACGCGCTTACCCAGGCCCAGATCGCCCGCATCTCGGCGAGTTCGATCCGGTGTGAGTACTGCGGCGGGCCGATCAATCTCGCGACGCTCGATCCGTCGAACCCCCGGTGCCCGCTGTGTAGCGCGCCGTTCACGCTGCCCGGCTAGCCGCAATGGCGTCGGGAACGGGGCGAAACGAATAGGCACGAGCGGTCAACAACTGCGTTGGCGCGGCGCCTCGGACGCCTTTTCTACGTGGAACAGGTTCCCGGTTCCCTTGAGCGGCTTGGGTCACGCCACCCTTACCTCGCGGCACTTCTCCCGGCCGAGATCGCGTCGGGTAGCGGGGGGAGCTCTCCTCGCGGTCGTGGTCGCTGCCCTCGTCGTGGGATCGGGCCTCGCCAGTGCTGCGCACGTGGTGCGGCCCTCGGGGCGCGCGCCGCTCGCCGCGGCGGCGTCCGCGATCCGGAACAACGGCGTTTCGCCTCCCCCGACCGAGTACGCGAGCGCGGCGTTCGACGCGGTCGACGGGTACGCCCTCATGTTCGGCGGAGCCGGCGCGTCCGGCGCGACGGTCGCGACGACCTGGATCTTCGCACACGGCAACTGGAGCGAGCTCAACCCCGTTTCCGGCGTCGCGCCGCCCGCGCGGTTCCAGGCGCAGATGACGTACGACGCCGGCGACGGCCAGATCGTCCTGTTCGGGGGGTGCGCGGACCGCGCCTGCCAGCACCTCCTCAACGACACGTGGACGTTCGTTCATGGCCAGTGGACGAACGTCTCCTCGCTCTCGGGGACCGATCCCCCGGCCCGAGACCGAGGGATGATGACGTACGATGCCGCGGACGGGTACGTCCTTCTCTTCGGCGGCGAGCAACCAACCCAATCCGCGTTCCTGCAGGATACCTGGAGCTTCCACGCCGATCGCTGGTCCCGCATCGACCTGTCGGGCGCCTTCGCTCCGCCCCCCTCGCCGCGGATGGGGAGCCTCGCGATCTACGACCCCGCTCGCAACGCCACCGTCCTGTTCGGAGGGGCGGGCGCCTCGGGCGTCCTCGGGGATACTTGGGAGTTCCGGGCCGGGAACTGGTCGTCCGTCGGGCAGGACTTCCCGGCCGCCCCCGGGGCTCGGTGGGCCGCCAGCGGCGCGTACGACTCGGAGGACGGCTACCCCCTGATGGTGAACGGGTACAACGGTGGCCACTTCATCTCGGAGGTGTGGGCGTTTGGAGGGGGGACGTGGAACGAGCTCGCCGATGCGGGCGGACCCGACGCGAGCTTCGGCGGCGTCCTGGTCGACGACCCGACCGACGCGTACATGGTCTACTTCTCGGGCGTCGTCGCGGGATACGCGCTGCTCACTGCGACGCTCGTCTACCAGCACGGCGGCTGGCTCGTCCTGATCAACCCGCCGGGGAGCACGAACTTCCCACTGCTCACCCTCGTCCTTTCATCGGTCTTCCTTCCCATCCTGCTCGCCATCACCTGGCCGATCACCAACCGGATACGACGCCACCGGGAGGCCCAACTGGCCCATGGGGTGAACCTCGCCCCGGGCGAGATCGTTCGATGGGTCGAGACCCCGAACCCGTGGCGCACGAATGCCGCGCAGATCGTCGCGGTCGCGGTCCTTCTCGCGATCCCGCTCGTATTCCTCCTCCCCGCCGCGCTCGGTGGGGTCTCGTTCGGCGGATCGATGGTCATCCTTGCGATCGGCGGCGGGTCGTACGGCATCGCCGCGCTCGTAGTCACCCGTAGCCTCTCGCGCACGCTGACGCGAGCGATCGGCGTGATCGCCTCGGGGGTGATCGTCCGGCGGTCCTCCGACGAGCTTCGGGTCGGCTGGGAGAACCTCCAGCCGAGCCTCACGCGCCCTCAGAAGGACCGGTACCTGTTCCAGTTCCTCTTCCCCGGCAAAGAGTCGGCGCAGGGTGGCTTCGTCGTCACGGTGGTCCAGGCGAGGGCGATCCTGACCGATCCGCACGCGCCGGCCTGGATCCTCGCGCGGCCGGTCTCCGAGGGCCTCGGGCTCCCGCCGCGCGCTATCGCCCCGGTCGCTCCTGCCCCGCTCCCCACCGCGGGCGCCCCACGGCGACCCGGCGGGTACGGGACCGCCCCACCGCCCACTATCGGCCTTCCGCCGAGCTACTCTCCAGGAGCGTGGTCGGCGCCGCCCCCGCCCTGGCAGCCCCCGCCCCCCCCGGTGACCCGTCCCGCTCCACCGCGCCCCGTGGCACCGCTGCCGCCCGCGGGGACGACTCCGTGCCCCCGGTGCGGCCAGCTCAACCCGACCGGTCGGGTCGTCTTTTGCCGCAGCTGCGGCCAGCGTCTCCAGTAGAGCGATGCGGCACTTCCCGGACGACGGAGCCCGCGCGTTCCCCCGTAACGAATCGGAACTGCTCCAGGGCCGACCGCCCGACCATCGGGACGGCGTGTTCCCACGCCGGCTGCTACTTCCCGGCGAGCGGATCCTGTTCGAGACACGGCCCGCTCCGGTCTGGCAGAGCGGATGGACGGTCGGGATCGTCGCGTTTCTCTTCGCGTCGACGGTCATCGCAACGGTCGTCGCGCTCGTCCTGAGCGTCGCCCCGGGCTTCGAGGGC
>JBGOSQ010000064.1:0-9975 GCA_041476045.1 Thermoplasmata archaeon | reverse complement strand
CTCGCCGCTTCGCGGATCGTCCGAGAACCGGTGCTCGTCGCCGACGGCTCGCTCGTGATCCTCAACGGCCATCATCGCGTCGCCGCCCTCCAGGCGCTCGGCGCTCGGTCGGTCCCGGCGTGGGTCGTCGATTACGAGGACGACGGGATCGCTTTGGACCGCTGGGACGACGGTCCGCCCCTCACGAAGTCGGACGTCGTCGCGCGCGCGCGATCCGGCCGACCGTTCCCCCCGAAGACGACGCGCCACCGGGTCCTGCTCGACCTCCCGGAGCGACCCACCGCTCTCTCCGACCTGGGCGTCCCCAAGGAAATCCAGGCGAACCCTTCCGGTCCGCGTCGGTCCCGCTAGCCCGGCGCTCGGCCCGAATAGGGCAAGGGCCAGGAGCCGTCGGCGAACCGCGCGATCACTCGCGCGAGCACCTCGACCTCGGCGGGGTGGAGGCGGGCGCGCAGCGTCTCGGGGGTGTCACCGGGGAGAACCGGCACGCGCTCCTGGAGGAGGATCGGGCCGGCGTCGACCGCGTCGGTGACCAGGTGGACCGTGGCGCCGCTCTCGGGATCGCCCGCTTGCAGGACGGCCGAGTGGACCCGGTTGCCGTACATCCCCCGCCCGCCGTACCGCGGGAGGAGCGCCGGGTGGAGGTTGACGATCCGACCCGCGAAATGCGCGACGAACTGCGAGGGGAGGATGGCGAGGAAACCCGCGAGGACGATCAGCTCGACCCCGCGCGCCTCCAACGCCGCGGCGACCGCGCGCGACCACTCGGCGCCGTCGACGCCCCGGCGCACCACGACGATCGTCTGGAGGTCCCGCTGCCGGGCCCGCTCGATCGCCGCCGTACCCCATCGATCGGCGAGGACGAGCGCGATCCGTGCCGAGAGGCGGCTCTGTGCGATACGTTCGGCCAGGCCGTCCAGCGTCGTCCCGGTCCCCGAGACGAGGACCGCGATGGTCAGCACGCGCGCCATCCGCGGTGGAGCTCCGGCCTTCTAGAAGAGGGTGGCCGACGTGAATCGGAAGGCACCGGCGACGAGCGCCGGCGTCGTGACCGTGGATCCGCCGCGCTCGTCGGAGTAACGTCGGGTGGCGCGCCCGATCTGCTCGATCGCGCGCATCGTTCCGAGCACGCTCTCCGTGAACCGGAAGTTGCGTACGGGCGCCCCGATCTTCCCGCGGTGCACCCGGTACGTTCCGTCGCGCGTCATCCCCGTGATGATCGACTTCGCGGGGTGGACGACCCGGACGTAGTTGAACCGCGTCACGAGGATCCCTTCGCCGACCGTCGCGAGGAGGTCGTCGAACGAAGCGGATCCCGGTGACAGGATCACGTTGGACGGTGTGGCCCCCCAGTCGCCCCACGGAGACTCCGGGAGCGACGCGTGGCCGGTGGGGACAGTGCCGCGGGCCGCGGCTCCGCGCAGGTCCGCCGCCGCCTCCCGCGCAACGCCGTGATCGAGCAAGGGCTGCGGTCGCTTCGGCGTGCCCTCGTAGTCGAACGAGGCTGGGATCGAGCGGGGATTCGTACCGTCGTCGGTGAGCTGCACGAACTTCGGCGCGACGGACCGGCCCCGGCGCGTCCTGAGGCAGCTCCACCCCTCTTCCTCTCCCCGAGAGTTGAAGCCGAGATGGGTGAGGAACCCCAGTAGCTCGGCGGCGGCGGGCCCGTCGAGCAGGACGCGATACCGTCCGGGCTTCGCCGCCTCCGGCACGGTCGTCGGAACCCGTTCCGCTGCGGCGCGTCCCAGTCGCGCGGCGTCGAGACCGGCCACGTCCCAGTGGGCCGCCTCGTCCCATCCGGAAACCTGCACCTCGCGGTCGGGTCGATCGACGAGCACGCTCATCTGGACCACGCTCCGCGGAGCCGCGCGGGCGAGTCCGCTCGTGTTCGCGACGACCCGGAACTCGCTCCCCACGTTGATCGCGCCCGCGATGCGCCCGTCGGGCTGGACCGAACGGGCCCCGGCGAGGGCCTGCTCGGCGAGGCGGACCTGCGCCTCGGGAGTGAGGCGGGCCGTCGCGGACGAGTATGCCGTCGCCGGAAGGCGTCCGGTGGACGAGGGGAAGTCCGGAAACGTGGGGTCGGGGGGCGCGACCCGTGCGAGGGCGCGCGCGATCGTCGAGACCCGGCGAAGGCCCGCGGGAGATACGTCGGAGGTGGCGGCGATCCCGACACAATGGTCCTTCACGACCCGGAGCGAAACGTAGTGGCTCTCCTCGAGGTGGGGCTGGCTCAGTCGGCCGACGGCGAAGCGCATGGTGCCCCAACGCTCCGCGAGAACGCGGACGTCGCCAGTCCATCCGGCGGGGAGCGTGTCGAGGGATCGGGCGGCAATGTCGAGCAGCTCGGACGACTCCGACACGTCAGCCTCCCCGGACCTGGACGCGCCGGAACCGTGCGGCCGGGGCGCCATGGCCGACGCGGGCCGCCTGGGAGGGCTGTCCCTTGCCGCAGTTGGGGATCCCCCAGAGGTGCCAGGTGGTCTTGTCCCCGACGGCGTCCATCGACCGCCAGAACTGAGGGGTCATCCCCGCGTAGATCGGATTCCGAACGAGCTCGCCGAGCTCGCCCTTCCGGATCCGCCGACCGACCTCGGTGCCGAACTGGAAGTTGAGCCGCTTGTCGTCGATCGACCACGACCGGTTCGTCTCGAGATAGACCCCGTCGCGGACCCCCTCGAGGAGCTCGTCGAACGAGTGGTCGCCGGGCCGCAGGTCGACGTTGGTCATACGGATGAGCGGCATCCGGCCGGCACCGTCCCCGCGGGCAGTCCCGCCGGCGCGCTCGATGCCCACGCGCGCGGCCGTTTCGCGGGAGGTGAGGAATCCTACAAGTCGACCGTCGCGGACGATCGGGGTGCGCCGAGCCGGTACTCCCTCATCATCCCAGCCGAACGTCCCGAGCCCACCGGGCTCGGTCGCGTCGGCCACGACCTGCATGAGGGGGCTGCCGTACTCGAGGCTACCGAGGTCGGAGGGGCGCAGGAAGGAGGTCCCGGCATAGCCGGCCTCGAGACCGAGGATGCGGTCGAGCTCGGTCGCGTGCCCGACGGACTCGTGGACCTGTAGCGCCAACTGGTCCGAGCCGAGGACCAGGGTCGTAGGACCCGTCGGCGCCGAACGGGCGCTCAGGAGCGCGACCGCGTCGCGACCGACGGAGGGAGCTACCGAGGGAAGGTCGAGCGACCGGACGAACTCCCAACCCGCTTGTCGATAGTCGCCGCCGAAGGAAGTGGGCGCGCTTCGCCGCTGTACCTCCCCCTCACCGATCGCCATCGCGGCGACGCCAGCGCCGATGTGGGTGATGGACGATCGGTACCGCGCGCCATCGGAATCGGCGTACCACTTCTCCTCGAGCCAGGCCTGCATCGACGCATGGCCGGTCTTGACCGCCGGGTCCACGTGGAGCGCACGCTCCGCCTCGATCAGCACCGACAGCTTCTCTTCCACCGGTAACGCGAAGGGATCGATACGGACCTTCGAACGGTAGCGACCATTACGGGGACCCAGCTCCTCCCGGAGGGGGAGCTCCTCGGTCGTCGTCCGGCTCGCGGCCCGCGCGAGACGCTGCGCGTGCTCCGCGATGGTCCGGACGGCGACGGGGGTGAGCGATTCGGACCCGGCGAATCCCCAACCCCGCGCGGCGAGGGCCCGGACGCCGACACCGGTCCGCTCGCTGCGGGTGAGGGTCGTCGCCTCGCCGTTGCGTACCGCGAGCGACTCGTAGCGCGTCGGCGCGGTGATGCGAACCTCGACGCGTCGGATCCCCGACCCGTGGCCGGCCCGGAGGGCGAGCGCGAGGAGGTCGTCCATGCGCCGGGATCAGAGCATGACGCGCAGGTTCAGCTTCTCGGTGAGCTCTTTGTAGCGGTTCCGGATCGTGACCTCGGTCACGCCCGCGACCTCCGCCACCTCGCGCTGGGTCCGTCGCTCCCCGCACTGCACGGAGGCGATGTAGATCGCGGCGGCGGCGACGCCCGTCGGACCGCGCCCGCTCGTGAGCTCGCGTTCCGTCGCCTCCTTGAGGATCTCGTTGGCGCGGGTCTGGATCTCGCCCTTCAACTTTAGCTCAGAGCAGAAGCGCTGGATGTAGTCCTGGGGGCGCGTCGGCATCAGCTTGAGCTTCAGCTCGCGGGTCATGAACCGGTACGTCCGGCCGATCTCCTTGCGCCCGATCCGCGACTTGCTCGCGATCTCGTCGAGCGTTCGGGGGACGTTGCACTGGCGGCAAGAGCCGTAGAGCGACGCGGCGACGACGCCTTCGATCGAGCGACCGCGGATGAGGTTGCGGTTGACGGCTTTCCGGTAGATCATCGCGGCCGTCTCGCGGACGTTCCGCGGGAGGGCCATCGACGAGGCGATCCGGTCCAACTCGGCGAGCGCGAAGGCGAGGTTGCGCTCCGTCGCGTTGGAGACGCGGATGCGGCGCTGCCACTTCCGCAGTCGGTAGAGCTGCGCGCGGTTGCGCGTCGGGATCGACTTGCCGTACGGGTCGCGGTTCTTCCAGCCGATCTCGGTCGAAAGACCCTTGTCGTGGATGGTGAGGGTCGTCGGGGCGCCCGTTCGGGCGCGCTTCTCCCCCTGCTCGGCGTCGAACGCGCGCCACTCCGGTCCCTGGTCGATCATCGCTTCCTCGAGAACGAGGCCGCACTCGTCGCAGACGAGCTCCCCCTTCTCGTAGTCCCGGGTGAGGTGCGTCGAGCCGCAGTTGGTGCACCGCGTCGGGACGGCGATGTCGCCGGTCCGCGTCTCGGCCTTCGCTCCGTTCGTGGCCGCGTCGTTAGGTTCCATCGTTGTTTCCCTTCTCTCGCAGCAGTGTGGATCCGACGAGCGCCGCCCCTTCCGTGAGGGAGGGAGCACGCCGAAGGCGGACGGTCAGGTACGGCTGGGTCACGGGGCCGAAGATACGCGCGACCCTTCCGTGGATACGGCCCGTAGCATCGACGACGGGGGTCCCTTCGCGAGGAAACTCCGGTCCGGGAGCGCGCGCGGTCAGGTGTCCCGTCGGTGTGACCGCAACGACGACCACCCCGATCTCTCGGTCGCGCGGAACAGCGCGAGCGCCGAGTCGAGCCAAGTGATATAAAGGATTTGCGATAGGTATTAAAGGCTTACGGGGGTGGGTCTCGGGGGGCCCGTCCCCGTCGCCGCGTGGCCTCGGCCGGCAGCTCCGCCGGGGGTACAAGACCGTGGCCGAAGCCCGTGGTATCCTCGTTCTCGTTCGCCTCTTCCTCGGGGGCGGTGTCCGCCGAGGCAGGCTCCTCGGCCGCCGCCGCGGTGGGTACGCCCGCCTCTGCGGCCTGGGCGATCTCGGTGTCGTCGGCGGTGCGCTCCTTCGCGAGTCGGTCGACCTCGTCCCAGAGGGCCTCGATCTCCTCCTCCGGCGTTCCGACGCGACGCTCTTCGCTGAGCGCCGCGCGGACCTGGGTCATGAGCCGCGCCGCGTTCTGCGCGTTGCGCGCCTTCGACTTGATCCGCTGCAGGCGCCGGGCGAGGTTGCGCGCCTCCATGAGGATCTCCTCCTCTTCCTCGCTCGGGATCGCCATCGCGGGGGCGCGCGGGATCCGCGCGACGGCGTGGCGCACCTGGACCAGGAGGGTGGCGGTCTGAACGATCTGGGCGTCCTGGACCGCCTGAAGAAGCCGAGCAAAGGCGCGGACCGCCTCGGTAACGTCCTCGCCGCGATTGCGCGCCGCGCGGATCGACTCGCCGAGCTTCTGGGATTCCTGGATGCAGTACTTCGGGATCGCGTCGTGGAGCACCGCGACGGCGAGCGAGGCGCTCGCGGCCGCGCGACCGAGCGAGGCCGCGCTCAGCGGCTGCGCCTTGAGCTGCTCGCGGGCGTTGCCGACCCGGCTGTCGAGGTGCGCCATATCGAGGCCGATCGTGCCGGCGAGGCCGCGCAGCTCCTCCGCGCGGGCGAGGGTCTGCTTGACCCAGCCCCAGTCGCGGGCGGCGACGGCGTAGAGGGATTCGCTCCGTTTCAGGACGGAAAGGGCCTCGGAGAGCGCCCCGTGCTGGATCGCGGCCTCGACCGTCGAGCGGATCTGCTGGGTCGGGTACGGCAATCCTTCGGCCTCGAGGGCCTTTCCGTGCTCGGAGAGCCGCGTCAGTCGATCGCCGAGGTCGGCCAGGCTCGGGTCGGGGCTCATGCCTCGGCCTCCGCGGGCCGCTCGGCATCGAGGGTCCGCATCAGCCGGGAGAGCGTTGCCTCGGCCTCCTCGAGCTTGCGGGCCCGCAGGAGCTCGGTCGCGAGCCGGATCTCGCCGGCGGCCTCGAACGCGATCTCGCTATCGGCCGGCAGCGTCCGCACCCGGGCCGCCAGGTCGCGGGCGTTCCTAAGGAGTCGCTGGAGGAACTCGGCCGTGCCGACGATCGGGGCGGCGGGCGCGGCGGGGGCCGGCGGCGCCTCCTCGTGGACCGGCTCCGGCTCGGGAGGGGCGAGAGCAGGAGGTGGGAACCGCTCCATCTCGAGCAGGACCGCGCGCAGTTCCTTGATCGACGAGGTGGCCTCGTTGAGCCGGCCGCGCCGCAAGTGACGGACCGCGTCCTGGTGGAGCGTCTTCGCTTTTCGGACCGGTTCGCGCTCGAGGGGAAGTACGGCCAGCGTGCCGTCATGCCGGGCGAGCTCCGCCTCGAGCGCCTTCGGGAGCGCCTCGTGCAGGGCCATCACCGCGCGCGCGGCGGTCTGCGACGCCGTGTCGAGCCGGTCGATCGTGATGTTGGGCGCTGCGAGGAGCGAGCGGACCTCCTGGATGTCGGCCTCGACCTCGGGGATCGGTCCGCCCGTTTCCCGGACGCTCTCGCGGAGGCCTTCGATCTGCTTCAGCAGGCCCTGGAGCCCTTTCCAGTCCCCCTCGATCCGGCCGACGTACTGGTCCGCCGTTCGCAGGATCGCGATCGCGTCGAGCCGTCGGCCCTCGCGGAAGAGGAGGCGCATCTGGGACGTCTCGGCGGCAACGGACGATCCAATGCCAGCGTTACGGAGGGCCGCGTCGCGCGCTTCCACGTCCTTCACCCTCCGCTCGAAGAGCGCCTGGCCCTGCTCCTGCACGCGGCCAAGGGCACGGCGCAGGATGTCGAGCGCCTCGACCACCCGTCCGTCGGCCTCGGCGAGCGCAGCCTGTCGGAGGTCGGACGCGACATCGAGAGTTTCGCCCCCGAGCTCGGTCAGGATGCCGAGGTTCGCGTCGGTGTCGAGCGCGATCCGCTGGCTCAGCTGCTCCTCGGGCGACGGGGTCGACGGCCGCGCTGTGCGACGCCGTGGAGGCGGCATCGGACGCGGCAAGGGCGCCGTCACGGGGACGGGGTCGCCTTCGCTCAGGGCCCGCAGGGCATCGAGCGCGAGCGCCGTCGGAAAGCCGCACGAGGAACAATAGGGAGCGGCCGACGGGATCGCCTGCTCGCACACCGGACAACCGGACAGCTCTCAGTCCTCCCCGATAGCGATCGAGTCGGTCGTATTACCACCCGGCGAGACCATAACCTCTTGCTCGCCTCGCCGGGGTGGATAACCGAGCGCGGAGCGGCTACCCGCCCGAGAACGTCGGGACCACGGTGAGTCGCGTCGCCGCGTGCAGCGGAAGGTCCCGCGGGACCGAAACCCCGTCCACGAAGACCGCGCATCCTTCGGGGGATTGGCCCACCGTTCGCAGGACCGACCGGACGAGCGTCCCCTCCGCGACCTCGACGATCCGGACGGGCGGATGCCCCGCGCGGGCGATCTCGATCGTGATGGCGATCATCTGTTCCTGCGGTCGGGAGCGCTGAGGGGGAGAGTTTCCGGGGCAGGGTCGTTCCGCGCCCCATTTGAACTCCCGCGATGCATACGCATCACCAGATCTCGAATCTGGCGCCTTGGCCGAGCTAGGCTACCTCAGCACCCGACACCTCAGGGATTGGCCCTGATTAAGAGCCTTTCCGGGCAAGGACCGTCCGCGAGCGGCCGGCGCATCGTCGCCCGTTGAGACGATCAGGATGCGGCTCAGGCATCAGGAGTTGACGTTGGAGCCGATGTACGCGAGGCGGAACCTCCGCGGCGATCCCGTAGCGGGGCCGGGCACGGCGCAGACACACGTTCCACGAGCGCATTGCACCGTCAGAATGTGTCCCGAAGGCCAGTGGGGAATCCCGAGGCGCCGGCTCCGGGTGATGTGGTGCGCCCATTCGGGAGCCTTCGTACCGGCAGACCGCGCGATCTCGTGATCGCACTGTTCGCATCTTCCCAGCTCCAGTCGGATCAGAAGCGCCACCGAAGCGTGTCTCCAGATATCCGCGAATTCTAAAGCATTCTGGATTCACGGGCGAGAGCGGCATCTCTCCCGACCCAGGCGTGTTCAGATGCCGCTACGGCGGTCGGCCCAGGACTGGCCCGCCCGGGGGGGTTCTTCCGGTAGCTCCCCGCCGGCGTGCCCTAGGTGCCAGGTCCCCGAGATCGAGAGCCGGCCGGAAGCGTACGCGTGCCTGCCTGAGGTCGCGGCGTCCCGCTCAGCGCGGTGGCGGTGGAGGCGCCTGCCAGGTCTGCGGCGGCTGGTTGGGGGGAGCGCCGTACCCGTAGGTGACCGGGCCGGCGGGGACCCAGCCGGTGCGGAGCTTCTTCGCCGCGCTCATGTACCCGACGAGCAGCAGGATGTACCCGACGATCGAGACGTACGGAAGTATGGTCATGATCGCCCCGATCTTCAGGGTCGACTCGCCGTACCGGGTCCCGGCGCGCCAGTTTCCGAGCACCAAGCCGATCACGCCGATCAGGGCGAGGATGGCGCCGATGCCGAGGAGCGCGAGTCCGCCGAGGATCGCGCCGAGACCGATCGCCGCACCACCAGATGCGATGGTTCCGTTCACGGCGTCGTTCAGGGCGGAGAGGATCCCGCCGACGATGAGGATGAGGCCGAGGGCCACCATGATGAAGCCGATGAGCCCGATCAGAACGAGCGTCGTCGGCGCCCCGAAGTCCGGTGCGCCCCGCTTGACCTCTCGGAGCCCGAGATAGAAGAAGATGTACGCGATCATGCCGAGGACGAATCCGCCGGCCAGTAGCCCGAAGGCTACGTAGAGGGTGTTGACGGTGATCCACGACGGCAAGGTCGTGGCGGTCGTGCCGAACGTGGTCGTAGTGTTCGACAGCGCAGTGAAGATCAGATAGAAGATGCCGGCACCGATCCAGACCATCGCCTGGAACAGTAGGCCCAGCACAGACCCGATCTTCAGGTGGTCGACGCCCGCGATGTCCGAGGGGGACCCGGAGGCGGCCATGGGAGCGGCGTACGGAGAGGCGCTTCCTTGCGGCTGGGGGTATGCCATGGAACCACCCATCATCGACCCGGTTTATAGATGCGAGGGAAGGCAGGAACTAGCGGATTCTGACGGGTTTTCGGCCAGTGCCGCGGCCCGTCGGTAGCCTATGCGGGGCCGAATCTCCGGTCTTCCCGTGTGATTTCTCGGGCCATGGGACGCAGCGCTACGAGCGATCGAGGGCGCGCTTCATGCGGCCGATCGCTTCGTCCGGCACCGGGTCGATGCCCGCGGCCTCGGCGAGCGAGACCGAGAGATGGTCGCCGAGCGTGACGCCGTAGAGCGTGGCCTCCAGACGATCCTCAGGCGCGACCCACGCGCGGGCGATCGGCACGCCGCGCGACTTCAGCAGCTTCTCGAAGTACCGTACGGCGGGAGTGATCGCCGGGTTCTGGCCCGGCCATTCGAGGAGCACGACCGCCCACCGACGCGCCTCGGCCCGGGTCACCGCGTCCCATCCCACGATCGCGTTGTGGAGCAGCTCCGGGAACAGGTCGAAGTGGGCGAGCCGCTTCGAGTTCTCCTCGATCTGGGTCTTCCAACGCCGGGCGAGTCCGGCGATCGAGACGTCGGAGTAGATCTCCGGGGTGCGGTCGCCGATCGTCTTTGCGAGTCGGGCGGGGAGCCCGCGCGCCGAGGCGAGTCCCTTCTGAGCGGCGGCACCGCGCTGAGCGGAGCGGT
>JBGOSQ010000063.1:0-10037 GCA_041476045.1 Thermoplasmata archaeon | reverse complement strand
AGGCTCTGCGGAGGTAGCGGGGACCCGGAGCCGAGCGATGAACTCCGGGTCGAAGAGCGGACCCACCCACATCGGCCCGAACGGACCGCCGGGTCCGAGATGGGGGCCGGTCCACGACGTGGGATCGAGGAGCGCGACGGGGGGCTCGGCAGCGCCGGTTTCCCGCGTGCCTACCGTCAGGTACGCCCGAACATGATGGTCCCCCACGTACGCGAGCCGGGGGAGGATGTACTGACCCCTATCGCCAGCCCGGCGCGCGACGTGGGCCAGGAGCAATCTCAGTCCCCCTTCGGGTCCGAGGCGACCCCGGATCGGATGCCCGCCGTAGCGGCGCTCGGCCACGCCGGCCTGCGCTCCCGCAAGGACCCGGGTGTCGGTCGCGGTCACCGCGAGGAGCCCGCCCGCGACGACGGCGTCCAGAGCGGAGTCCAGGAACGGGAGGGGGGTGCCGTACGGATCGAGGTCCACGTAGTCGAACGAGGACGTCGCGAGGGGGATCCGCGCGTCGTGCAGATCGGCGCGGGCCCCTTCGGCCGCGAACGGAGCGGCGTTACGTCGAAGGAGCTCGAGCGCGGACGGATCGCGCTCGGTGAGCGCGAAGGAAGAGAAGCCCCCGGCCTCGTGGACGAGGCGCAGCCCCCGCGCCCCAGTCGCCGCGAGCATCTCCCACCCTCGCCGTCCCGGCCCTGCGTTCTGCCGCCACGCCGTGACGACCGCGACGTTGAGGTCCCGGTCCGCTGCCATCGCCGGATTGTAGAAGATGCGCGCCCGGCTCGCCGGGCCGCGTGCGGGGCCGGTCGTCGGGAGGAAGAGGTCGGTGCCGCCCTCGCGCCCCGGGGCGATCGTCGCTAGTGCGCCTTCCCCGTGAGGAGCCGGACGATCTTGAACGCGAGGAGGTTCTTGTTCACGGGGGTCACCTCGAGCAGGCGTAGTTCGTCCCTCCGCCGGATGTCCTGGAGGAGGGGATTCCGCGATTTCTTGTGCAGCGTCATCACGATCGACTTGCTCGCGTCGAGCGCCTCGGTGACGCTCTTGGTGAAGATCTCGCTCTCGACCTCCATCTTGCCGACCTCGTCGATCACGATGACGTCCGCGCTGTCCTTCGCGTCCTGGAGCGCGCGCGTGCCGACGTCCTCGAGGGCCTGGAGATTGACGCCATAGCGCCCGGAACGGATGCGGGATTTCAGGGTCTCGTGGGCGAAGACCGCGTGCTCCTTGGTGAGCCAGTTCGTGATCCGGAAGCCGGTCCGCCGCTGCTTTTCGATGATCGGCTCGGTGACCATCCCGCCGACCTTCACGCCTTCCTGCTCGAGGAGCTGGATGATCCGGAGCAGCGTCTGGGTCTTCCCGGAGCCGGGGAGCCCGGTGATGCCGATCTTGACCGGGGCGGCGAGACGACGGGGCACGAAAAGAGAACTCCGAAACTCTTGGGAATAATGGGCCGATGAGATAAGAAGGTGACGCGGCTCCGAGAGGAGGCTTGCTAGGGCGCCGCACGAACGGGCACGCCGGGGACGGCGCGACGGTGTATCCGCCGCGCGAGGACACCGAGCTCCTCCGTCCGTTCGCGATCGCACCCGCCGGGTCGTGGCTGCTCGACATCGGGACGGGCAACGGCTCGCTCGCGCTCGCCGCCGCACGCGCGGGCGCGCGGGTCGTCGCGACCGACCTCAACTACGGAGCGCTCCGGCTCCTCGCGACCGTCGCACGCGCCGAGGGCCTCGCCGTGCTCGCGGTCCGGACCGACCTCGCCCGAGGCGTGCGACCGGTCCATCGCATCGTCTGCAATCCACCCTACCTCCCGACGCCGCGCGGGGGAGAGGACCCGGACCCGTGGGCAGGGCTGGCTCTCAACGGGGGGCCCGATGGGTGCAAGGTGACGGCCCGCGTCGTCGGACTCCTGGCGCACGCGCTGCGGAAAGGAGGACGCGCCTACCTATTGGTCTCCTCGCTGCAATCCCGCCAACGTCTGGACGCGCTTCGGGCGCGGTTCCTGCGTGCGGGCGGCTTGGTCCGCGTCGTCGCCGAGCGGCCGCTTGAGGGGGAGCGTCTCTCCGTCTGGGAGTGCGCTACGCCCGAACCGAGGCTCAGGCGTGCTGTTCCGCGTACCGCACGACGGCCTCGAGGAACCGATGCCCGTCGCCCGGCCCTTCCGCGCCGCCTCCGCGCGTCCAGTCCGGCGCGAGGGCCCGGTAGAAGGCGCGCTCGGGGTGCGGCATCAGCCCGAAGACGTTCCCCTCCGGGTTCGTGAGACCGGCCACGTTCCCCTCGGACCCGTTCGGGTTCCATGGGTACGACGCCCAGGAGCCGTCCGGAGCGACCCATCGGAAGAGGATCTGTCCCGAGCGCTCGAGCTCGGCGACGCGTTCCTTGGGGTCGCCGGCGAGGACGAGCTTGCCCTCGGAGTGCCCCGACGGGAAGAGGTACGAGGTGCCGACCGGTACCTCCTGAAGGGGCGGGAACTTCCCCCCGGTCCAAGCCAGGAACGTCGGCCGGCACTCGTACCGACCGGAGTCGTTGGTCATCAGCGCCGCCTCGGGCGCGCCGAGCTTCCCCCCCGGGCGTCCGGGAAGCAGCCCCAGCTCGGTGAGGACCTGGAAGCCGTTGCACACGCCGCCGACGATACGTCCGGACTGGACGAACTCCTCGAGCTCCGGACCGATCGCCGCCCGGACCCGCGCCGCGAGGATCGCGCCGGCGCGCACGTAGTCCCCAGCGGAAAAGCCCCCGGGGAACAGGAGCATCCGGTAGTCGCTCAACCGTCGGACCTTGTCCGCGCCGACGTCCCTCCCCTCGAACTGCTTTAAGTGGACGACCTCGGGCTTCGCCCCGAGCGCGCGGAGGGCGACGTAGAGCTCCTCGTCGTTGTTCGTCCCCTCGATCGAGAGGATCGCGACGCTGAGCGGCTCCCGCCCCACGGCCGCCGACCCGTTCGGAGGCTATTGGGGTTTGCGCTAGTGCGGCGCGAGGACCGCGAGCTCCGGGCCGGAGAACCGCAGGGGCTCGGGCTCGGCGCTCGGGAGCGGCGTCTCGGGACCGACGAAGAAGGGCCGGCGACGCCCGATCGCGAGCTCGAACGCGCTGACCAGCTCCGGTTCCGGGTCCGCGCGCGCGAGCGCGGGACGAAGGTCGACGATCCCGTGGTTGGTCATGAGGCAGCCCTTGAGCTGGCCGTCGGAGGTGAGACGGAGTCGGTGGCACGCCATGCAGAACGAGGGGTTCTCGACGGGTTGGACCACCTCGACGGTCACCGGCCGACCGTTGGACTCGAACGTGTAGCGGGGGCGACCGTGGAGGCGGTTGCGATCGGTCTGGAACGCGCGCGCCGCGGCGGCCTCGGAGAGCCGACTGAGCTCGGAGTGCAATTGCCGGTAGACCTTGGGATCGACGCGGCCGGAGACGTTCTCGAACTCGATGACCTGGACCCACGCGCCGACCTCCTGAGCGAACGCGAGCAGCGAGTCGACCGACTCGGGCGCGTCGGTCGCGCCCTCGAGCGCGACCACGTTGAGCTTCACCGGGCCCAGGCCCGCGGCGACCGCGGCCCGGATCCCGGCGACGGTCCTCTCAACGCCGTCGACGCCGGTGAGCTCCTTGTACGTCGCCGCGTTGAGGCTCGGGAGGCTGACGTTCACCCGGTCGAGGCCCGCCGCCCGGAGCTCCGACGCCATCGCGGCCAGCCGAAGGCCGTTCGTCGTCATCGACAGCTCGCGGACGTGCGGACGGATCCGCCGAACGATCTCGACCAGATCGGAGCGGAGCGTCGGCTCGCCGCCGGTGAGCTTGACGCGCGAGATCCCGATGCGGGCGCCCGCGCGCACGACCGACTCGATCTGGGCCGGCGTGAGCTCCTCCGTCGAGATGGGCTGCCCCTCCATGTGGCAGAAGACGCAGGCGAGGTTGCACCGCTGCGTCAGGGAGACCCGGAGGTCCGTCACGTCGCGGTCGTAGCGGTCCCGCACGTGGGACCATTCCCGTCGCATCTGATAGCCTTTCTCGGACGTCGTTCCGCTGGCTCAACCGGCGAGAGGGGCCGAGAGGAGCTGGACCTCGATGCGGTCGCCCGCCGCGACGGGAGGGGCGCCGGGCAGAAGGATCGTGAACGCATTGGCCCCCGCGAGGCTCGTGATCGCCGAGGAGTCGCGGAAGGTCGGGCGAGCGCGGCCGTTCTCGACGTGGAGAGGGACGACCGTCGACATCCCGGGGTTCGGCACGGGGATCTTGCCCGAGAGCCGTGCCGAGCTCATCGTCCACCCCGGGCCGGGGCGTCGGGCGAGGCGTCGGAGCGCCGGCAGGAGGAGCCAGAAGCCGTTGGCGAGACAGCTCGTCGGGTGTCCGGGCATTCCGAGGACGAGCCGGCCCCCGACGACCGCGGCGAGCGTCGGCTTTCCCGGTCGGACCGCGATCCCGTGAAAGAGGAGGCGCCCGATGCGGGGGAAGATCGACGGCAGGTAGTCGTGCTCGCCCACCGAGCTCCCTCCCGTGACTACGAGAAGATCGTTCTCCCGGATCCCGCGGAGTATCGCACGGGTAAGCGCGGCCTCGTCGTCGCGCGTCGGGGCCATCGGTCGCGCGACGCACCCCGACGCCGCGACCACGGCGCCGAGGGTCAGGTTGTTGATCTCGTAGACCGAGCCCCGCCGACGCGGCGCCCCGACCGTGAGGAGCTCGTTGCCGTTCGGGAGAAGTCCGACGGTGGGGCGTCGGTAGACGGAGACCGCGGAGCGACCCGTCGCCCCGAGCGCCCCGAGCGCCGCGGGGTCGAGGACCGATCCGCGACGTACGAGCAGCGTCCCGCGACGGAAGTCGTCCCCCGGGGCGGCGACCCGTTCTCCGGGTGCCCGAGGCCGAGTGAGAGAAATGGAACCGTCCCGGAAGTGGGACTCCTCGAAGATCGCGACGGTGTCCGCTCCCTTCGGGAGGGCGCCCCCGGTCGCGATCGCGACCGCTTCACCGGTGTGGATCCCGCGCCGGAACCGCTCCTCCGCGAAGACGTCTCCGATCGCGCGCAGGACGACCGGCGACTTCTCGGAGGCGCCGACGGTGTCGCGGCTGCGGAGCGCGTACCCGTCCCACGTCGCCCGAGAAAATTCTGGCACGTTTCGGGGAGCGAGGACGGGTCCAGAGGCGACGCGTCCGAGCGCGTCCCGTAGCGGCACAGATTCGGTTGCCGTGATCGGGCGGATCGCGGACCAGGTCCGCCGTTGGGCGGTCGCGAGCGGGAGGAGTCGGCCGAACGGACGCATCCTCACGCGCGGCTCCGACGGCCGGAGCGGGACGGGAATCCACCGGTCTCGATCCAGCCGCGGGCCGATCGGACGCCGGCGCGCAGGCAGTCCAGGAGCGGCGCCCCCTCGATCCAGCCGGCGTAGAAGCCGCCGCGGAACGCGTCCCCGGCCCCCGTCACGGTGGCGAGGCGACGGGGTCGCTGGCCCGGCACCGACGTCGTGCCCGCTCGCGAGGCCGCGGCCACGCCCCGCCGTCCGTCGGTGCGGATGACCAGAGGGACCAGGTCGATGAGGTCGGTCCACCGCTTCCGGTCGAGGAGGGTCGTCGCCCGGTCGATCTCGTGGGCGTTGCCGAAGAGGATCTCGGCGCCGTCGACGAGTCGTTCGAGCGACGGCCCGGTCCAACGGTAGTGGATCTCCTGCGCGGGGTCGACCGCGACGCGGCCCCCGCGACGTCGGACCTCGGTCTTGAGCCGCGTGAGGTACGCGGGCGCTCCCGTCGTGAGGTGGACCCACGGGGCGTCGGCGAGGAGCGTCTTGGGGACGCGGAACGGCAGCCCGTCGCGCATCGGCCCTTGGTCGATGAGGGTCTGCTGCCCGCCGCGCCCGTCCTCGGCGATGAAGCACGCGGAGGAAGGGACGCCGGGAACGACCTCGAATCCGCGGAGGTCGATTCCGTCGCGCTCGAGGATCTGACGGAACTCCTTTGGGAAATCGGGGCCGACGCGCGAGATGAGCCCCGTGCGCACGCCCCAATGCGCGGCCGCGCGCGCGATGTTGGCGGCGGTCCCGCCGAGGCGGGTCTCGCGGCAGGAGACCGGCGTCGTCCGGTCCGGCTGGGGGAGGTTCGCCACGTGGAGAAAATGGTCGAGGTTCGTGTGGCCGACGACGAGGAGGTCGAGGGGCGACTCCCAGGGCCGCCGAGCCGACTCGGAACCGGGCACGTCCCCGGGGGAACGGTACGAGACCATATCGGTTCTGTCGTCCCGAGCGCGACCGTTCCTCGGGGAGCTTAGATAGACCGCCCCAGTTCCCCTCGTGTGGCACCCGACCTCATCGTCGAGGGGAGCCTCCTGGACGCCGACGGGGCGCGCCCGGGGTATGCGCGGCTTCGCGGCGACCGTCTCGTCGAGACGGGTTCGATCGGTGCGGACTCGACGCGCGGGCGCGTGCGCCGGGTCCACGGGATCGTCGTCCCATCGCCCGTGAACGGCCACACCCATCTGGGCGACGCCGTCGCCACGCGCGAGCCGCCGCACGTGACGCTCTCCGAGATGGTCCGGCCCCCGGACGGATACAAGTTCCGTCTCCTCCGGGACACTCCCCCGGCCGCGAAGCGCGCTGCGATGCGCCGCGCGCTCGCCATGATGCAGGACCAGGGGGTTTCCGCCACGATCGACTTCCGCGAGGAGGGTGTCGCCGGTGCCCGTCT
The DNA here is from genome assembly GCA_041476045.1 of Thermoplasmata archaeon. Taxonomy (GTDB): domain Archaea; phylum Thermoplasmatota; class Thermoplasmata; order Lutacidiplasmatales; family UBA184; genus Lutacidiplasma. Next base: position 3,377 of record JBGOSQ010000063.1, on the reverse strand, counting down.
CCTCCGCGGGGCCGGGCGCGGACTTTCGGTGCGGACCGTGATCCTGGGCCGCCCGATGCGGCGCCCCGTGGACCCGAAGGAGATCCGCGATCTGCTCTCGGTCGCCGACGGCGTCGGGCTCAGTTCGATCGAGGAAGAGCCCCGGTCGGCGCGTCGAACCGTCGCGCGTGCCTGCCGAGCACGGGGGAAGCGGTTCGCGCTCCACGCGAGCGAATCGACCCGGGAGCCGGTCGACGAGTACCTGGACCCCATCCCCGACCTCTTGGTCCACCTCGCGAAGGCGTCGCCGGCCGACTTGGAACAGGTCGTCGCGGCCGGCGTGTCGGTCGCGGTCTGCCCGCGGTCGAACGCGCTCTTCGGTCGACGGCCGGATCTGGCGAAGTTCGACCGGCTCGGGGTCCGGACGCTGCTCGGAACCGACAATGCGATGTTCCATTCCCCCTCCATCTGGCGGGAGCTCGAGTTCGCGTACGTGACGGGGCGGCTGGCGCGTAAGCCGGTCCGCCCGGAGTTCCTCTTCCGGGCCGCGTTCGTCCACCCGTACGAATGGCTGGGCGAGCCGGAGCGGGCCCGGCTGGTCGCCGGCGGTCCGGTCCGTCCGATCGCGTTCCGGCTCCCGTCGGACGACCCAGCGTACCAGGTCGTCGCGCGGGCGACCGAACACGTTATGGTGCGAGCCGCGACCCCGGTACTGCGGGAGGAGCAACGGGCGTGAAGGCCGACGAGCTGTTCGCGCTCCTCCGGCGTCGCGGGGTCCTCTGGCCCTCGGCGGAGATCTACGGCGGCGCCCAGGGCCTGTTCGACTACGGGCCGGCGGGTCGGCTCCTCAAGCGGAAGATCGAGGACGCGTGGGCGAGCTGGTTCGTCGGGCTCTCGGACGGCTACCACCTGATCCAACCGTCGGAGATCCTGCCCGAGGCCGTCGTACGTGCCTCCGGCCACCTCGAGAACTTCACCGACCCCGACGTGACCTGCACCTCGTGCCAGACCCACTTCCGCGCCGACAACGTCCTCGAGAAGATCCGACCGGACGGGATCGACGGACTCACGCCCGCCGCGATCGGCGAGCTCCTCGCGGCGAACCGGGTCCCGTGCCCTAAGTGCGGCCACACGACGCTCTCGGTCCCGACGCCGTTCAACCTCATGTTCGGCCTCGACCTCGGAGTGACGGGGCGCGAGCGCGGCTACCTCGCCCCCGAGACCGCCCAGGGGAGCTACCTCTCCTTCGCGCGGATGTACGAGGTCGGGCGGAAGGCGCTCCCGCTCGGGATCGCGGTCATCGGCAAGGCGTACCGGAACGAGATCGCCCCTCGGCAGGTCCTCTTCCGGATGCGCGCGTTCACCCAGGCGGAGCTCCAGATCTTCTTCGATCCCACCGATTTCCCCGTCCCCCTCGCCTCGATCGCCGAGGAGAAGCTACCGGTCGTGCGGGCGGCGCGACGGGCCGAAGGGGCCGACGAGGTCGAATGGGTCCGCGCCGGCGACCTCGCCGGCGCCGGGGACCTGCCGCCGTTCTACGTCTATCACCTGGCCCACTCCTACCGGTTCTACCGGGACGTCCTCGGGCATGCGCCGGAGTCGCTCCGGCTCTTCGAGAAGTCCGACACCGAGCGCGCGTTCTACAATCGCATCCAGTTCGACATCGAGGCGCGCCTCGAGTCCCTCGGCGGGTTCAAGGAGCTCGGGGCTGTCCACTACCGCGGCGACTACGATCTCACCCGGCACGCGCAGGGCTCGGGGAAGGACCTGTCGGTCCTCACGGACGACGGACGGCGCATCGTCCCCCACGTCCTCGAGATGACGTTCGGGGTCGATCGCAATCTCTGGGGGCTCGCCGACGCCCAGCTCGGGCACGAAGGGGAGCGAACGGTCTGGAAGCTCCGGCCGTTCCTCGCCCCGTACCCCGCCGCCGTCCTGCCCCTGCTCAAGAAGGAGCACGCGAAGGTCGCGAGCGAGGTCCTCGATTGCGTGCGCGCGGCGGGGATCGCCGCGGTGCTCGACACCGCAGGCTCGATCGGACGACGCTACGCGCGTCAGGACGAGATCGGAACGCCGTTCGCGATCACGATCGACGGGGAGACGATCGATCCGACGCACGCGAACCACGGCACCGTCACGCTCCGGGAGCGCGATGCCAAGTCCCAGGAACGGATCGCGATCGGCGCCCTCGCCGCGCGTATCGTTCCGCAGTTCCTCTTCCCGCGGCCCGCGACCGACGCGACGCCGCCGACCGGCGCGGGCTGAGCGCGCCCCTTCACGTCCTGTCGCCGATGGGACGACAACCGCTATATCTCGACCGCCCCCTCACCGACCTCGTCATGGCCGATGGCGGCGGAGCCCCTCCCCCGACGACCCCCGGCCCCTCCCCATCGGTCCACCGCGAATCCCGGTGGCTCGGCCAGGGGTACGCCGACATCACGAAGCTCCGCGAGCTCGCGGCGAAGCACGAACGCCTGGCGAGCCGCAACCAGCAGCGGGCCGCGCGGATCAACACCAAGATCGAGAAGATCCGGCACGCCGCCGCGATCCTCCGCGAGAAGGCCCAAGCGGTCCTTTCGCGGATTCCCGATCTGGAGTCGGAGATGGCCCAGTACGACCGGGACATCAAGTCGAAGAACGATCGGACCGGCGGCATCCAGATCGGCTCCGACGTGACGAACCTCCAGTTCCGGATCCGGAAGCTCCAGCAGAAGGTCGTCGACCTCCAGCACAAGTCGCGCACCCTGGAGCACAAGGCCGCGACGCGCACCCAGAAGACCGCCGAGCTCAAGGTCAAGGTCGACCGGTTCCTCGAGCTCTCGAAGCTCGAGGAGCAGGAGGCCCTGAGCTACCGGCAGCGCGCCGACCGGCTGCAGATGGCGACGCAGGGCGAGGTCGCGGCCCGGCTCACCGGGACGCCGGAGGGCCTCCCGCCGCCGCCGCCTCCGGGCCTGCCATGAAACTCATCGTCACCGTCGGGATGCCCGGCTCCGGGAAGGACGAGCTCGTCGAGGTCGCCCACCGGATGGGTCTCGCGACGCTCAAGATGGGCGACCTCGTCCGCGACGAGACGCGGCGCCGCGGGCTCGCGATCAACAACGCGAACATCGCGCGCGTGGCGAACGAGGAGCGGGAAAAGCACGGACCCGGTGTCTGGGCCCAGCGGGCGCTCCCGAAGCTCACCGAGACCCGCATGCTCGTCGACGGCTGCCGATCGGACAGCGAGGTCACCGTCTTCCGGCACAACTTCGGGGACCTTTTCGTCCTCGGCATCTTCTCCTCCCCCGAGCACCGGTACGACCGGATGATGAAGCGCGGGCGCGGCGACGACGGGGCCGATCTGCAGGAGTTCTTCGACCGGGACCGGCGCGAGCTCAAGTGGGGGATCGGCAACGCCT
>JBGOSQ010000062.1:0-10131 GCA_041476045.1 Thermoplasmata archaeon | reverse complement strand
GTTCCCTCGATGATGAGCGCCTCGGGCTTCTCGACCGCCGCCGCCGCAAGGAACTCGTGCGTGTCGGCCGCGCGCGGGCCGTGGGCGCGGAAGTCGCCCGTGTAGACGATCGTCCCCTCGGAAGTGCGGATGAGGAAGCCCGAGGCGTAGGGGATCGAGTGGTCGACGGGGAACGGCGTGACCTCGAGCTTCCCCACGCGAACGGTGTCGTTGGGAGCGACGATGCGCCAATCGTGCTCACCGTAGGCGGTCGAACCGGACGACTCGATCGCCTCGAGGGTCCGTCGGGTTCCATCGTTGACGTGGATCGGTATCGTGGGGTCGATGAGGTGGAGGTGGCCCGCGTGGTCCAGGTGCGCGTGGCTCACGAAGACGGCGTGGACCTCGGGCGGACGGTACCTGAGGTCCGACTTGTAGAGGGCGGTCTCCGAGTAGAGCCCCTCGATGCGGGGCAGGAGGTCGAACTCGAGGAGGTCCTTGACCGGGCTCGTAGACCTCGGCGCGAGGAAGTTCACGTAGAACTGCTCGAACTGGGGGGAGAACGACGGACCGAAGTCGAAGAGGATCCGGTCGGGGCCGTCCTCGACGACGATCTTGTTGCCCCCGATCTCGCGGACCCCGCCCAGGAACGTGATCGTCGGGCCGGGCACGCCCCGAACGAGGGCGCCCCACGCCTAAGGGTTGTGGGGGGGGTCGGAAAGCGCTAGCGCGCCTTGAGGACCTTCTTGACGTTCGGGTGTTCTTTGGTGAAGATCTTCCCACCGCAGTTGTCGCACCGGACGCCGAAGAGGTTGGAGTCGCTCGGGAGCGGCTCTCCACAGCGGATGCAGCGGAACATACCGGAACCTTCCTCCGAACGGCGACTTAACCCTTGCCGGGGGCCCGCGCGGCGGCCTCCGCGGCCGTATCGGCGCGCGTGATCGGGGGCGGTGCCTGGAAGAGGTACGCGCCCGAGGCGTAGCGGACACCGCACCGGCTGCACTCGAAGACCCCGGAGGCGACGCGCGCGAGGGTCACCGTGGAGCACCGCGGGCACGCGGCGTCGACGGACCGGGCGCGGTCGAGCTCGAGGACGCGGCGCCGGATCCGAATGCCGTAGCGCGGTCCCATCCATCCCGTGTTGCCGACCTTCTTCGTGCGCTTGCTCATCCGCTGACCCCCCGGGCGATCGCCCTGAGCTTGTCGCCGTGCTTGAACGCACGCTCGACGATCTCCTTCACGTCGGACGGCGAGAAGGCCCCGATGAGGCCCTTCTGCATCGCGACGATGTTCCCGGCCTCGTCGGTGGCGACGGTGAGGCGGCCCTGGGCCGCGCGCTCCTCGTCGAACGCCGGGTCGACGACGATCGCGTCGCCGAGCCGGGAGAACGTGCACTCGACGGGGAAGTGGTTGACCTCGAGCGGCGTGTCCTCGGGGCCGACCTCGAAGGCCTTGTTCGGCATCGTGGCGTGCGTGAGCGCGCCCAACGCCGCCAGGATCGCGGTGTCGATGATGTTGCCGGAGTGGTCCAGGACGTGCATGTCGACGTAGCAGACCCACGTCTTCTCGCCGGGGGTGACGCACAGCTTCGTGAGATCGATCGTCTCGGCGGCCCGGATGGCGCGGTCGACGACGCGCGAGACCTCGATCGCCCGCGGGTGAGGCGGACCGGGCTCGAACGTCGGCGAGGAGAGCGGGATGAGCTCCGCGTTCGTCGTGAGGACGCCCGCGTTGGGGGTGTCGGGGAACGGCTTCCCGAGCTCGAGCTTGACGCCGCACAAGACCTTGGTCGTCCCGATCGAGGCGAGGGCGGAGCCGTCGGCGCTCGCGACGAACCCGTGCTCGACCTTGACCTCGCGGTAGTCGTCGAGCCCGCGTCCGTCCAGGCGCTTGCCGGATTTCGCCAGGTCGAGGATGTGGGTCGTCAGGATCTCGGCGGTGACCTCGTCGCTCATGCGCTGCCTCCCGTGGCGTCGCCGCCGTCCGAGGCGTAGCGGTCGCGGAGGGCCTGTTTCATCACTTCGTAGATCTGCTTGCAGCCCACGACGCCCAAGTCGAGGGCCTCCGAGAGCTCCGCGCGCGTCAGGTGCCCTTCCATCTGGAGGAGCACGAGCCGGCCGGATTGCGGGACCAAGGCCATCGGGAGGTCGGCCTCGCCGAAATTGTCCTCCTCCTTCTTGAGATCGAGGCAGATCTTGCCGGCGATCTTGCCGACGGCGACGGACGGCAGGAGGTCGACCATCGGGATGCCCGCGTCCGCGAGCGCCACCGACGCCGCGACGACGCCCGCGCACCGGGTCCCCGCGTTCGCCTGCAGGACCTCGATGTAGACGTCGACGCTCGTCCTCGGGTACTCTTCCGCGAAAATAGCGGACTCGAACGCCTCCGCGATGACCTTGCTGATCTCCTGGGAGCGCCGGTCGAGGCCGGGGCGCTTGCGCTCGTCGACGGAGAACGCGGCCATGTTGTAGCGGCACTGGACGATCGCCTTGTTGTTCTCCTGGAGGTGGCGCGGGTGGACCTCGCGCGGCCCGTAGACGGCGGCCATCACCTTGTTCGCGCCCCACTCGACGTACGCCGAGCCGTCGGCCTCGTGGAGGGCGCCGGCGGTGATCTTGAGCGGGCGCAGTTCGTTCAGTCGGCGACCGTCGATGCGGAGGCCGTCCGCGCTCAGTAGCTGCGGGACGTCCTTGGCTCCTACGCTTCCCATGTTCTTTTCTCCGTAAGGATTCGTCAGTAGTCGGGGGGGAGGTCCGTGTCGGACTCCTCCGCCGGTGCCCGGCTCGCCGGGTCCTCGAGATCGAGGGGCGGCGGCGTCGGGAGGTCCACGGGGTTCGCCGGTTCCGGGCCGTGGGGTAGTTCCCCGACGACGCGGGATCGGTAGTCGTGGGTGGAGCCCGGGGTCCGGGTGGACTCGAGATACTGCTGGATGCGCTCGGTGAGGCCGGATTTGTGTCCCTCCTCGTCGATCATGCGCAGGCACTCGCGGACGCGGATGATCCCCTCATCGGGGCCGTCGATCCAGATCCGGCCGTTCTGGCCGACCGCGACCTTGCACTCGGTCAGCTCCGTGATCGTCTGGACCATCGAGCCGCCGCGGCCGATGACCCGGGGGACGCGCGCGGGGGAGATCTCGACGATCGTTCCACCCTCGAGCTTGCCGAGGCCCTCGCCGAGCATCGTGACGCCGATGCGTCCCGTGTTCTCGATGCTCTCGACGCCGACGACGACCGCGTCGCCGACGCGTAGGTACTGCGCGGTCTCGCCGAAATCGATCTTCCACGGGGTCCCCGTCATGTGAAGGGGGGCCCAGCGCGGCGCGCCGATGTCGAGGAGCCAGAACGTTCCCTGGACGTCCGTCACCGTTCCGATGACCGTGTCCTGGGGCTTCGGGATGTAGCGGCCGGAGAGCGGGATGATGCGAACGAGCGGCGGCCGTCGGGAGAGGAGCCCGAGAACGCTCGCATAGATGCGACCGTTGACCCGGTAGGTCCCCGACCCCGGCTTGAGGCCCTGGGCGGGGATCTCTTCGCCCGGAAGAACTAGAATTCGCTCCCCAGAGGGATGCGGGGTTTCCTCCCCGCGGCCACGCATTCGGTGGCCTGAACGATGTCCGCTACCCATTGCAGATCGTGCACCGGCCGCGCGACGGACCCACCCTATTTAACGAGCGTGGTCTCGGCGGTGCCTTTCGTGCGCGCGTTGAGTTTCTCGTAGAGTTCCGTCTGCACGCCGGCGGGTATTTCGAGGATCCCGCTCCACGATCCGTCGCCCATCCACTGCTCGTCGAAGAGGCGTCCCAGACCCTTGAGTTCCCCGATCACGCGGGGGTAGTGCTGTGCCGGCACGCGGATCTTCACGCGGACGGTGTCGAAGCGGATCGGCAAGAGCGGGCGGAGCTTCGCGAGGATCTCCTGGATCTGGGCGTCGGCCGGCTTGAACGGGTCCACGTGGACCTTCGCCTCCAGCATCGCCGCCTCGATCCGCGCCGCCGGGTGGGGTGCCCCCGTCTGCGGGTTCATGGCGTTGCGGGCGATGTGCGTGATGATCTGGCGGAGCTTCGCCGCCTGGAGCTGGTGGCGCTGCTCCGTCGTCACCTGGACCTCGCCCTTGAGGATGATCTGGCGCGCGATCTCGGGGACGGAGCGGGTGTGGAAGATCTTCTCGAGGTGCTCCTCGGAGATCTTGTCGCCCTTCTTCACGTCCTTGAAGACGTAGTCGAGGGCGAGCTTGTCGTGGAGGTCGATGGGCTTGCCGTCCCGGATGTCCTGGACGGCCGTCGGATCGACCAGGACCTCGAAGCGGGAACCCTGCGTCTCCCAGCGGGCGACGACGGCGTCCTCGACCTTCACCAACGCCCGAACCTCCCCGGGCCCACGGTAGCGGGCCCCCTAGCTCTTGCCGGCCCGGTTGGCCGGCGGGGCCGGTGGGAGGCGCGACGCGAACTTCTGGATCTCGTCCGGCACGAGGCGGTGGAGTCCCTCGCCCCGTTGGAGCGTGCAGATCTCGACCTGGCCTAGGTTGGCGTTCTCGTCGAGGGACTGGCGGAGCCCCTCCAGGGCCAGCAGTATCGCGGCGTCGCGGTCCATCCCCGGTCGGTACTTCTGCTCGAGGAGCTCCATGACGGGTCCCTTGTTCCCGCCGGTGCTCGTCGCTTTGAAGCTCGTGAGCGAGCCGGAGGGCTCGGTCTCGAACAGGTGGACGCCGTCGTCGTCGAATCCGCCGACCAGGAGCGCGGTCCCGAACGGTCGGACGCCCCCGAACTGCGTGTACTGCTGCTTGTAGTCGCAGATCCGGCGGACGAGGAGCTCGACAGGGATCGGCTCGGAATAGGTCACCTTGTTGATCTGGGCGGTCAGGCGCGCGTACTCGACGAGGACGCGCGCGTCGGCGACGAGGCCGGCGGTGGCGCAGCCGACGTGCTCATCGATCTGGTGGATCTTCTCCAGGCTCGCCGGCTCGGCGAGCTTGGGGTTCGGGATCCGGCGGTCGGCGACGAGGACGACGCCGTTCTCGTAGCAGACGCCGGCCGTCGTCGCACCCCGCCGGACGGCCTCGCGGGCGTACTCGACCTGGAACAGGCGGCCGTCGGGGGAGAAGACGGTGATCGCGCGATCGTAGGCCATCTGGCCGGGTTGCATCTCCATGGAGTCTCCGTTGGAACGGCGGGGCCACCAACCCCCTGCTTATAATGCGTGGGGGAGGGAGTTACCCGACGGTAGGCCGGTTACGGATCGTACCGGGCGCCCCCCGACAACCGTTTAGTGTGACCCGCAGGATGCGGCCTCATGACTCCGGCCGACGCGGGCGAGGGAGGGACGCGCGCGACGCGGCTCGCTGGCGCGGCGTCGGCGTACCTGCGCGGCGCGGCGGAGCAGCCGATCGACTGGCATCCGTGGGGACCGGAGGCGTTCGAACTCGCCCAGCGACTCAACCGCCCGCTCCTCCTCGACATCGGGGCGGTCTGGTGCCACTGGTGCCATGTGATGGACGAGGGCACCTACTCCGATCCGGAGGTCGCCCGTCTCCTCGCCATGCACTTCGTCCCGGTCAAGGTCGATCGCGACGAGCACCCCGAGGTCGACCGACGATACCAGCGCCAGGTCAGCGCGCTCTCCGGACAGGGGGGCTGGCCTCTCACCGCGTTCCTCACGCCGAAGGGCGACGTCTTCCTCGGCGGAACGTACTTTCCGCCGCAGGACGCGATGGGTCGTCCGGGGTTCCGGCGCGTCCTCAAGGAGGTCGCGCGGATCTGGCGGGAGGAGCCCGACAAAGCGCTCGGGAATACCCGGGCGATCCAGGAGAGCCTCGAGCGGATCGAGGACCGCGAGGCGAGCCCCGAGCGCCGGTCCCTCACCGCCTTCCGTGACACGGTCCTCGACCAGATCCAGCAGAGCTACGACGCGGTGAACGGCGGCTTCGGCTTCTCGCCCAAGTTCCCCCACCCGACCGCGATCTCCTTCCTCCTCTACCATGCCTACGCGCACGACGACGTGACGCCCGCGGCCCGCGCGCGCGAGACGCTGCTGCGCATGGCCGACGGGGGCATGTATGATCACCTCGGTGGAGGGTTCCACCGCTACTCGGTCGACGAGGGCTGGCACATCCCGCATTTCGAGAAGATGGGCGTCGACAACGCGGCGCTTCTGGCTGCGTACTCGGACGGCGCGCGCCGGTTCGGCGACGCGCGGCTCGTCGAGACGGTCCGCGGGATCCTCGGATGGGTCGAGGGGACGTTGACCCAGACGCACGGCGGCTTCGGCGCAAGCCAGGATGCGGACAACGCTCCGGGCGACGACGGCGGCTTCTTCACCTGGAGCCGCGCGGAGATGAAGGCCGCGCTCCCTCCGGAGGAGCTCCGCCTCCTCTCCCGGTTCTTCGGAGTGGGGAGCGACGGGAGGATGGCGCACGACCCCGATCGCAACGTCCTCTTCCGGCTCCTCCCCCTCGCCGAGGCGGCGGAGGGCACGGGGCTCGACCCCGAGGGATCCCGCGCCGCGCTCGAGCGCGGGATCTCGAAGCTCCGCGACGTGCGGGCCGCACGCCCGGCGCCGTTCGTCGACGGAGCACTGTACGCGGACATCAACGGCGGGTTCATCCGGGGGGCCGCGCTCGCCGGAACGTTCCTCGGGGATCCGCGGGCGATCGCCCTCGCCCGCGCATCGGCCGACCGGTTCCTCGACCGCGCCTACCGTCCCGAGCAGGGCGTTGCGCACCACCTGGGGCCGGACGGTCCCACGGGGTTCGGGCACCTCGAAGACCAGGCGATGTTCGCCCTCGGACTCACCGAGCTCGCGGGGGCGACGGCGCTCCCCGAGTACGTCCGCGCGGCCGAACAGATCCTCGACGTCGTTCACCGCGAGTACGCCGGGGACGGCGGGATCCTCCGCGACCTCGCACCGCGGCTCTACGACGGACCCCAGGTGGGATCGATCGACCGGCCCGCGTACCCGCTGGAGGACAACCCGCACCTCTCCGCGAACGCGGCCGTCGCGCTCGCGGGGATCCGGCTCGCGGGGCTCATCGGCCAGGACGCGCCGCGCGAGCGCGCACGGACGCTCCTCGAAGCGATCGTCCCGCGCGTCCACGGTGCCGGCCTGTTCGCGGCCGGTACCGCGTGGGCCGCAGGACTCCTCGACACGCCGCCGGCGCGCATCGTGATCGAAGGGAGCGGACGCGAGGCCGAGGCATTGGTGCGCGCCGCGCGCGGTGCCTGGCATCCGAACCTGTGGACCTTCCACGGGACCCCGCCGCCGCCGTTCTCGCTTCCCGAGGAGCTCCACGCCGGCGCCGGTACCGGCGCGGCCCGCGCCTTGATCTGTTTCGGCGACCGGTGCCTCGCGCCGGTCACCGATCCCGAGGCCCTCGCTCCTCTCGTCCGGAGCTCTGGCCGATCCGCGACGGCGTGAGCACCTCGCCGACGTCGGTCCCGTCGAGCAGATAGGCGCGGGCCGGTCCGCGGGAAAGGAATCGATGGACCAGGAAGCTCCGTCCCCGCTTCGGCCTCTCCCGGTTCAGTGACTCGGTTCCCGCGATGGGATTGAACGCCGGCAGCACGACGAGCTCGCGCGCGCGGATCGGTCCATGGGCCGGTCTCCGGCGGGAAGGCTCGGGAGGAGGCGGAAGGGCGACCCGGACCCAGCACCGTTGCTTCATGGCCGGCGCCTCGGCCGTGGGCGCAAATCGGAAGCCCGGGTGTAGGTGGCCGACGACCAGGCGAGCGGCCCGGAGCACGGTGTTCGAGGGCCATCGGTGCCCGTGGAAGAACCCTACTCCAGCGCGGACGATCCCGCGCGCGGGGTGCACGCGGACCTCGCGGGGGAGCCACCGGGCGAGCCCGACGTCGTGGTTCCCGAGGACCACCTCGGCGTCGAACCCTGCGCGCAGGAGCGTCGAGAAGAAGTCGAAGACCACGGGTCGGAGCGCGATCGGTGTCCCGACAATGGGGTGCTTCACGTCCCCGACGATGAGAAAGCCGCGCGCGTGACGCTCCCGTCCGAGCCCGACCAGGTCCCAGGCCATCGTCCGGGCGAGCGCGGCGGCCGGGACCGACGTCGGCACCTCGCTCGAGCCCAAGCCGAGGTGCAGGTCGGCGAGGACGATTGTCGGCCCGCCCTTGAGCACGGCGTCGGTGAACTCGAGCGCCGGCCGGTCGGGTATCGGGACCAGCGGGGCCGGACGCATGCCGCCTCTACGCGCCTCGCTCGCTAAAGGGTTGGGAAGCGACGCACGCGCGCGTCGCGCGGGGCGGACCCGGTCCGAGAGAACGAGTATACCCCTTTTATGTAGAAGAAGTAATAGAATCCCGGGGGGCGACCTTGGAGGGTCAGCGCGAGAAGTCGATCGAGCGGGTCCGCGACGTGCTCGAGCGCGCGGGGTTCTTCGTCTCCGACGCGCACAGCATCAGGCCGACGAGCTTCGACCTCGTCGCGCGTCGGGATTCGCTCCTGCTCATCGTCAAGGTCCTGAAGAACATCGACGCGCTCGACCCGAACGAGGCCGCGCGACTGCGCGAGCTCGGCGCGCTGTTCCCCGCGATCCCGCTCGTGATCGGCCGGACCTCGGGGGCCGCCGTGCTCGAGGCGGGGGTCGTCTACAACCGCTACGGGATCCCGATCCTGGTCGAGGAGAGCCTGATCGACTACGTTCAGAAGGGCCTCCCGCCGTTCCTCTTCTCGAGCCCCGGCGGCGTCTTCGCGCGCATCGACGGCGAGCGCCTCCGGGCGCTCCGCGAGGCGCGTAACCTCTCCTTGGGGGCGCTCGCCAGCATCGCCGGCGTCTCGCGTCGGACGATCCAGCTGTACGAGAACGGCGCGGGGGCCGAGGTCCAGGTCGTCGAGCGGCTGGAGCGGTTCATCGGGGAACCGATCGCGCTCGCGATCGATCTCCTGAAGATGGCGAGCGGCGGCCGCGCTCCTCCCGAGACCGCCGCCCCTCCCGAATCCGGGGAGGAAGGACGCACCGTGGGCGGCGCGGAGCGACGCCGCAAGGTCGGCGAGATCACCCCCAACACGAACCGCAGCCCGCAGAAGACGGGCGACCCGATCCGCGACGGGGTCTTCCGCCAGCTCGACGACATGGGCTGGGAGGTCGTCGTCACGGTCCGATGCCCCTTTGACGCGTTCACCCACGGGCCGACGCGCGGCGAGGACGAGGTGCTGCTCACGTCGGTCGGCACGCTGAGGACCGCGCAGCACCGCGCCGAGATCCTCCAGCAGCTCGCGCGCGTGATCGAGGGTCACGCGATGTTCGTCGTCCGCGACGCGCCGCGCGGCTACTCGGTGGGCGGGCTTCCGCTCGTGACGATCCGCGAGCTCTCGCGCCACCACGACCGGGACGAGCTCGTCGATCTCATCAACGAGCGCGAACAGCAGTGATCGACCGGGTCGTCGGCCCGAACAAGGATTGCCTCCTGATCGGAGCGGTCCGCGGGCTCGCCCGCGAAGCCCCCCCGCTGCTCGCGAAGCTGACCGAGTTCTCCCCCACGTCGGTCGGCCTCGGGATCTCGCCGGACGAGCTCGCCGGCCTTCTGGCGCATTTCGTCGAGCGGCCGGCGGAGCCGCTCGTGAGCCTCACCAAGTCCGAGACCGCGGAGGTGCGCGGCCTGGTCCGGTTCGGAGAGGTCCGCGTTCCGAACCCGTCGATGATCGCGGTCCTCGCGTGGGGACTCTCCCGCGGCACGACGGTGGAGGGGCTCGACCCGGACGATGCCACCTACGCCGACCTGTTCTCCGGCAACATCTCCTACTTCGAGCTCGTTCGCCGGACCCTGCGCGAGCGTCGGCTCACGCAGGAGCCGCCGAAGTCGAAGAGCCCGGACGAGTTCGCTCAGGACTGGCACCGATCGATGAGCCCCGGGCGCGGGTCCCGGGCGTTCGATCGCGCGCGGGACGCGGAGTTCCTCTCCGGGGCGCGTGCGCTGGCGACGACCGCCGGACGCATCGCCCTCGTCGTCGACCGGGAGCGGTACGACGGCGTGCTCGCGGGGCTTTCCGAGATCCGCCCCTAGTCCTCGTCGCCCGCGAGGACCTTCTCGAGGATCGCGCGGGCCGCCTGGCGGAACTCGTCGAGCGAGCCCTGGTTGATCAGCATCCCGTCGGCGAGCGCGAAGGCGTTGCCGATCCCCCACTTGAGCTCGCGCCGGTCCCGGTC
>JBGOSQ010000061.1:0-10213 GCA_041476045.1 Thermoplasmata archaeon | reverse complement strand
GAAGGGATTCTGAGCGGGGCTCCGTTCTGTAGTGCTTCGCCGCCGTAGCGAGATCGACGGACGGTTCCCCTCGCCGTCCCGGGACAACAGCTAAGGCGCTAAAGCCCTCCCGGCACCGGTGGCAGAAGAGGACGCCGTCTCGGGTTGGATCGTGGCGCTCATCGCCATCGTTGTCGTCGCCATCGCGGCGACGCTGTTGCCGTTCACAGTTCCACTTCTGGAACGCGCGGTCGAGGTGGCCGACATCGTCGTAGTCCTCCTGTTCTCCTTGTGGGTACAGACCGGTGGTCTCCAGCGTTCAGCGGCGCGGAGGGCGGAGTTCAATGACTCGAACGCCATCCGGCGTTATCCACAGCATATTGAGGCGCTCAACTCAATCTCTCGGCGCGCATGGGAGCTTTTTGGCGAAGGCTCGGCCAAGAGCTATGCGTTCGACGGTGTCGGGCTCTCCCTCGAGAACGGATGGAACGCGCTTCCCGCTGGGGCGACGCCGCTCAAGGCAGAGGAGCAACGAGCGGCTGACGCGGCGACGTCAATCCGTCGCGGGTGGCAGGCGAGCGCCGACACCCGGACCGAGATCTACAACGAGGCCGGTCGCCTCCTGTACGGAAGCGCGACGACGAACACTCGGGAGTTCCGCGCCGCGTCAAATCTCGTCAACGGGTTCCTCCGCTCCGCGTTCGCCGTCGCGGTTCTGTAACTCCTCGGGACCCAGCACCTCGAATGCCCCGCTAACGTTAGAATACCGCATTCGGGTTAGGTTTATCAACACGCTATCCGTCAGCCGCAACCATGCAGGGTCAGTTGCCACCGACACAGCCTCAGATACAGTACGTCCGCGTCGAACGACCGCCCATGAACTGGAAGCTTATTGGCGGGGTCTGCAAGTTCGCCGGCGTCGCCTTGATTGGAGGTGGGATTCTCTATCTCGCCGCAGATTTCTCCACCTACTTTACCGCCCTTCAAAGCGGAAGTGGAAATTTGACCTACACGACTGTCACGGCAAACTGGGAAAACGGGATAGTTGGTGCGCTTGAAATCGTTGGGATTGGAACTATCATCGCAGGCCTCGGGTCTCTCTTCAAGGGAGCGCACAGGGGTCCCTGAGGGCCGATTCGGAGTGGATCGAGTCCCCGCGGGAGGGACTTCCTTGGGCGCGGTTGCGCGAACGGGAACTGATTCGGGTTCTGTAACTCCTCTGGACCCGGCTTCTCGAATGTCCCGCTAATGTTACAGCACCGGTCCGCACGAACACTTATCGGACCTGCGGTGGGAAAAACCTTGAATCCCCCCAACCGATTCGATGAGATATGCCGGGCGTCGAGAAACCGAAGGCCAAGGTCCGGATACATGGAAGGTCGCCTGAAGCTACCTTAACGGGGGCATCGATCGCGAAGCTCGCACGGCGACTCGACAGGCTCGAGGACCGGCCCGAGTCCCTCGAATTCGACCTGAGCGAGACCGACAACTGTGCCCGTGGCGGAGCGGGAATGGCCCAAAGCCTCGACGACAAGTTCGACGCCCTAATCGGCGAGCTTCAAGAGCGGGGAGTTCCACCGAGAGACTAGCCCGTCCTCCATCCCACTTCTTTTTCAATCCGCGTAGCTAGTGCCGCTTCTAGCCAGGTAGTTCGACCTCTGGACCGAAAGAACTAGGCCGGGGTAGTGCATGACCCTCCGGCATGGTCCGCCGGATCCGAACAATCACTAACGAGGAAGGCCAGAAGCTCGCCCGACTCTGCCGCCACCCGAGCGATGCCATCGAGCTCCACCGAGCGATGGTGATCCTCTCCAGTGCCCAGGGGTTCACTCCACCCTATATCGCACGGCTCGTCGGCTACTCCCCCGATTGGGTTCGGACTCTCATTCGAGAGTTCAATCTCCATGGCTTCAAGATGCTCAAGCCGAACTGGAAGGCCGGAGGGAACTGGAAGTTCACTCAGGAGCAGAAGGACCAGCTGGTGGCCCTCGCCACCAGCCGTCCTCGGGACCTCGGCCTCCCCTACTCCCAGTGGTCCCTCTCTCGACTGAGGGACGAGGCGAGGAATCAGCGGATTGTCGACTCGATCTCGATCGAGTGGCTGCGCATTGTGCTCGACGAGGCCGACATGAGCCACCAGTCGATCAAGACCTGGAAGCAGTCCAAGGACCCTAAGTTCGAGGAGAAACGCAAGCGGATCGACCGCCTCACGCACAAGAAGGAGAATCCACCGATCGTGCTGAGCATGGACGAGATCGGGCCGATCTCACTGCAGCCGCACGGCGGTCAAGGGTGGTTCCGCTCGGGACACCCCGAGCGGATCCCCTCGACCTACCACCGTCACAAGGGGACTCGGTACCTCTACCTCACGCTCAACGTCTACCACCAGAGGCTGAGCGGCCGCCTCTATCGTCACAAGGGCGGCGAGCCGTGGCTGGACTACCTCCAGCGCGAGGTGGAGAGGTACCCGAAGGACCAGAGGATCTACCTCATCCAGGACAATCTGAGCGCCCACTGGACCCCCGAAGTTCGAGGGTGGGCGAAGGAGAACCGGGTGACCTTGGTGGCCTCCGCTACCCAAGCGAGTTGGATGAACCCGGTGGAGAGTCACGCCGGCGATCTGCAGAAGTTGGTGCTGGCGGGATCGAACTTCGGCTCGTGGACCGAGGTGAGGAGGGAGGTGGCGCGGGCCATCACCTATCGGAATCAGGAGCGAGGTCTACGAGGAAAGAGATTCCGCGACACTCAGATGCGGAAGTGGAAGATTCACCGACGACCTATCTGGAAGCGGCACTAGCCGCCAGCCGTGATCAAGAGGATTCGTCTCCAGAATTTCAAGACCCACGCAGGGTTGGATCTTGATGGGTTAGCGCCCCTATCGGTCTTGGTCGGCCCGAATAACATTGGGAAGTCCGCAATCCTACAGGCCGCGGCGATCCCTCGATACGGTCTCTGCCAGATCGATGGCCTTACGATTGGACCGTGGACCGCGGTGCCGCGGAAAGGGTCGGACCGGGCTTCGGCGGAACTCTGGTTTGAGCATGACCCGGCCGTCTTCGAGTATGAGGTGGCTCAAGTCGCCCGGGATTCGGAGAGCGTGGCGCTCGCCGACCGGCGCGTCGTCCAGCGGTGGGCGCAGTGGGGAAACGTGAACGGCGGGGTGGATTCAGGCCTCTGGGTCCGGGTCAGCCCCAACCCTCTCGGACCGAATAGCTACAGTTGGCATTCGAGTGCCCCGATCGCCTACGTGTCTGCTCTTCGCGGCCTCCCGGAAACCTTCTTTCACCGGCCGCTGGAACGGGACGTCGGCCCGCGGGGAGAATACACTGGGACAACGCTTCACGAATTGATCGCGTCTCGCGACGCGAGGTTCGCCCTCATCGAGACCTGGGCCTCGCGGTTCGGCCTCGATCTAAGCCAAATTTCCTCTCGTTCTGTTAACAACCAGAGCGGGCTAACTTGGTTTACGATTCGAGGTACCCAGACCGAATCGACCTATGTCGGTTCGGGAACGTCGGCCGTTCTCCCGGTGTTGGTTGAAGGCGTACTTCTCAATCAGGGGGAAACACTCCTTGTTGAAGAGCCCGAGTCCCATCTCCATCGTGGAGCGATGAATGGGCTGTGGCGATTCTTCGAGGATTGCCGCTCCCGGGGCGTTCAGGTGATCGCGACGACACACTCCTTCGACTTCCTGGAGGCACTCTATCGCCGATCCGAACGGAATCAGGTCGACGGCTCACAAGTCAAACTGTACAGTCTGAGCTCCGATGGGTCGGGGCAAACAACTTACGAGACGATTCCCCCCGAGCGAATCGTCGACTTCAAGGATCGGATCGTTCGGGGCTTGGCAGACGACTAGGGCGCGATCTAACGGGCGTTTGACGCGGCGGATGGCCCCTCGAGAGACGGGAGCCCCCCTTGGGGCGGGGGAGGTTAGATTTCCGAGGAGTCGACCGGCCGTCGGGCCATTGCCATGCCACGATGGCGTTCCCGTCGCGGACCGGGACGACCGGCCCGTTATGGGGAGGCCCTCCCTGCGGGCTTGCTCCGCACCCGCACCCGACTGGATGTCGCCCGCCGATCTTACCCTGGGCTCGTGCCCGCGATAGTCCGGCGAGGGTCCGCTCCCGGATGACTCCTCGCTCGAACTCAGCGAACGCGGCGAGCATGTGGGCGTGGAGCCGGCCGGCAGCGCTGTCGAACCGGAGTCCCTCGCGAAGGGAAACGAACTCGACGCCTCGGTCGCTCAACTCCTTGAGCTCTGGGATAAGTTCGTCGAGCGAGCGGCCCCATCGATCCAGGCGCACCACGACGATGCGGGAGACGAGACCCAGGCGAGCGAGACGGAGGACCTCCTCCTTCTCCGGGCGTCGGTCCCTGGAGGACAGCTCATCGTGGCGCTCGGAGGCCCGTCGCGCGCCGGTCTCCTTTGCCCATCGACGGAGTTCGAACAGCTGGGTGTCGACGGATTGGTCGGCCTCCTTGCTGACGCGCGAGTAAAGTATGGTTCGGCCGGAGGTCTCGTTCATCGACAGATCCCTGAGGACGGAGGCGAAGACGGCTTAGGTCGGCCGAGATCCGAGAAATCAATCTCGATCTTCTCCGGGTCGAACTCCGCTGGCCCGGATTCCGGTTCGGCCGGGGGATTGGGAGATTCGGTCGGCGGAGTGGGGACCTGGGCCCGGGACTCGAGGAGGTTCAGCTCGTGTTCCGTGGCCTCTTGGACGAACCGCCGCACCGCGGCGTCATCGATGGCGCCTGTTGCCCGTATACGACGCTCCAAGCGCGCCGGAACGAACACCATCAGCGATTTCTTACGACCGCCTGCGCCGGCGGCCGCAGAGAGAGGGGGGGCGGATGGATTCCCCGGGTTCTCCACCGGGTCGCGCGCGCGTACTATGCGGAGACTCGTTGCCTCACCGGCCTCACCTCCATCAGCACCGGCGCCGGCACTCGCCGGCGGTCGGTGGGGGCTCAGAGCTCGATCCTTGTCAGGCGTTAGCGTACCAGAGGCGCTCTTTGCTTCGCTCATCGGTTGGTCTCCCTTTGAGAGGGAGGAGAGGAGGGAGCAGTCACGGCGATCTCCGCTGAGTCGGGGGCGTTGTGGTGAGATCGAACTCGGGCACGACGGTCAGCCGGCCGGGTCGAATCGTCACGAACCGGACCCGACAGCCGTGTTCGGTCGAGTAGGTTTCGAGGTCGTCCAAGAACCGGTCCAGATCGTGGCCGCGGCCCGTCAGGACGACCCCGAGGCTGCGGTACCCAGCTCCGGCCGAGGCGGAGGACGGCGGCGCGTTCACGGGGAATCTCCCTTGCGCTGCCGAAATACTCCATCGGAGACTTGAACCAGCTCTCCACTCCCGAGCAGGCCGCCGACCGCTCCATCGTATTCAGACTCGGAGATACCCGTCTGCCGGGACAGCTCGGACCTCGCCGGGAGCCAGGTCACCGGGTCGGGCGCGACGCGGTTGAAAAGGAGGCGAACATTGGTGATGGCCTCTGGGGGAAGGTGGGATACCTGGGATGCTGGGATACCGAGGGGGGATCCACCGTCTGGGGACAGGGAGTGTCCCGGCTTCCTTTCGGACCGGAGGGCCACCGGGTTCGGAGATGGGACACTCAAAGGCGGCCGAGCTGGAAGCCCGGCTTGTTCGGTAGGCTCGGAAATTCTGGGATACCGAGGTGGGATACCGCGGTTCTCTGAGGGCGGCGTGGGGATGGTATCCCGGTGGCCCACCTCATCCAACACCTCCTTAGAGAGCCGGGCTACCGACTCAGCTGTAATCCGTATGGCCCTGTCTCGATCCTCCTTCCCGAAGCGTTGGTCCTGCTCGAATCCCAAATCGTCCAATAGCTCGGCGAGTGTGTTCGTCCACAGCGGCTTCTCCGATCGCTCGTGCCGGCCTCGGTCGACGTAGGCCTTGATCGCGCTCTTCTTGATCACGATGCCGCCGCCGTCGAGCGCGTGCGATGTCCCCGATGGTGGGTGCGCGTACAAGTACAGCAGGGCGCCGCGGACCTCCTCGGACGTCTCGTCGGCGCTGGCCTCCTCGATCACCCCGAGACGCGCCTGAACTGCCCTCTGCGCGGTCTCCCAGGAATATAGGTGGGCGACGGTGAGCATCAGGTCGCCGATCTGGCCCGTTCGGTCTAGGTCCGTGACCAGAGCGTCGCTATTTCGGACGAATTCCTCGCTCTCGACGTACGCGTCGACTTTCGCCTTCGTCCACTCTCGAAGCACGCGTTTGGCCTCTCCGTCCAGCCAGGCTTTGAGAGGCAACAGGGTCCGCCGGAATCGAGTTGACTGACGGCGGATATTAGGATCGCGGGCGCGGGGCATCCGGATAAGGTCTGAACGGGACCCCAGGGCGTCGTCGACCTTGCGTTTGAACGTGAGGATCTTCGGTCCGAAGACAGGTACTGGCTCGAGGGTCCATTCCTTCCCGTGCCCGCTCTCCACCATTTTCAGGTAGGGGCTGTCGCGGTCGGTTCCCTGTCGGAGGATCGCCGCGATCGTATCGCCCCCCTCCTTCTTCAGGAGGACGTCCACCTCGTCGAGGAGGAGTCCGCTGGCAACACGCATCGCTGCTGGGAGGCCAGCGGAACTGACTTGGCCCGCCTCGATGACATGGTTGCTGAGGAACCGCACGATCCTCGCTGCCGTCGTCTTACCGGAGCTCTTCGCGCCTGCGAACGAGATGTACCAGGCGAGGTCGAGCAGGCCGAGTATTCGCGTCATCGCCGCAAATAGCAGCACTGCGTCGAAGTCCGTATCGTCGCTGAACTTCACTACGGTGCTGAGTAGCACCTTGGCTCCGTCATAGGACAGGTGCCCGGCAGCCGCACGGGTTTCGGCGTCGTAGCGGTAGCCCTTCAGCTCTTGGGGAAGCAGCAGATGTTCTAGGCCATTGTCCCGCGGGTCCTTGCTCATGTTTCGTCTCCGAGGCGCTGCGCGAACTCGGCGGCTGGGTCCGCGGAGGGCGGAAATGAGGGGGCCGGAGTCCCCTCCTCGGTCGAAGCGTAAGTGAGGGACCACCGGACCCACCGCGCGTACTCCTCGGGAAACTGCTCTTTGAGGTGTCCCCACCCCGATGCCACCCGGCGCATGGGCCGCTCCATCGGAGCCGCTTCGACCGCGCCCTGCTTCGCGGCATCGGAGTTCGCCCCGACCAAGAACTCGTTCACAACGACGACCATGGCGCGCGGAGCGACAGCCGCGTAGACCTCGAGTCGGGTCGCAGTGTGCGCGGGGAGGTCCGCCCAGGCAAGGTCGCGACGTGAGTCGTTCGATAAGGGGTCCCCCTTCCGCCTGGAAGCGTTCGTGTCGCCGGCCGTCCCGATCCCGACAAACGTCCCTGCCACCGGCCCGACTGCCTCGATGCTTGAGCTGGTCAGGCTCATTGTGTAGAGGCAGATCGTGACCGCCAGGACGACCGCTATCGCCCCAATCAGTCCGACGCGGTGCTGCTGGGGGCTGGCCCTCGGATTGCTCACCTGATCTCCCCGCTGTCTGGATTCGCAAGGCGCTCTATGTCGGCGAGCTCCACCTCCCTCTGGACAACGGCGGTGGCGAGGGCGCTCGCGAAGGCCTCGATAACCTCCGGCCGCAACGAGCCGTGCGAAACGCGGACAGCAGAAACCCGTAGTATGCCAACGATGTGCATCCACCTGGTCACCCACCGCCCAAGTTGGACATCGCGGAGCTCGCGCATCCCGTCTGAGGTCCTTGCTAGACCGAGCGTCATCGGTGTTCAAGCCCGGCGAGGGCGCCGCTCGATAGGAAGCTCCCGCGCCCCCACATGGCAGTAAGACCGCAGGCCATTTGCCAGCCGAACTGCTCCGGTCGGAGCCGGGCAAAGCCTCTTGGAAGCCGGACGCGGCCGGGTCTAGGTTCGATCAGATCGCGGACGTCCGCGGACTCATCACCGGGTCGTCCCCCGAAGTAGGCGGCCATTTGCAATATCATAGCAGTGCGAGCAAAGCTCTCCCCAGGTCGCCGATATCCGCGTCCTCACGGGCGCCTTCAAGGATCTTCCGCGCGGGGTGACCGTCGGGGAGAGCCAGGCGGGCGAGAAGCCTGAGCTGGGCAAGGGTCGGAGCGGGCTGGCTGGTCGTCGAAACGATCGGGGCGTCCCGAGCGGTCCCACGCTCCTTCAAGGCGACGCCTCCGATTGGGCCATTAGGCGGCGCACATCCTCGCGTCGGTTTGCGGGCGCCACGAACGGGATGCCGTTAGCAAGCCCCACGGCAACCTCGCTCCCAAACACTGCCCGAGGAAGGGTCAACCTGTCCGATCCGCCGTCGTGAAGCACCCGCTGCGTTCGCAGAAGGAATTCGATCTCGGGCGTCTTCCGCGTCACGGAGGGTAACTCCGTATTCTCCTATTTTAATCGCCATCCGATTTTAGACGGGAACGACCCGAAACCGCGGTCTCCGCGTCTAAAAACGTGGTGTGTTACTATTAGCAGCAGTGGCGCAGCGTGCCGTCGTTTCTGAGGATCGATCGCGAGTAGAGCGAACGAGCCATGGTGCGATCGAGTGCGCGGTCGTGCGTGTGCGATAGAACCGTACCCCGGCGAAAGCGCAGAGGTGATCCATCAACTCGAATGGCTGCTCTCGATCGGGTCGGATTCGCCGACGAAATCGTCGCCTCGAGCAGGGCGACGGTGCAGGACGCCGTTCTTGGACAAGGCGGCAGGGACCCGTCTCAGAATGTAAGCCGAGTCCCCCCACGCCCGATAAATTCATCTATCGACTTCCTGAATTATTCTTCCCGTTCCACTGTCCCGATCGCTACGGACCTTTCCCGCTGTCTGTCGAGCGCACCCTCCGACCAATATGCCTAAGCGCCAGCGGTCTGACCGGTCGGGGGCCGCCTAATGAGCGCCGCCAGCTTGCGACCACATGAGCCGGCCCGGGACGGCGGCGAACGCCGCCCAGAGGCCCGACTTTGTCCTGGTTCTGCCGAGCGAGACCGGCGACGCACTTCGTTACCGTCTACGGTGGGCCTGGCGGGTAATGGCGGTCTTGATTTGGGGCCTCGCACTCCTGGTTACCCTTCCGCTGCTGGTGGTTGCCCGATCCGTCGACGACTTTGAGAACGCTGCGCTTCCGGTTGTGTTCGCGTTGTTCGGGACCGCGATGCTGTGGGGCTCCGGAGAGGCTGGCCCCCTCGGTGTTCCGCCGGTGAAAATGAGGGTGACTTCAGAAATGATCGAGTTCAGCTACCCCGGGGGAACCGTCCGGAAACTCGATTGGTCGTCTCCTCGCCTCCGGATCAAGCTGGTCGACTACCTGGGCCGCGAATGGAAAGGCCGTGTCCCAGGCCCCGCCAGTCACCGATACTGGCTCTCACCGCCAACCGGTCGGAACGTTCGGATTCCCGAGGAGATGTTCGCCCGAATTCTGTCTGAAGTCGGAACGGCTCACCTCCGGGTGGTTGAACATCTCAAAGTTCGGCGCGAGGATCTCGGTTGGGCTCCCAAGTACTTCGCAACAGTCAGGACTTTCGATGTGCGTTCGAAAGGTCGTCGCTCGTCGACAGTCCAAATTACAGACCCATCCGTGCCCACTGAGTAGGATTCGTCCGATTCGCGGGTTGAATCTGCTCGGGGCTCTCGCGAGTCTTACTACGACTCATCCGCGGCCATCTCCTTGCGGACGGCCAACAGATCTAGGTACATGGTTCGTTCGCGCCGGCCCCGCTCCCGCCCTATGTCCCGCGTGAGTCTGAATCCGCAGCTCGTGTAGAACTTGACCGAATCGGGCCTAGAGTTCACGATGAGTAGTCGGACGGCAGAATCGCCGGAAAGCGCAATCGCAGCGATCCTTCGAATCAACAGGCGGCCGATGCCAGAGTTCTGACGCGAGGACTGAACCGCAAGACGACCGATCTTCAGAGACGGGACGGTCTCGACGAGTTCCTTTCCTTTCTTGACGTGGGACTTGGGGACCTTCTTTGCTTGGATGTATTCGAGACGTAAACCATCCGAGCTGATTGTATAGTACGCTACGAATTCGCCGTTGTAGTACACCAGAGTCGTGCGTCCGAGATTCTCACGCTCGTAGTCCTCGACTTCACGGGTATTGAGGAACGCGTCAAGGTCGGAGTCGCCGCAAGCAAAGCGGCGGACCTGGCCACGCTCCCGGAAGGGTTCGTACGACAGAAGCTCGGGGTCAACGCTCGAAGGGTGAGTAAAGAGGTTGGTGTCAGTCATTCCGCCTAAGCGCCCGG
>JBGOSQ010000060.1:0-10643 GCA_041476045.1 Thermoplasmata archaeon | reverse complement strand
CCTGGAAGAGGCCGGTTCACGCATCCCCGGCCCGCCGTGGCAACGCCCCGTGCGCGCTTCCCCGAAGGGTTGCGGCGCGCGGCTTCGCAATGGAGAGTTGCTCTCTATTTAACGGGAGCGCTTGCGAAATCTCCGAGAGCCGGTGACCTCGGTCCGACGCGGGCCCGAGTCCGTCGACCCGCTCCGGGCGGGAGGCGGCGGGCCTGTGCTCTGCCGATCGATCTCGGCGTAGGGCCGGTTCGTCCGGTGAAGAGAACTACCCGCCGCCCCTGGGGGTTAGCGAGTCGTACGGCCTCAACGGATCGACCCGACGTCGCGCCTTCGAGGCCAGGATGACGGCATCCAGTCGCTTCGCGCGCGTCCCTGGCCGCTTCGCGCTCATGATCCACCGGACGAGATCCCGCTGGTATCCGGGAGGCTGCGCGGCGAAGTACGCGAACGCCGAGGAATTCGCTCTCAGGGTACCGCGCGACGCGGGGTCGAGCGCGGACCGTTTAGGATCCCGCTGCTCGAACGTGTACACGCCGGTCCGTTCCGGTGTACGTGCACGGAATGCGCGCAAACCCTCCGGCCGCATCCGGCCGTCTCGAATCAGCGACCGGACCCGCCGGACGTTGAGCCGGCTCCAGATGCTTTTCGGTCCCCGTGGGGTGAACCGATTCGTGTAGCTGTGTTCGTCGATCCGTCGGACCTGCCCGTCGATCCAGCCGACGCAGAGCGCCTCCTCGACCGCCTCGACGTAGATGACCCCAGTGCGTCCGGTCCCCTTCTTGTGGTAGCCGATCCAGAGCTCCGGCTCGGTCCGTCCGTGGACCTCGAACCAGCGTCGGAGGTCCTCCCGGTTCGGGAAGAAACGCGGCGTCACGTCCCGTCGGGGGAGTGCCTGACCGATTTCACCGTTGCCGCCGGATCCCCAATCTCGGGCGCGGGCACTAGTACCCGCAGCCGGTCCACGACTCGTCGGCGAACTCGCTCACCGAGCAGTAGTAGCTCACGAGCGCGGCGTTGCCCGAGTCGAGGAGCGCCGCGTTGAGGTTCGTGCCTCCGCACCAGACGACTCCGATCATGCGCCCGTAGCTCCCGCCCAGCTGTCCATCGTCCTGGTCCACGGTGGCGGTAGAACTCACCGGGCACGTTGCCGCCGTGAACGCAGTGGCCGCGTCCGCCCCGGGGTCTCCGACCTCGGGCGAGTTCACGAGGGCGAGCCGGATCCGCGTCCCTCCGAGGTCCAGCGTGTCCCCGTCGACGATGTACGTCACCTCGGCGGTGATGCAGGCTCCCGTCCCGCGACACGTCACGCCTGACGAAGCGGGCGGTGACACCGGCGGCGATACGGGAGGCGTAACGGGCGGGTTGCTCGGCGGTGCGGCAGGGGGCGAAGAGGCTGGGCTTGCGCCGTTGCCCGAGAAGAAGTGCACGGCGAGCCCGATCGTCGCGACCACGAGGAGCAGACCGGCGACCGTCGCGACCCGGACCACGGGGAAGCGTCGGGGCGATCGCAGCCAAACGGGTGGGGGGAACGGCGGCTGCATCGGGACCCCGGTCCGGGCGGACGCCGGCGGGCCATTCAACGCTTGTGGCACGACGGGGGAGTGAGGAGGCGGAGGTGGCCCTGGTTCGAGCCCGATCCTCTCAGGGCCGAGCGCGCCAGCGTCGTACCAGCAGGATCGCGCCGCCGACGGCCATCGCAGTGAGCAGCGCCGTGACCGAGACGAGCGCGGCCGGAGAGATCGGCGTTGCGCTCGTCGAGGTCCCGTTCGGGGCCGGCGGGGGACCGTGAAGGAGCGGGGCCGCCGAGATCGTGAGCGCGACGACCGCGCTCCCGCTGGACCCCATCGAGTCGACGACGGTCAGGGTCGCGTTGTAGGTGCCGGCGAGCCCGTACGAGTGCGAGGCGTTCAGGGCGGCCGAGGCATTGCCGTCGCCGAACGTCCACGTCGTGACGTACGGTGGGGCCCCGCCGCCGACCTCGCCGGTGAACTCGATGGAACGGTGGACCTCGGTGGAGACGAACGACGCGTTCGCAGCGAGCCACAGCGCGGGGCCGATCGTGAGGTCGACGGAGGCGGTTCGCACCGTCGATCGCGCATCGGTCACGCTGAGTGACGCCGTGAGAGCGCCGGGCGCCTCGTAGGTGTGGACCGCGGTGAGGCCCGTCGCCCCGACGCCGTCCCCGAACGTCCACGTCAGCGCGTACGGGCCCAGGCCGCCGCTCACGTTCGCGGCGAACCAGATCGGCCACGGAGCCGGCCCGCCGAACGACGAGACCGCGATCCCGGTGACGAGCGGTGCGATCGTCGGCGCGGTCACGGTGATGTTGAAGGATCGGAGCTGCGACGCGCCCGCGGAGTCGAGGATCGCGACCGTCGCGACGAAGGCGCCGGGAGCCCCGTAGACGAACGTCGGGGCGGGATCAGTGCTCGTGTTGCCCGAACCGGATGACCAGAGGAAGGTGTACGGAGGGGCGCCACCCGAGGCGATCGCCTGGCATTGGACCGTGAGCGGGATCATCCCGGAGGCCGGGGCAGCGACGACCGCAGCGACGAGGGGGGCGATCACGCGGATCATCGTGGTCGCCGTCGCCCCGCTTCCGTTCGCGTCCTCGGCCGAGATCGACGCGAAGTAGAGGCCGGGAACCGCGATCGTTTCCTCGGCGGTTGCGTCGACGGAGAGGTTCCCGTCGCCGAAGCTCCAGAGGTACTGGACGGCCCCGCGGGCCCCGGAGACCGCCGCGGAGTAGTTCACGGTGAGCGGCGCAACGCCGTACGGCGGTGTTACCGTCGCTGAGAGCGAGATCTGGTAGAAGATCCAGGTGTCGTCGAACATGGCCGCGCCGGCGCCACTGAACAGGACGAGCTCGGAGTCGACGGGGTCGAAGGCCATCATGCCGAACTCGCGCGCGGTCGGCGCCTGCGGCAGCGACGCCACGGTCCAGGCGCCGCCGGAGAACATCCAGGTGTCGTCGGTGGTCGTGCTCGCGGTGCTCCCGCCGAAGACCACGACCGCGCCGAGCGCATCGTCCCACGCGGAGCCCGCCTCGGTCCGGGCGCTCGGCGATCGCAGCGGATGGAGCTGGGTCCAGTTCCCCGCCGAGAACGCCCAGGTGTCGCCATAGGTCGCGGCGTAGTAGTTGTCGCCACCGAACAGGATCGTCTCGTTCGCGACGGGGTCGAACTGAAGGGCGACGTTCTCGCGCTTCGAGGGGGACGCCACCGGGAAGAGCTGGGTCCACGAACCGTTCTGGAAGCTCCACGTGTCGCCGACCGCGGAGCCGCCCACGCACCCTCCGAAGAGGAGCATCTGCGAGTCGGCTGCATCCCACGTCATCGCGGACGCCCAACGCGCCGACGGGTGGGTCGTCTCCGGGAGCTGGCTCCAGTTCCCGCCGACGAAGGTCCACGTGTCCGAGTACGAGCCGCCACTGCCGGAGCCTCCGACGAGGAGGAGATAGCCGTCGACGGGATCCCACGCGAGCGTCGAGTGGTCCCGGGCCGAGGGGGACGTCGTCGGGTGCAGCAGGGTCCATGCTCCCTCGTGGAAAACCCACGTGTCCGCAAGATAGCCTGCGTAGGTGAATCCGCCGAACATCACGATGTAGCCGTCGACCGGATCGTAGGCCATCGATCGCCCGTAGCTCCGTCCCGGAGGGGTCCCGGCGGAGGAGGTGATGTTCGCCCATCCGGCGGTGCTCGTCGTCGGGAGGGACGATTCGCTTGTCCCCACCGCGGGGGCGGCAGAAGCGGCCCCGGCGTTCGGCCCGCGATCGGGAGCGACCATCGCCGGGCCGGGACCGGCCGCGCGTGACATCGACCCGGGGTCCGCCAGCTGTGGGGTACCCGGGCTCGCCGTCGGAACCGAGCTCAACAGCAGGAGTCCGAGCACCGTCGAAGCGGCGACGACCGAGAATATCTGGCCACGCGCGGATCGCCAGGGGCGGAGGTCGTGCACGACGGTCGGACGTAGAGGGGCTACTTGGTGGTATGCCGTCGGTACGCCCGGGCCGCTCCGCAGCCCGGCGCGCGCCGGCAGGTTCATGTAACGGTAGGTCGCTCGCGGGAATCGATGCCCGACAATGCGAGCCTCAGCGACCTCATGGTGAAACTCCAGGGCTATCTCGACGCCCACCCCGAGCGCCCGTGGTGCGTGCACGAGATGTTCGAGGAGGTCGGCGCCCGCCACCCCGGCGAGGACATGCTCGTCGAGACCCAACGCGCCTTGAACCATTTGGGGCGGGTCGGTCGGATCCGCACCTCCGGGATGATGGTCGAGCGTTCGGAGGGGGTCTGCGACGACTGGTTCTACTGGTCGGCGAAAGCGGGCCAGAAGCACCTGGACGAGTTCGGCCCGAAATGGCAGTTCCCCGCGCTCTCGGAGAAGATCCAGGCACACTGCCGGCACCGGGTCTAGCGGTAGTTCGCGGGTCCGGGAGCGAGCCGGCGCAGGGGCCGGGTCGCCGGGGGAGGTTTCGTTCTTAGGGAACGCGCGACCGAATGTTAGGAGGTAAGCAAGCCTATGTTCCGGAGAGGATTCCCTTAGATTGACGGATGACCGGCCCGCGATCGGCCGCCCAGAGCCTGTTCCGCTTTGGCTCCGGTGCAACGCGGGGCGGTCGTGGACTCGTGGTCTCCCTGGCTCTCCTGACCCTCGCCGCCCTCTTGGCGTCGAGCCTGCCCTCTTCATCCCGCCCCCCTTCGGGCACCTCGGCTCCCTCGACCTTGCTCGGCGGTACACCCGCGCCGCCTCTCCCACTCATCCGCGGCCTCGGCCCGACCCCGGTCTGGACGGAGATCCTTCCCACGACGACTCCTTCGGCTCGGTCGGACGCTGGCATGGCGTACGACGCCCGAGACGGCTACACCGTGCTGTACGGTGGAATGGAGATGTATCCGAATTTCACGGTGGTTCTCGACGACACGTGGGCGTACCTTGGCGGCCGCTGGTCGCAACAGTCGGTTGCCGGACCCGTGGGGGGTCGAGCGGACGCGAGCATGGCGTACGACCCGGCCGACGGCTACGTGGTCCTCTTCGGGGGTTCATCGA
Source organism: Thermoplasmata archaeon (assembly GCA_041476045.1). Classification (GTDB taxonomy): domain Archaea; phylum Thermoplasmatota; class Thermoplasmata; order Lutacidiplasmatales; family UBA184; genus Lutacidiplasma. The sequence goes on along the minus strand of JBGOSQ010000060.1, from coordinate 5,603 downwards.
ACCGCCCGGACGGCTGCGAAGCCTGTAACGACACGTGGACCTTCTCCGATGGACAGTGGACCGCGCTCGATATTCCCGGCCCGCCCCCCAGGTACGCGGCGTCGTTTGCATGGGACCCCGCCCTCGGCGAGATGATCCTCTTCGGAGGGCTCGGCTGCCACTCTCCGATACCGTGGCAGGGTGTGTGTGGGGACACCTGGTCGTACCGGCACGGAGAGTGGAATGTCCTCTCGAGCGCGGGTCCGGCGGCACGGGACGGGGCGTCGTTGGAGTATGTCCCGGCGGCCGGCGGGCTGCTGCTCTTCGGAGGCTACGACGCCTCGTACAAGATTCTAGGGGACACCTGGCTCTTCGACGGGAACTGGACCCATCTCGCCCTGGCCGGGCCGGCGGGCCGAACTTTCGCCGTTCAGTCCGAGGAGCCGACCGCCGGCGACGGCGTCCTCTTCGGCGGGGGCAAGTACACCCTCACGAGCAAGGGGCTCGACTTCGGCGTCCTCAACGAAACGTGGCTCTCCGACGGAACCGCATGGCAAGCAGTGGCGGTATCGGGCCCGCCACCGCGCATGAGCTCGGCGATCGTCTACGACGCCGCGGACGGGTACGTCCTGCTGTTCGGCGGACTTTGGGCCTGCTCGGGCCCGGGTTGCGCCCCACCGGACGGAAACCCTCTCGTCAGCCTGGGGGACACGTGGAGCTTCTCGCTCGGACCGATCGCACCCGAAGTGACCGTGTTCGTAGTTCCGACGGCGGTCTGCATCCTCGAGGACCGCTCCTGCGCCGCCCAGACGTGGCAGGCCGAGGTGAACGTCAGCGTCGGGGTGACGTACGCGACGGAGGGGGTCGCGTCGCTCGCGGCGCCGCGGCTCATCGTCCTTCCGTGGGGCAAGGTGCAGCTCGACCCCACCTCTCCGCCGCTCGTGTCCTGCCGGACCGTCGGCGGTGATCGGACGACGTGCGACGGGAGCAGTTCACTGCTCGCCGTCGGCGGCGCGTCGGGCTTCGAGCTCAATTGGAGCTCGAACCCCAACCTGGACGCGTTGTACGTCGGCGATCACTGGACGGTGCAGTTCGGGATCACGGTGGCAGGTCCTCCGTACGGTTCGGTCCCCGTGTACGCGTGCGCGACCGCGGAGTGCCTCGCCGGCGGCAGCGGCAACATTTCGGGCCGGTTCAGCGAGCTCGCCTTTCAGCCGCTCCGGGCCGGGGTCAGTTCGGACGACTCGCTTCCATATGCGAACATCACAGTGGACCCACCGCGCCTGGCGAACGGGGCGAGCTCTCTCCCGCCCGTCGCGAATCCGCCTCCGCCACCAGCAGCGCCGATCGGACTTCCGTTACCGATCTCGGTGCCGAACCCCGGACCCCTCCCGGCACCGATCCTCGCAGCCTTAGTCACCGTGGTTCCCACGGTCTCGGTCAGTGCGATCGCGGCGGGAGTGCTCTCCGCCGGGTTCTCCAGGGCCGCACTCCAACGCCGCGCGGTCGGCCAGCGCCAGTCCGTGGGTAACATCGTCCGACCGAAACGCTCGGCCTTCGAGGCGGAGCGGCCCTCTGACACGAAGATCGGGCGGTTTGAGTAGTGCCGGTTGGGCTCGCTCTCGGACAAACCGGATTCTACTGACGAGGATTCCGGTTCCGGGCGGCGCTGAGCGCGGTTGTTCCCAGGCGGTGGACGCGCTACGCAACAAACGTCAACCCCGGTTGACGCCCCGAGTATGTACCCGGATTCCGTCCCTCGTCGGGGTGTCCCGATGAGCACGAGCTTGACCTCCAATCCCTACCCGACCTACTATCGCGACGACGAGCCTCGTCGATGGATGTACGGCGGTCTGGCCGCGCTGTTCGTTCTGATCGGCATCGCGATCGTCGCGTCCGTGACCTTTCCGATAATGCGCGGCGAGATGCCGAACTGGTCCGTCACCATGACGCCGGGGAACTGGCTCCTCCAGCTCATCGCGATCGTGGTCACGATCTGGATCGCGCTCTGGCTGTTCCGGATCCTCTTCCGGAGCCTCGCGGGCCCGAGCTACTCGCCGTACTACCGGTACCGCTACGCGCACCGCGACGACTACGGACACTGGCCGATCGCGGCGGACCCGTCGCTCGGGATCGCCCGGGAGCGGTTCGCGCGAGGGGAGATCACCCGCGAGCAGCTGGAGCAGATCACGCGCGACCTCGGGCATCCGGCCGCCTGAAGTCGGTTCGGCGGCGAGTCGTCGCCCGCGATCGGCCGATCCCCGTCGAGGCGATTTCGGCCGCGGCCGACGGGCCGGCTAGATCTCTACGTACGAGTCCCCGAGGACGTGTTCGGGAAGCGAGTACGCTAGGTACACGCCCTTCTCCACAGGGATCTCCGCCGGCACCACGAGCACGAGCAGGTCCCCCGAGGCGACCGAGACTCCGGGCCGGGTCCAGTTCCCGCCGCCCGCGAAGGAAGGGAAGCTGTCCAGCCAGTTCCCGTGGGAGTCCGTCAGGACGACATACCACCCTGTGGCATTGGCGGGGCAGTCGTAGACCGTCAGGGCCCCGGAGACGCAGGCGGCGCCCGCCGGCTCGATGGCCACGGCATACGCCGGCGTGGTCGTCGAGTTCTCCCACACCCCCACGGTCAGGGAGTCCGTGCGGATGATCGTCCAGTCCTTCGACGGCGGAACCTGGGATGTCTCCGGGGTCAGACCGAGTCTAAAGCTCACAGCGGATCCGGATCCGTTCGCGAGGACGCGCACGGTCGGGGGACCGAACGATCCTCTCGCGCCGATCGACGCGCAGTCGACCGGGGATCCCTGCCATCCCCCTGGTCCCGCGTCTCCTGAGGTGGAGTTCACGTAGATCGTTTCTGGAGTGATCCGCGCTGCGGCACCGGGAAGGCCGCAGCGACTGCTCGTCACGTACCATGTCGGCAAGTGGTCGCCACGGGACGATCCCGTGTTGTAGCTGTTGGTCTCGACCCCGGTGAGCCACGGGCCGATCGTGTAGAGCGCGTGCTGCGGACCGAGTCCCCAGAACGAGCTCGGTATGCTTCCAGCAATACGGGAGCTGTCGAGCACGGAGTCCGGAGAGAACCCGGGGGGGACGCCAAGGGTGTCGTTCATCACGCACTGGCTCGCGGCCGTCCAGATCCCGTTGTACGAGCGCGAACCGTTGACGACCGAGAAGATCGAGGTCGAGTTGGCAGAGTTGAGGTAGCCAAAGGTCCACAGCGGCGCGGTGCCGCTCGAGAACACTCCCGGCCAATCGGCGCGCGGGTAGAGGGACGCGTTCCAGTATGTGAAGAGACTGATCCCCGAGAGCTTGGCCGCACAGAGGGGGGTCGCGCCGAACGTCCCGCTCACCATGGGCGACCAGGGTCCGTTCGCCGCGACCCCCGACGCGAAGAGCAGCCCCCAGGGGCCGCCCGGCGTCCCGTTCACCATCGGCTGCAGGATCGAAGCGGCTTCGCGGAAGGTGATCCACCCGGTGGGAGTTGGCGTGGGGGTGAGGGTAGGCGAGGATCGGGTCGCCCACGCGGCGGCGCCGGCAATCAAAAGGAGGGCGACGATCCAGACGGTGAGCCAGGACGGCCCGTCGGTGGAGCGTCGAGCGGCCTCGGTCCCCCTCACGCCGCCGGCACGCGCCTCCGGCTACTTTGCGTTGACGCGGGGCGACGGGCGAGGACGTCGCCGACCCACGAGGAACGCCTCGAGCTATCGCCCGCCTATGCTTCTTTGCGCGGCTCGACGCCCCTCAGCCATCGCTGTCCCCGGCTCACTCCTTGCCCCGCTGGTCCCGTCGCTCGACGGGAGGATCGCGCTCGCCCGTTCGGCAACCGGTCGGCGTCGAGGCGCCCCTCGAGCGCGAGGAGGTGGAACGGCAGCTCGGTGAGCGACGTGAGCTCCGGCGGGTCCTCGCCGAAGCCGGTGCCCTCGCGGTTCAGCCATGCCGACGTGATTCCGACCGCGGACGCGGCACGCGCGTCCCGGTACGCGAGGTCGCCGACGTAGAAGGCGTCGGGGGCCGGGACCGCCATCTTCGCGAGCGCGCGTCGGAAGATCTCGGGCGCCGGTTTCGCGAACCCCTCGGTGCCGGAGGATACGACCACCTCGAAGAACGAGAGGATCCCGGCGTCGGCGAGGAGCGTCCGAAGGTGTTCCTCGGACCGAGAGTTCGAGATGACCCCGAGGCGTCGGCCGTCGTCCCTTAGCTGTGCGAGGCACCGGAGGGCATCGGAGTACAACCGAGGCGTGTCGGGCCGGCCCCGCAGGCGTCGGTAGAACTCGCCCGCGACCGCGATCGTCACCGGCGTCCCGGACGCCTTCGAGAGGACCGATCGCCACCGCTCCTCGTGCGGCGGAGGGCGGGGCGTATCGGTCTCCCGTTCGACCTCGAGGTAAGCATGGGCGAGGTGGTCCTCGTCGAGCTCGAGGCCGCACTCTCGCCCGATCTCGATCCACATCGGGTAGTCGCGCTCGTCCACGAGGGTCCCCCCGACATCGAGGAACACCGCTCGAAATCTCGGCGGAGGGGAGGAGGCGACCACGGCCTCGAGAATTGGCGGGCGAGTATATGTCGCGACCGAGCCGCTGTCAGGCCCGAGCTCAGGAGACGTTGACGGAGATGATGTCGGAGTGGCGCATCAGGACCGCGCGCGCGATCTTGAGGTTCTTCCCCGCCTTCCCGATCGCGCGCGCCTTCCAGGCCGGGTCGACCGTCACCGATGCGTGCCGACCCTTTCCCTTTGGGGCGAGGTCGACGGTACGGGGCGAATAAGCGTAGAAGACGTTCTTCACGAGCGTCGCCGCGTCGTCGGAGTACTCGACCACCATGATCTCTTTCTTGAGGAGCCCCTTCAGGCGATCGACGAGCACGCCGCCGGGTCCGACCGCCTTGTGGACCTCGCCGGGATGGACGACGAACACCAGCTTGTCCTCCGCCTCGAGGCAGTCCTTCACGCGCGCCCCGGTCCGCTCCTCGAAGAGCCGGATGTAGCCCAAGGTCTCGGTATCGAACGCGATCTCGGTCATCGGGACCTCGAGCGAGGGAACGGGTTCGGGACCGTCGGCCTAGCTCGTCTCGAGGGAGAGGATCCCCGACGTCCCGGGGTCGATCACGGCGAGGGCGCTGATCGGGAACGGCTTGCCGCACGCGGCCCCGAGCTCGACGGCGGTCCCCTCGTAGTGGTAGATCGGGATCCGCTCGAACTTCTTCTCGTCGGTGAGGGCCTTCGAAGGGCACGTCCTCGAAACGATCAGGAGCCGAGCCTTCTTGTCGCGCGCGCTCTCCAGCACCTCGTTGACGCCGACCCGGACCTTCCCGGTCTGGAGCGCGACCTTGAGGGCGTGGGCCAGGTCCATCTAGGCCTCCTCGACCTTCGCGGCCACGGGCGGGGGTGCGACCGGGACCGAGACCCGGCCCATCGGCGGAGGCCGGTACACGAGGTTGACCGCGCCGGTGCCGAGGGTGATCGGCTGGCCGACGATGATGTTCTCGGCGACGCCCTTGAGCTCGTCGACCTCGCCGGTGATCGCGGCCCGCAGTAGGTGGGCCGCGGTGATCTCGAAGGCGGCGCGCGCGAGCACGCTCGTCTTCTTCCCGGAGATGCCGTGGCGGCCGATCGCGCGGAT
>JBGOSQ010000059.1:0-10650 GCA_041476045.1 Thermoplasmata archaeon | reverse complement strand
CGCCCTCGACGGCCGCCCGACCCTTCTCCGCGAACGCGAGGCGGCCGTCGCTCGCCCGGACGGTGTCGAGGAGTCGCACTGCGTCGATCGCGCCGTGGGCGACCCCGGTGTAGTGCGCGTCCCGCTGCAGGTAGTCGATGCGGTCGGCGTCGATCGCCCCGTGCAGCATCGCGCGGAGGAGGGGGGGTCGTACCGGGCGAGGACCGGGATCGACGAGCTCCGCGACCCCTTTCGGGGAGACGTCGTGCTCCTCGAGCACGTTCGGGATCGCCGGCGTCTCGAATCGGCCTGTGGCCTTCGGCCACCGGCGTTCGCCGAGGATCCACGCGCGCGACTCCTGCTCGTGGCCGTGGCCGAGCGCCTCGCGCATCGTGGCTTCGAGCGTGTGCGAGAAGGGAGAGTGGCCCAGGTCGTGGAGGAGGGCGCCGCATGTCACGCGCGCTGTCTCGCCCTCCTCGAGGCCGAGGCGTTCGGACATCGCGGCCGCGACGGCGTAGACGCCGAGCGAGTGCTCGAGCCGCGTGTGGTTGGCGCCGGGGAAGACCAAGTGGGCGAACCCGGTCTGTCGGATCCCCCAGAGGCGCTGGAACGCGGGGAGCTGGATGAGGTCCAGCGCCGCTCCCTCGATCGCGATGACACCGTGGATCGGATCGAAGATCGACTTGCGCTCCGAGACCGAGCGGCCGGGCACGTCGTCGGGAGCCGGGGCGAACCTTAAGCCGACGCGTCTGCGGGCCCCATCGGTTCATCCCTCGCGGAACCTACTTAACACACGGACCCGGTTCATCACACGATGAGCGGAGCCGCGCCCGCCCCGGCCGTAGAGGCAGCGGGCGGACCCGCGGCGTCCGACGAGTCCCGGCGTCTCTTCCAGAAGGCCGAGCAACTACAGTCCCACCCGGACCGGTCGCGGTACGTGGAGGCGCTCAAGGTCTTCGTCGCCCACGCGGACAGCCACCGGAAGGTGCTCGAGCCGGAGGCCGCCGAGACGGCCCGACGCCTCGACGAGGCGGGCGTGGCACTCCACCGCGCCTCCGAGACCGAGCTCGCGGGCCGCGCCTTCGACATCGGCCTTGCTTTCGCCCCGGGCGCGGCCGGGCTGATGCACCACAAGGCGATGGTCCTCCTCGTCCAGAACCGGTCCCTCGACCAGGCGCTCACGCTGCTCGACAGCGCGCTCTCGGCCAGCCCGCACGACAAGACGATCTGGGCGACGAAGGGCGACGCGCTCCGTCTCCTCGACCGGCCGCAGGAGGCCGCGGAGGCGTACGTGCGCGCCCAGCAGCTCGACGCGACGTCGATGCAGTACGTCGAGCGCGCCCTCAAGGTCGTTCCGAACCACTCCGTCGGGCTCCGCATGAAACTGCAGCTCGCGCGCGCGCACGGCGGGGACCGCCAGGCGCTCGAGGCGTGCGACGCGCTCCTGGAATCGAACCCCGACGATGGTCCGCTCCTGCTCGCCCGCGCCGAGCTCCTCACGTCGCTCGGCTCCGTCGGGCCGGCTCTCGAGGCTCTCGCGCGGGCGGAGGAGACCCGCCCCGGCGATCCCAAGATCGCGCTTCTCAAGGCACGGCTCCTGCTCGCATCGGGGAAGACCGCCGAGGCCGGCGAGGAATTCCGCCAGCTGCTGACCTCCGACGCGACCCTCGACGCGGCCGCGCTCACCGAGATCGCGGAGACCCTCGAGCAGGCCGGAGACTCTGCGACGGCGATCGATGCCCGGTTGAAGCTCAAAGAAGTGGAGCCGAGGAACCTCGGGAACCTGAGCGCACTCCGCCTGCTCGCTAGCGGGGCCGGTCGCACGGACGTCGCGCTCGAGGCGTGCGAAGCCGTCCTCGAGGCGTCGCCCGGGAACCTGGAGGCGATGCGGGCGGTCGCGGAGCTCCACGCCGAGGCGTTCCAGACGGACGGTGCGATCGACGGCTTCCGTGCGCTCCTCGCCGCCCACCCGCACGAGATCGGCGAGGCACGGCGCGCCGTCGAGTACGCCCGATCGGTCGGCGCCCTTCCCGTCGTCGTCGAGTTCTCCCGGATCGCGCTCGCGGAGGACCCGACGGACCTCACGATCCAGGCCGGCCTCGCGCACGCGCTCGGCGCGCTCGGCGACAAGGACGGCGCCCTCGCCGCGATCGACGCGCTCTTGAAGGACCGTCCGAGCGATCCGGGGCTCCTCGCGGAGAAGAAGCAGCTCCTCGTCGAGCTCGAGCGAAACGACGAGCTTCCTGCGGTCTACGACGAGCTCTTCCGCATCGACCCCACCCGCACCGACATCGCGCTCGAGCGCGGCCATCTCTACCTCGCGCGGGCCTTCGATTGCCCGGAAGGATCGGCCGAGCGCGAAGAGGCGGCGCGCACGGCGCTCGTCTCCTACGAGCGCGCCTCGGTCAATCCCGACCTCATCGCGCGCAGCCTCCTCGGCGTCGCGCGCGCCTCCCGGTTGGTCCGGGACCCCGAGCGCGCGATTCGCGCGTACCGGGACTTTCTCGCCACGCCGGGAAACGAGGGGCGCAGCGACGTGCTCAAGGAGCTCGGACACGCGCTCCGCGAGCAGGGCCATCTCAGCGAAGCGGAGTCGGTCTACGAGCAGGCGGTACAGCTCGGGCTCGAGGACCCCGACCTCTTCTGGGCCGAGAGCGAGGTCCTGTCGCTCCTGAACCAGGAGGCGAAAGCGCTCCGCTTCGTCGACCTCCTCCTCGAACGGGAGCCGACGAACCCATTGTACCTGCGCCGGAAGGGCCAGCTCTTGCTGCGCTCCGGGCGTCGGCCCGAGGCGCTGACGGTCCTCAAACGGGCCGTCGAGGGCTCGCGCGGGGATCCCCATCTCTACTTCGAGGTCGCCGAAGCCCTTCGCGCGACGGGGGGCTACGCCGACGCCGTCACGTACTTCCGCGACGGGCTCGCGATCGATCCGAAGAACCGGCCCGGACGCCTGGCCCTCGCCGAGACCCTCGCTCTCGCCGGCCAGCACAACGAGGCGATCCCTCTCCTCGACGCGCTCCTGCGCGAGGACCCGAACGACATCGCGACGTGGAAGGCGCGCGCGGACGCCTACCGACGTCTGCAGCGACCGGCCGACATCCTCTACTCCTTGCAGGCCATCCTTCTCCTGGACCCGCACAACAGCTCCGCGCTCCTCGAAAAATACCGGATGCACCGCGAGCGCGACGAGAAGTCCGAGGCGTTCGATTGCCTCTCGATGATCCTCGAGAGCGGAGGACCCGACGCGGTCTCGCCCTCGCTCCTCCTCGAGCACGGCGACCTCTCCGCCGAGCTCGGCCGCACGGAGGACGCCAACCGGTCCTACGAGCGGGCGGCGCAGCTGGACCCGAGCCAGCTGCCCGAGATCGCCACAAGGCGGGCTCGCCTCCGTCTCGCGGCCGGACGGCCCGATCTCGCGCTCGAGGTCCTCGACACGGCGTTCCAGTCGCTCCCGGCGGGAGTGCCGAAGGCGCCGAAGGCGATGCTCCTTCGAGCCGAGATCCTGACCGCCCTCGAGCGGCCGTCGGAGGCCCAATCCGTCTACGAGGAGGTCCGAAAGGTCGACCCGACGTCGACGGCGGCCCTCTCGGGCATCGGCCGCGCCCTGCTCGATCTTGGCAAGCACGCCGAGGCGAAGGAGTTCCTCGCCGGGGCGATCCCGACCGTGCCACCCGAGGCCCCCTTCTTCCTCCTGCTGGCCGAAGCCGAGGCGGGACTCGGCTCGGTACCGGATGCGATCACGACGGTCCAGCGCGGCGTCGAGGTGCTCCCGTCCTCCGCCCTGCTGTGGGTGCGCCTCGGGGAGCTCCAGATCGCCCGCGAGGGCTGGGCGGAAGCGGCGACCGCCTTGGCCCACGCCATCTCCCTCGACGGTGCGAACCCGACCCTGCACCTGCGCGCGGGGTTCGTCGCCGAGCGGCTCGGGCACCCGAACGAGGCGCTCGCATTGTACGATCGTGCGACCCAGGTCGCGCCCTCGGACAAGAACGCGTGGTGCAGTCGAGGGCTGGCGCTCCTGGCGATCGGCCGCGCCGAGGACGCGCTCGCGAGCTTCGAACGCGCGCTCGCCCTCGACGGGGACTTCGAGCCGGCGAAGGACGGCAAGAAGGCCGCGATCCAGAAGACGCGCGAAGGGCAGATCGAGAAGTACGGGCGCGAGGCGCTCCTGCTCGAGGCGAAGCTCCACCGGAGCGTCGCGAAGAACGACCTCTTCGTCACGCTCCACGTTCCGTTCGATCTCCTGGAACCGGTCCAGACGAGCCTCGCGCGCAACCCGAGGATCGATCTGAACCGCCTCTCCGAGACGGAGATGCACGATCTCGAGAGCGCGTCCTGTCACCTCATCTCCGCGGCGCTGGAGCGACGGCCCGAGGGGATCGAGCGTCGGGGGTTCACGCTCGCCGACGTGGCGGTCTTAAGCCCACCGACGGCGAGCTTGGATCAGATCCAGCGGCTCTTCGGGTACCTCCGCACCGTCCTCGAGACGGACCTTCGACCGGAGAATCTGAAGCTCGCCCCCGACGTAGAGGAGCTCGCGCGCCGGGCGCTGCTCCTCCCAGAGAATCAGCGGACCCTCTTCCAGCTCGTTCGCGTGCTGCGCGTCGGGATCTTCAAGGCACGACTGATCAAGGCCGTCGAGACCGCGGGTTCGGCGGTGCACGCCCCGCTCCCGACCCTCGACCTCGGGCGGTACTCGCCGGAGTTCCGGGGCGATGCCGGGGCGTCGACCGAGGCCGGAGAGGTCTTCTTCGCGCCGGAGAACGTTCCCGCGGCGACGTCGGCCGTCCCTGCCGGGTCGACGCATGCCGCCGGTCATCCCGCGGGTCCGACGCATGTCGCTCCTGCGACGGTCGCGACGGCCCGTTGCGTTGGCTGCGGGGGGATCGCCTCGATCGAGCACGAGTGCGGCGCGCCGCTCTGCCAGCACTGTGTTGCCCAGTTCCACACCTGTCCCAAGTGCGGCCGGGCGATCACGCCGACCTCTTCGCGCTCCCTCGGCGCACCCTCGGCCCACCCCTTCCCGCATCCCGCTCCCGCCGTGGTCCCCGAGCGTGCGGCCCACCACCCCGTGCGGAGTCTCCTGGCCCGGGCCAAGCCGGCCCCCGCCAAGGTGGCGCCATCCCCCGCAAAGCCCGCACATCCGGCCGAGAAGCCGCGCGCGGTCCCACCGCCGGAGAAGCAGGTCGGACCGGAGGAGGAGGATTCCCCGGCGCCCCCCGCGCGTCCTCCGCATCCCCGTGAAAAGCCGGACGACGAGCCCCGACTCTGAGCACCGCTCGCGGGCGGCCGGACCGCGCCTCGGACGCAAGATGATATACCCGACCTCACCATTCTCCGCCGGGCGAGAGTGATGTGGGAGTCCCGTTCGTCCAGTGGCCGCGCGTCAGCCCTCGCGGGGATCCTGATCGCGGGGCTCTTCCTGGTCGTCGCGGCGCTCCTCTTCGGCGGCATCTTCCTCCTCCTTCCCGGGAAGGCGCACTTCGCTGCGTTCCTCACGATCGGGTTCCTGTCGCTCGTGTTCGCCGTCGTCTCGTACTTCGCGCAGGCGTTCTCGCGCGAGCCGATGGTCCAGCGCGCGGCTGCGTGGGGCTTCAGCGCGTTCGGTTTCGCGATCCTGTTCCTCACGGTGGGGCTGTTTCCATCCCTCTACGGCTCCGACCTGCTCTCGACGCTCGGCCAGTTCGCCCTGCTCATCGTCTTGGTCCTGCTCCTGATCGTGGCGGCCGCCGTCGGGATCTGGCGCGCGCACGGACGCGTGCAGGACGAGCGCCGCGACGCCCAGCGCGGCGAGTGGAACCAGAGCGCACCGCCGTCCGCGTTCTCGTACGCGGCCGCGCGCGATCCCGCGGCACCCTCGTCCGGAACGAACGAACCACCGCGCGGAGGGGTGTAAGATGGCAACACCGTCCCCCGTAGCCACGTGCCCGAACTGCCACACGACGCTCACCGCCCCGTCCCCGTTCTGCCCGAACTGCGGCCACTCGCTCACCGCGCCGCCGCCTCCTCCACCGCCCCCATCGACTTCGATGGGCGGCCCCGCCCCCGTCGACATCCGCCAGCGGGTCGACGACGACCGGGGGTTCCTGAAGCGCCTGCAGCTCCTCGTGCCCGGCTACCGCGGGTACCGCCAGGGTGAGGACGCCCGCGCGGCCGACAGCTTCCTGCGTCTCCAGATCGCCGACCGCGTGCACCGCTCCGTACTCGTGATCCAGGACTGCCGGGCGCGTCTCACGCAGGCCAATCAGTTCCAGGGCCTGACGGACCTGGCCCCGGTGCTCTCCGAGCTCCAGCAGCTCGAAGGGGAGATCCGGCACGCGGAGCAGGGGTACGCGGGGATCTCTCCCGCGCTCAAGGTCAACCCAAGCCAGATCGACCGTCTGTACGAGTACGACATGGGGTTCGTCCAGGCCGCCGATCAGGTGACCGCGACGTTGGGTCCGCTCCAGGCGGTCGGCGCGACGACGGATTCCGCCGCCGTCGTGGGCGCGATCGCGACGGTCCGCAGCCAGGTGCGCCAGCTCGACAACGCGTTCAAAGCGCGCCTCCGCGCCGTCGAAGGCATTCTGGTGTAATCCACAGGAGAAGGAAGTTCGACCATGGTCACGAACCAACCGATCCCGCCGAAGGGAGGAAGTCTGATCGGCGCCACGACGATCAACTGGGAGGACGTCTACAAGGGACCCAACGTCATGTGGCGGGTCCCCCGGAACGTCCGGTGGAACGACAACGTCGTCGTCCGACAGGACGAGACGGCGGTCTTCTACCGCGACGGAAAGGTCCTCGCCTACCTCGATCGCCCCGATCGATACGCGCTCACGAGCCTCAACGCCCCGATCCTGGGGAACCTCGTCCAGGCCCTCTCGGGGGTCCGCCAGGAGGCCGAGGTCTACTACCTCCAGCGCCGTATCTTCGATGGGAAGTTCGGCAGCGCGGAGCCGTACACCTTCCGCGACCCGGACTTCGGGCTCGTCAATCTCCGCGTGTTCGGCGACTACCGTTGGAAGGTCGGGGCCCCCGACCTGTTCATCAACCAGTTCGTCGGGACGTTCGGCGCCGCGTCGACGACGGAGGTCGAGGGACGACTGCGCGACCAGATGGTCCTTCTCGTCTACAACACGCTCGGCAAGCTCAAGGAGCAGGGGATGAAGGTCACCGACCTCGCGACCCAGCTCCAGACGATCGAGCAGGCCGTCCTCGGATTCGCACCCCAGCACTTCGGGACCCTCGGCGTCGAGGTCCTGCAGCTCCAGGGGCTCTCGATCAACCTCCCGGAGGAGGTCCAGAAGGCGATCAATACGCGCTCGACGATGTCGGTCCTGGGCGTCAACTACATGCAGTACCAGGCGGGCCAGGCCCTGACGACCGCGGCTGCGAACCCCTCCGGCGGCGCCGGCGCGCTCACGAGCGCGGGCGTCGGTCTCGGTGCGGGACTCGGCATCGGCTACGGGATGGCCGGCTCGATGCAGGGCGCCTACCAGCAAAGCGGCACCCCGTGCCCGAAGTGCTCCGCGCTCATCCCCCCGGGCACCCGATTCTGTCCGTCGTGCGGCAACCCGGTCGGCGTCGCCCCGGCGGCGCAGGGCGTGGCCTGCCCGAAGTGCGGCACGGTCGCAGCGGTGGGTACCAAGTTCTGTCCGAACTGCGGCTCGGCCCTCGGTGCGCCGGCGCCGCCCGCGGCCGCACCGGCGGCCGCGGCGACGCACAAGTGTCCGAAGTGCCAGTCGGACGTCCCCGTCGGTACCAAGTTCTGTCCGAACTGCGGACAATCGCTCGGCTGAGGCCGGGACCGGATCCGGAATCCATGAACTGCACCCAGTGCGGCGCCGCGCTACCCCCGAACGCGCGCTTCTGCTTCTCCTGCGGGGCCGCCGCGTTCGTCCCGGCCGGCGGGGTCCCGCCGCCGCCCCCGCCCCCGGGCGCTCCGCCGACGGCGGCCGCTTCCTCCGCGTCGGCGACGATCGCCCCCGCGGGGGCCCAGGCGATCAAGTGCCCCCAGTGCGGGGCGCCGGTCCATCCGACGTTCGGCGACATGGTCGTCTCGTGCGACTACTGCGGCAGCTCGATCACCCTCGGCGGGGCCGGCTGGAAGCAGATCAACAAGCACACGATGCTGACCCCCAAGGTCATCTCGCGCGATGACGCCCTAAAGGCGGTCCACGACTACGTCGACGCCGGTTTCTTCCACCGGAAGACGTTCGAGGAGTCGACGATCGGCGCCGAACGCCTCTCCTTCGTCCCGTTCTGGATCGTCCCCGTCAGCGCGACCACGAACTACACCTACCAGGACGTGGCCGTCGGCGTCGGCGGCACGGTCGCCACGATCGCAGCGAGTGCGGTCCTCTCCGGCGCGCTCAGCGGCGGTCGCCGCGGTGGGTTCATCCCGATCATCGCGGCGCCGCCGATCAACCCGACGCGCGCCGGCACGCTCACCGGCTCCTACGAGTTCCCCGTCGTCGCCGTCAAGGGAATGAGCGCCTACCAGCCGAAGAACTACGAGTTCAAGCTGAGCGAACGCACCCTCTTCGATCGCAAGGCGATCCCATCGGGTTCCCCGATCCTCAACGGGGATCTCGGCGAGGACGCCGCGACGCACTCCGCCCAGGGCTACGTGATGCAGCTCCAGGCCGAGCAGGCCCACAAGCAGCACTACATGGTGAGCGCCGTCCAGACCCAGGTCCAGGTCTCGGAGGCGGAGCTCCTCCACGTGCCGATCTTCTACTTCGAGTTGGACCGGAAAGGCGCCAAGACGATGGTGCTCGTCGACGCCCACGCCGCCCGGGTCATGCCGACCGTCGCGGCGCCGTAGCGCGCGGCTCCGTTCCGTCGGACGCCGCCCGGAAGGTGTAGCGGACGGGGACGCGGCGACGCCGGTGGGTCCAGTAGCCGCACGTGGGGCATCGGAACCCGAGCGTCACCGCGGCGGCATCGAGGGTCCGGTTCCGGATCGGTACGACGTCGCCGCCGCACACCGGGCACTTCGTTAGCGCGCCCGCGACGTTCCGTTCCGTGAACTCAACGTCGACGCGCACGCCGGGGGTCGCGAGGAGCAGGTAGCGGAGCCTCCGTCCCCCGACGACGGCGAGCGGATCGTCGGCCCGCACGCGTCGCCGGATCGCGCGGAGCAGTTCCACCTGGCTTGCGAAGGGACCGCGCGCGCGCCGCACGAGCTCGAGCGCGGCGCCGCGGAGGTCTTCGGACGCGACGTGATGGAACCGGCGGCCGCGCCGTCGGTTCTTAGGACGCGCCGCCCCGTCGGCCCTCGCGGGCACGTATCTCCTCCTCGTAGAACCGCTTCGCAAAATCGCCTTCCGATCTCCCGATCGGGATCGTCGGCCCCGCGTCCCGGGCGAAATACGTGAGGAGCGATGCGGCCGCCGCGAGCTTGACCGAGCGCGACTTGAGGCGCGGCGAGAACTTGGGATGCGTCGTCCGGGCGAGAGCGGTCTCGGAGACCTCGCGGAGACGGCCGTAGAGCGCGGGGTCGAGACGGACGGATCGGGAGGGGAACTTGCCGGCCACGAGCGGGTGGCCGGTCTCGATGGCGTGGATGAGGATCAGGTGGTCCCGGATCCGTCCGGCGAGATCGAACTCGAGCTGTCCCAGCTCGAGACGCTCGGCGCTCGCCTCGACGGCGCGGAACCGGTCGCGCGTCATCGGGTGGAAGCGCAAGAGCATCCGGTCCTCAAGGGCGGCGAAGTTAGGGTCCGCGATCGTCGTCCAGTAATCGGCCGCGCCCGAGGTACGGACGTTGTAGTTGACGGAGAAGAACGATCGGAAGGTGTAAGGGCCGACGGTGCCGAGCGTCGTCTCCCACTTCACCTCGCGCTGCTCCATTACGAGCTTCAACGGTTCGACCATCCCCTTGTACTTGAACCAGTCATTGAACTCGGGGACGATGAAATTGAACGTGCGTCCCGTGTACGAGGCGCCGACCCGGAGGATCTGCACCGGGGTGATCCCCCCACAGTACCGGTTCCGGCCCGGGAGGCCGTGCGCCGGGACGCCGGTCCTCGGGTTCCCCCGGATGAGATCGTCGATCGAGAACGTCTTCCCGGTTCCGGGAGGCCCGAACAGGGCGAGGTGGAATCCCGTGGAGCCCGTCGATCGGCCCGTCGGGGCGATGAGCGGAACGTCGGCGAGCGCGTACTGCTGCAGGATCGCGATGAGCGAGTCGAAGTAGAGAGCGTCGCCGAAGAGGTCCTTCAGGTACTTCGCGAGCCGCTCCACGGAGAAGGTCCTTCCGAACTCGACCGTCGCGTCGAGACGATGGTGGAGGACCTCCCGAAGCGCATCGAGGAAGTCGCCGTCCATCGAGCGGATCTCGGCGGGCTCGTCCGGGACGGGCTGGAGCGCGGCCGGCTCGCTCGCCTCGGAGCGCGCGAGCTCGCCCAAGAGGATCTGACGCAGTTCGACGGGGAACGGGACCTGGTAGATCCGATCTCCGCGCCCTTCCGGCTGGTCGAGCAGGAGGCCTCGGCGCTTGAGTCGGCCGAGAAGGCGTGACGGATCTTCGAAGACGCGTTCCTTGAGGAGCCGACCCCGGAACTCGGAATGACGGAAGCGCGCCGCAACCGTCGCGGCCCCGCGGACCGTACGACGCCGGTCGGCGTCGGCGACGATATCGGCGAGGATGCGGGCGAGCATCAGCTCCTCGTCCGCGATCTCGAGGGT
>JBGOSQ010000058.1:0-10742 GCA_041476045.1 Thermoplasmata archaeon | reverse complement strand
GGCAGCGTCGATCAGGGGTCCGACATCGACCTGTCGCTCGATCTCTGGAACGGTCACAACTACCAGGCCGTCCCCAGCGCCTGGAACTTCGGGAGCAACACGGGAGAGGTTTCGTCGAACGTCTCCGATCTCCCGGCGAACGGGAACGCCGCCGCCCCCGGGGCTCACCTCGCCAGCGGTCCCGGATCCCTGGCGCTCCTCTACAATCAGACGGACGCCGGCTTCCTCAATCTCTCCATCCCGACCCTCACGCCCGCGACCGTCCTCATTGACGGGGACGCAATCCCAGTCCCGGGTGGGTGGTCGAATCTGACCCTCCTCGCGGGGACCCACGCGATCTACCTGGAGAACTACTCGAACGCGTCCGAGCAGTTCGACATCTCGCCGGGCGCCACGACGTTCGTCAACCTATCCGGCGCCGGCCGCGTCGCGTTCACAGAGTTGGGACTTCCCGCGGGAACGGCGTGGGGGGTCACGGTCAACGGTACGACGCTCTCGGGAGTAGGGGGCACGCTGGTGTTCAATCTCCCGAACGGAACGTACCCCGTAGCCTACCTGACGGTTTCCGGTTTCTATCGGAACGCGTCGAACCCTGTGGCCCTGACCCTGCCGGGGCCATCCACCATCGCGATCGACTTCGCTCCGTTCACCTATGCGGTTCCCTTCACCGAGTCCGGGCTACCCGATGGGACCCCGTGGTGGGTCAACGCCAGCGGCGCTCGGATCGACGGAACCGGGCCCACCTTGTTCGTGCCGGCCCCCAACGGATCGACCCCGTTCGCGACGGGTTCTTCCTACGAATTCCTCGCCACTCCGGACTCCGGGACGATCCAGATCACCAACGGGCTCTCGTTCCCGGTGGACGTCGCTTTCACGTACCGGCCCACGTTCATCGTCGGGACCGTGGTTCCGTCGGGCGCCGATGTCTCGATCGACGGGGTGGTTCTGCCGTTGATCGGTGGATCCTTCAACGACTCGGTGATCCCCGGAGCGCACCTCCTGCTCGCTCGCGCCGATGGGTATTCGAGCCAATCCCTCGACCTCACCGCGACACCGGGCAACGTCACGTGGGCGAACGTCACGTTGGAGGCCAACCAGACTCCGACCCCGTTGCCCCCGCCCGATGAGTCGAGCGGAGGGACGATCCCGCTCGGCGTCGTGGCACTCGGGGTGGTCGGCGTCGTCGTCGCGGCAGCCGCCGTGGTAGTGTACCTGAGATTCCGCCGGCGCTGAACGATTCGGCCCGGACGCATCGAGATCGAGGGGACCATACGCGGGCCGGGTACCGCATGGACGTAGGCCGGGAGATCTGAACCCCCCCATTTTGCCAAGGGGTCCGATACTAGAAATCCGGATCTTGGTTTGATCGATGGGGGCCGTTGCTGGAATCGCAGGCGGAACTCTTAACACGCTCGTCGGATAGCTGGCGACATGCGGTATCTCATTCACGCAGTAGTTCCCGCCGACGTTGGAACCCGGTTGGACGCCGCGGGCGGCCCCGGCAAGCTCCTAGGCTACATGATGACCCGTTTCAAGCCCGAATGCGGGTACTCCAACTACGAGAAGCGTGAGCTCTTCATGGTCGTCGATTTCGAGACGGATGCGATGCAGGCCGAGTTCATGATTCTCTGGTCCCGATGGTTCGGTAACTACGCCGAGATGACGCCCGTTCATCCGATCGCGGAATCACCGAAGGTCGCCGAGGAAGCTATCCAACACGCGAGCAAGGCACCTCACTGGCCCTAAGGGCGCCCTCGATCTGCCTTCGACCTCCACATCGGTGGAGGAAGGTGCGCGCAAGGCGCCCTCTTCCGGCAGGCTTCCGGACCGTGTGCAGAGCCTCGGCACCCGGGACCTCGGGCGGCTCCAGCCGGTGGCCGGAGCCCTAACTGGTCAACCGGCGAGTTGCGGCATCCCGCAAGTGGCCCCTTTCCGTACTGAATTGGCGATTGCAATCAGGAATGCCAATCTCCCAGGGTGTAGGTCACCTTAGCTGAACTCGATCCAGTGTGCCCGTCACCAGCGCGTTTTCGGTCACGTGTAAGGACAGAGTTGATACAGAGATCACGCTGGAATAGAGGTAGGTCTCGAGAAAGTAAGCGTGGTGAGCCATTAGGGAACCGTTCCAACCCTCGAAGGCCGAGGCGTTGCTCCCCACGAGGACGACCCCTGTGCATTTCGTGGAACTGCCGCCAGACCCGACGACGTTCCCGCTGGTCGAGTTGATGACAAACAGGTAGATGGAAAAGCAGCCTCTGACCAAGTTGTAGCTGATCGTCCAGTCGACGAATGCGACGTGGCTTCCACTCGTCGGTACTTGGAACAGTATCGAGAACCCGGCTTCGGCACTGGCGTTGACCGAGGTATGGTTCGCGTTGGCCCTCGCGCAGGCAAAGATGCTCGCGTTGCCCGTGGTAGGATCGGCTGACGCATTTGCGGCCACGCCTCCGGAAACGCACCGTTGGGATGCGGTCGAGGTTGCGAGCAGGGGCTTGGCGTGAAGAAACGGGGGAGACTGGACAAACGAAGGTGATCCAGCAGAAGCCGGATTAGCGAGGAGGAGTAGAACAAAGGCGACGCCCAGAGCAGAGAACAGCGGACTCACACGTAGATGCCGTCGAAGGGATGCGCGCACAAACGACGAAGAGGAGTCTGAGGGTTAAGTCTGTCGAAATCCATCGGTTTCAACTCTTCAATCCGGTCAGTGAGGGATTCAGTAGAACGAACGCCCACGGCACGCGGGACGCTGGATCGGCCGAACGGGGGGGCTCCCGAGTCGTCGCCTTGAGGCATACGCTCGGGGGGGAACGCTCCCTTCGAAGGTGCGCCTATCTAGAGGGGGGTGAAGGCCAACGAAGAGCGGCTCCAGCCGGGGGGCGAGCGCCGAGGGAGGGAGGGCGGAATCCGTCACGAAGAGCATTTCTCATGCGTGCGATAGCGGCCCCAGATGCGGATCCCGGAGACGAAGTACGCGAAGAGTGGGGATGTCCACATCGCGTATCAGCAGTTCGGATCGGGGTCGGTGGACCTCGTCTTCGTTCCGGGATGGGTCTCCCACCTCGATCTCGCCTGGGAAGGACCGACCTCGGCCCGCTTCCTGGAGCGTCTCGGGAAGATCGCGCGGGTCGTGTGGTTCGACAAGAGGGGGACCGGACTATCCGATAAGGTCGGCGACCTGCCGATCCTTGAGGTACGGACGGACGACGTCCGCGCCGTGATGGACGCCGTGGGTCTCGAACGCGCGGCCATTTTCGGGGTCAGCGAGGGAGGTTCCATGAGCGCGCTGTTCGCCGCCACCTACCCCGAGCGGACGAATGCCCTCGTGCTGTTCGGTGCCTTCGCATGCCGGACCCGATCGGAAGACTACCCATGGGCACCGACTCGAGACGAGCGAGAGGCATGGATCCGCTCGCTCGAGGGTGGGTGGACGGGCGATGGCGAGATCGCCCACCTCGCTCCTTCGAACGCCCACGACCCCAGCTTTGTTTCGTGGTTCCGGCGCTACGGTCGCGCGAGCGTGAGCCCCTCGGCGGCGGTGGCCCTCGCTCGCATGAACACCGACATCGACATCCGGGCGGTGCTCCCCACCATCCACGTCCCGACCCTCGTCCTTCAACGGACCGGCGACCTGGACGTGGATCCCGGCAATGCCCGCTACCTGGCGAAGGCGATCCCCGGTGCGAAGCTCGTGGAACTCCCCGGCGAGGACCACCTGGTCCACGCGGGCGACATCGATCCGATCCTCAGCGAGGTCGAGGAGTTCCTGACGGGGCACCAGTCCCACGATGCGGTCGATCGGGTCCTGACCACCCTCCTGTTCACGGACCTCGTCGGTTCGACGGAGGTGGCGAGCCGCCTGGGCGACCATGCATGGTCGGAACTGCTCTCCCGTCACCACCACGCGGTCCGGACCGAGCTGGCGCGCTTTGGCGGCCGAGAAGTGAAGACGATCGGCGACGGGTTCCTTGCGACTTTTGACGGCCCGGCGCGGGCCGTCAAGTGCGCGGCCGCCATTCGAGGACGACTGGCAGAATTGGACCTAGCGGTCCGGTGCGGGATTCATACCGGGGAGTGCGAGATGATGCAAGGGGATGTGGGAGGCCTCGGCGTTCACATCGCCGCGCGAGTGATGTCGCTCGCGAGCTCCGGTCAGATCCTCGTCACCGGCACGGTCCGGGACTTGACGGCCGGTTCGGGAATCGTTTTTGTGGACCAAGGGGAGCGTGCGCTCAAAGGGGTCCCCGAGCCGTGGCGGCTCTTCGAAGCGGCGATCGCCAACCCCTAGATCGCGTCCGGCCCGACCATAGGGGCGGTCGGATCGGTCGGATCCACCCAAGCATCTGCCCCAACCCGAGCAGGAAGACGACTACGCCTACGAGTCCCAGCTGCCACAGCGCGGGGTCGACGACCGCCCAGACGATGAGGAGAACGATACCAACGCCGAACAGAATATCTCGGCCGGACGGCACCCGGAGCGAGAACCGCAGGTGAGGCTCACGAATTCCCGACATTCCAAGGCGCCGATGCTCGGACCACAGAGCCCCGGGGGCAATTCAACTCTGCGCGCTGCGAACCGGTCCCTGCTGAAGGAGCAGCGCTGGGACGCTCTCACGGCACCGAACGCGCGCTGGCAAACAAATATCCCCAACCACTTGTTGACCCCCGCCGCTGAGGGGCTCGATGGGCGCGAAAGGTTTGGAGAATCTTCAAGGCGAGGTGCGAGGCGAGGTCTTCCTCCCCGGGCAGGAACGGTACGACGAGGCCCGGAAGGTCTACAACGCGATGATCGACAAGCGCCCGGCCGCGGTCGTCCGTGCTTCCGGGGTCGCGGACGTGATCGCCTCCGTCAACGCCGCGCGCTCCGCGGGTCTCGCCGTGGCGATCCGGGGCGGGGGCCACAGCGTTCCCGGATTCGGAACCGCCGATGGGGCGGTGGTCATCGACCTGCAGCGGATGCGGGGTATCCGAGTGGACCCGAAGGCGCGAACCGTCGCGGCCGATGGGGGATGTACCTGGGGCGACTTCAACCAAGCCACGCACGCCTTCGGCCTGGCCACCACGGGCGGGATTATTTCAACCACCGGCATCGGTGGTCTCACCCTTGGGGGCGGGATCGGCTACCTGACCCGGGGTAAGGGCCTGTCCTTGGACAACGTCATCGGAGCCGATGTTGTGCTCGCCGATGGCTCCTTCGTCTCGGCCAATGCCGAGTCGAACCCCGACCTCTTCTGGGCGCTCCGCGGTGGCGGAGGGAATTTCGGCGTCGTCACCAACTTCCAGTTCCGACTGCACCCCGTCGCCCAGATCTTCGGCGGTCCGATCTTCTTCGAACGCGAGGACGCGGAGAAAGTGATCCGCGCGTACGACAAGTACATCCCCAAGGCGCCCCGCGAGCTCGGGGCGTTCTTCGCCTGGCAGATCGCCCCGCCCGTCCCGTTCATCCCGAAGGAGCGTCAGGGAGACCGGCTCTGTGCCATCGTCACGTGCTGGTCGGGACCGCTGGATCAGGCGAAGAAGGCGATCGCCCCGCTCCGCGACGCGGCCCCGGTCGTGGCCGAGCTCCAAGCGGCGATGCCCTATCCGGCACTCAACGCGGCGTTCGACGGTCTGGTTCCCGCCGGCCTGCAGCACTACTGGAAGGCCGCCTACGGGGGCCCGCTATCGGACGGGGTGATCGCCGCCCACTTGAAGCACGGCCCGGGGCTTCCCGCCGTCAACTCGACGATGCACATCTACCCGATCAACGGCGCGGTCCACGACGTTGGCGCGGACGACACGGCGTTCGGCTATCGTCACGCCCAGTACGCGACCGTCATCGCGGGGATGTGGCCCGATCCGGCGAAGAACGACGCGAGCATCAAGTGGGTTCGTGACTACTACGCGGCCATCGCACCGTTCTCCGAGAAGGGCGGGTACATCAACTTCATGGCGGCCGACGATGCGGACAAGGTCCGCGCCAACTATGGGCGGCACTACGATCGCTTGCTGAAGGTGAAGAACAAGTTTGATCCGGATAATGCGTTCCGGATCAACCAGAACATCTCCAAGAGCGCCTGAACGGCTCCGGCGCCAGCCCGTCGGAGGGGTTGCCGGTCGGCGGCGCCGAGTGGTGTCGAGCGCCGACAGGTAAGCGTTCGGTTCCCCCCGAAGCGTTGCGGGCCGTACTTCTATGTGCTCGCTCAGACTTCCGGGCGTCGGGCCGAGCGATGGATGGCCTCTGGTATGCGATCCGCCCTTTCCTCGACACCGATTTCGAGGCCATCGCGCGGCTCGCCCGAGAAATGGATCCGGAGCACTCCGGCACGGCGGAGGAGTTCCGTCACTGGGATGAGGTCCAGAATCTCGAGCGGGACCACCTCAACCTGAAGTCCGTCGCGGAGGAGCGGCGGACCCGGGAGGTGGTGGGATGGGGGTCGCTCACTCAGCCGACGTTCAACTTCGACCCCCGGAGGTTCTGGATCTGGACCGCCGTCGCTCCCGGTCACCGACAGAGGGGGATCGGGACGGAACTCTTCTCCCGCATGGAGCAGGAAGCCCGGGTCCGAAACGGGATCGGTCTCTGGGCGGACACGGGGGAGACCGATCCCGCGGGGATCCGGTTCTTCGAGCGGAAGGGCTTCCGGATCCTTCGAAAGAGCTGGCTCTCGCGCCTCGACCTCGGGAACCTCGATCTCTCGGCCATCCCGGATCGGTCCGCGTCGCTGGAGCGCGAGGGGTTCCGCTTCACTACGCTGACCGAGGAGGGAGCCACGTCGCTCGAGGTCCGTCGGAAGCTGTGCCGGCTGTGCCAACTGTCCCGCGCGGACATCCCCCGGATCGGTCAGTTCCACCCGGCCTCCTTCGAGGAATTCGTCGCCACCGAGATCGAAACCCCGAGATCAATGACCGAAGGGATCTTCCTCGCGTGCCATGGGGCGAACATCGTGGGAACGAGCACCCTCGAGAGGGACCTCGCCCGGCCGGACACCCTCTGGGTGGGTTACACCGGCACCGATCCGGATTTTCGCGGGCGTGGGATCGCCACCGAGGTCAAGCGACGTGCCACCCTCTTCGCCCAAGAGCGAGGCTTCCGCTTCCTGATCGCCGGGAACGATTCCCTGAACCACCCGATCCTGGCGATCAATCAACGGTTCGGGTTCCGTCCGGAAACCGTTTGGGTCCAGGGCGAGAAGTCGTGGGCGACCTCTCCTCAATAGAGGGAGGGAGTCGGTTTCGCGTGGGGGCGAACAGTTGCCCGGGAGCCGCGATTCTGGCCACATTTGAACCCCTCCGGGGGGGTTCGAGAACCCCCCGACACGAAGCGGTCGAATTCTCGGGGGGTTCAACGCCCCCCCCACCTTTGCATAGGGGTCCCTTGACACGGGGCAACCTTCCGGTCCGCAGCGTTCGCCCGACGAAGACTCCCGTACTCGCGAGGGCTCGCCTCCCCCCGCGTACAACCCCTCGGTCGGCTGCACCCTATCCGGTCCGCCACTTTCATACTTGAGAGCGATTGGAGGCTCGTGCGGCTCGATCTCGAGGACTTCGCACTCTTACGCGAACTCCTCGCCTGGGGTACGGAAAACTATCCCCGGGGCCCGCTCCGTGTCTCGCTTCCCTACCTCGCGAAGGTCACGGGCCTGCATCCGAACACCGTTAGGCTGCGACTCAAGGCCATGCGAGAAAACGGTGTGATCGAAGGGATCGACATGGAACCGCGCCCGTCCGCGCTCGGGGTCTACCGCTGCGGATGGCTCTTCCGCGACGCGCGGACCCTGCTCCCGGAGGAAATCGAGCGATGCCTCGAGCCGTTCCCTTCGGTCTCGACCTGCGTCATTGGGAGGAACATCGTGTTCGCCCACGTCTGGTACACGACCCCAGCGGAGCGCGATGCGTTGGCGCCCCGGATCGCCGCCGCTCTGGGAGCGGGACGCTACGAGGTGGGCTACGACACGTTCGGGTTCCCCGAGCCACCGTCCCGAGAGCACCCACCTACGCCACTGGATTGGCGTATCCTCCTTGCGCTCCGACGGAGCCAGACCCGCTCGCTCGCCGCGATCGCCCGGTCGCTCCGAATCTCCCCCCGCACCGCAGAACGCCGGGCACAGCGACTTGTCCGGGCCGGTTTCGCGGCCATGCTCCCCCGATTGCACTTCGGAAACGTCGAAGGTTGGTTGCTGGTCTCCTACCAGGTCCCCGACAACCGACCCGAGACCCTCAACAGTCTTCTGAGAGCATTCCCCGAGCGCATCCTCGGCCCGATGTGCTTCGGCGGTCACGCGCACATCGACCTGCCGATGGCGAACCTCCTGGAGGTCGAGCGACGCCGGCGCGAAGCCCTCAAACTTCCCGGTATTCCGGCGATCGAGTACGCCCTGTTCAGCGAGATCGTGTTCCCGGAGCGGTTCGAGAAGTGGCTGGCGGAGCATGTCGAATCCGCACAATCGGACGCGCGGAACCTAGTAATCAGGTCAGAGCCTCTCCCGGCTCATTGAGCGAGGAGAGCGAGTACCGCGCGTGGGTGGCGCGGAACGGCGCGATCTTCATCCTCGGACTCCTGACCGGAATCTTCCTCTTCAACATCATCCTCCCGGGGGCCATTGCCGGCAACCGGGTCAGCGGGACGACGGATGCTGCCGTGATCAAAGCGTACTACTCGCACGGTGCCCTCGCACCTCTGCAGATCGGGGTGTTCGTACTGGCGCCCTTCGGTCTCGCGTTCGGCTACGCGCTCCGAGAGGTCCTCGCGATCGGCCGACGAGAGCGATTCCTCGCAACTCTCGGCATGATCTTCGTCTGCGTGGAGATGCCCCTCATCCTGACGATGGCCTCGCTGCAGGCGACACTTGTCTCGGTGACGGCCTCCGGTGGAGACCCTGTGCCGCTGTTCCGGTTCTGGGACATCCTCTACAATGGAGCCACCTATGCCCTGGAAGCAGGCTGGCTCCTCGCCTTCTCGCTCGCGATGCGCGGCGTTCGACCGTTCCCCAGTTGGCTCACGGGGTACGGCCTCGTCTGCAGCTCGCTCCAGGCGTTCAACATGTGCTCCCTCTTCCTTGGAGTCCCGGACTCGGCCACCTTGATCGGCAACTTCGCGCTGGTCGGCTGGTTGGCCGTGGTCTGCTGGTCGCTGTTCCGGGTCGCGAAGAACGCAGGCGAGGCAACGCCCGCCCAGGGACTCCTCCCTGCTACCTAGCACGCTGCGATTCTTGCCCTTCGTGAAGGACCCGCCGGGTTCGACTCCCTGGACTTGCGAAATCGATCCCCATTCCTTCGTTCAATGGGGAAGGGTTCTGTCGACATCCCTAAGCGAAACAACTCCCGAAATTCTCCGACACCTGAACCCCCGGGGGATTTCGAACCGCCTCCAGACTTTGTCCTCCGTGAGAGCCGGATCCCTCAGACGATCGACGCGACGGCGCGCGACCGTCACCTCTGGTCACCTCAACGGGGCCACGAGGAGCGACCCTGGCTTAGGGGGAACCGGGGTTCCGTGCGCCCGTTCGCGAGGTCGCCGGCGAGGGAGACCGGAGCGCCGAAGCAAGCGCGACATCGCGCTCTGAGTGTAGCGCACACCCCACTGCGCCTCAACAAACCGGATGATCCGGGGGATCGTGGAGAGGTCCGCGGAGATTCCGTACCGTATCGCCTCTCGGGAGAGGAGCCGCGGAAACGCCGTCATGGCCTCGCGCGAAATCCACGGAGGACGCCCCCAACGTGGGATCGCGGACAGGGCCGCTCGACCCCCTCGATCGACCGCCCGCTTCCACTGGCACACCGCCGCGGTCGTAACCCCGAGCTGTCGCGCGACGGCCCGTTGGGACCATCCGTGCGCGAGAAGATCGACCCCCTTCACGCGCTGGGTCTCGAGCGCGGCGGCATCTCGGTGGTGCTGTGCCCATCGGCCCATGAAGACGATCGAGCACTTTCGCCTATTAAGCTATTTAGTCATCTTTTGGTTAGCTTCAACTAGGACCGTCCGTTTACCCGGTCCATGTCCAGCCCACATCACCTTCGTCGCGCCGATTTACCGGAAGCGAGTTCGGGGGATCCTCGCCGTTCTCTCTGTCCCGAGTACGGTGCCGCGTCCGACGACGTCGGGGGACTCACGGCCACCGGCGCGGGCCCATGGATATCGGCGACGGTGGAGCGACTCTCGTGAAGGCGATTCGATGCGAAAGATACGGACCGCCATCGGTCCTCCAACTCAGAGACGTGGAGAAGCCGACGGTCGAGGACGAGGAGGTCCTCGTGAAGGTTCACTCGGCGGCGGCAAATCCGTACGACTGGCACCTGATGCGAGCGTCGCCGTTCATCGCCCGCTTGATGGGGGGCCTACGTCGACCGAAAGACACGCGGGTCGGCGTCGACGTTGCCGGACGGGTCGAGGCGATCGGTCGCCGGGTGACGCGATTCAAGCCCGGTGACGACGTGTTCGGTTTCGCCCACGGCAGTTTTGCCGAATATGCCGTCGCACGGGAAGACGGATTGGCGCGGAAGCCAGGGAACCTATCGTTCGAGTTCGCCGCAGCCGTGCCGATGGCGGCACTCACCGCCTTGCAGGCTCTTCGCGACGGGGGACACCTTCAGGCCGGACAGCACGTGCTGATCAACGGCGCCTCGGGTGGTGTCGGCACGTTCGCGGTGCAGATCGCCAAGTCGTTCGGAGCAGAGGTCACGGGAGTATGCAGCACGGGGAATCTGGAGATGGTCCGCGCGATCGGCGCGGACCACGTCATCGACTACACGCGGGAGGACCTCTC
>JBGOSQ010000057.1:0-10753 GCA_041476045.1 Thermoplasmata archaeon | reverse complement strand
GCTCGGCCGGCTCCCGCACCCCGGCGGTCCCGAGGCCCCGGACGAGATAGTCCGCGAGGGCCGCCACCTCGGCAAATCCCGCCCGGTCGTGCGCGACGAGAACGCCCGCGTGGTACCGGGTCGCGGCCCCGGTTTCCGCCTGGTCGGAAGGAACCACGACCGGTCCGACCTCGGAGAACTTTTGCGGATAGCCGTGCCGGACGTTCCGCTCGAGCGTCCCGAGGAGTGATAAGAACAGCGAATCCCGCATCCGGGCGTACTGGTCGGAGACCGGGTTCGCGAGGGCGACGGCGCCCAGCCGGCCCGACAACGTGACGATCCGTTCCGGCACCAGGACCGGCGTGTAGAGCGGGACCAGACCGAGCCCGAGCAGCACGTCGGAGACCCGCGCTCGGAACCGCGCTTCGGGGGAACGACGGCCCCGCGTCGCCGACGGCGGGACGATTCCGTCCTCGGGCCTGAGGCCGCGGGCCAGGAGGAGCTCCTCGACGAGATCGACGGGAGCGAGGATATCCGGGCGCCACGGCGGCACCTCGACCCGCCAGCCGTGCGGAAGCGGGTGGACTCCGAGACGCGCGGTCTCGAGCCCTTGAACGACCTCGCCGGGAGGGATCTCGATACCGGCAAGGCGTGCAATCGCCGCGGTGTTCAGGTGGACCGAGCGCGGGCGCGTGACCGCGGTGCCGTCCGAGCGATGCTCCCCCGGTCCCGAGATGGGGACGGGCACGAGGCTCCAGCCGTGGGCGACGAAGACGAGGGAGAGGAGCCCCACCGCGTCCGCGGCGCGGCTCGCGCGCGTGCCGGTCGATTCGAGCAGGAGAGGTCCGTCGCCGGGGCGGGCCTCGCCGGCGGAGCGCGAGTTCAGGATCGGGGGGAGGCTCAGGATCGCGCCGCCGGCGTCGCGGAGGACCAGGCAGTTCTCGCCCCGTCGTCCCATCTCGGCGTACCGTGCCGCCATCGGGTGCCGCCCAAAGAACTCCGGCCCGCTGACCTCCTCGTCGCCGTCGAGAGGCACGAAGCGGATGTCGGAGACCGGGGCCATCGTGTATCGGACCGGTCCGCGCACGCGTTCGACCGGATAGATGCCGAGGCTCGCGATCCGTCGGTCGAGGCCGATCGTCGCGTGGAGGAGCTCTTGGAAGCGGATCGCCTCGTCCAAGAGGTCGGACTCGAGGGATCGTCCCTCCGGTGGAAGCACGACGGCGGCGGAGATCGCCGGTCGGATCGGCTCGACGCTCCCATCGACCTCGATCGTGATCGGCGAGGGAGTGGAGGAGTCGGTCGCGCCGAGTCCTACCATCGCCCCGGTCGCTCCCTGGAGGTAGAGGCCGAGCCCGCTCTCGGTCAGGAGGTCCAATCGATCCGCGGTCCCTTCTACGAGGAGCTCGTCGCCGGCCCCGCCCTCGACCTGGGCCTTGGAGGCGAAGAGGAGCTCCTCGAGACGGGCCCGTTCGGGACGGGAGGGAACGAGCGCCTGGATCCGTAACAGGGAGAGGGTCGCGCGCGGCATCGCCTCAGCCCTCCCGACCCGTGAGGCGGGCGAGATCGTCCTGGAACAGTTCCCGGATGTCGGAGACACCGAGGCTCACCATCGCGAGGCGCGTCACTCCGATCCCCCAGGCGGCGACCGGAACCTCGATCCCCAGCGGCCGAAGGACCTCCGGCCGGAACATCCCACCCGGCATCGCCTCGATCCACCCGAGCCGGGGATGGCGGACGTACGCCTCGATCGACGGCTCGGTGAACGGGAAGTAGCTCGGTCGGATCCGGATCTCTTTGATCCCGATCGCCTCGGCGAGCGCGCGGAAGACGCCGATCAGGTGGCGGAGCGTGACCCCCTCCTCGCCGAGGACCCCCTCGCACTGGCCGAACTCGACGTGGTGCGTCGCATCGACGGGGTCCTTGCGGAAGTTCCGGTCGATGCAGTACATCCGGAACGGAGCGGTAGGATGCGTCGCGAGGAACCGCGCCGATACGGCCGTCGTCTGCGACCGAAGGACCGGACGGGCGGCGAACGCGCGATCGTACGGGTAGCGCCATCCCATTCCGAGCGGTTCTTTCTCTCCGGGGAGCGGCCGACCCTCGTGGACGGCGGCGACGCGCTCGAGCAGCTCCGGCGGTGGCGGGTGGCCCCGAAGGCCGCGGACCGAGAGCACGTCGTGGATCGATCGCGCGGGATGCTCCTGCGGCATGAAGAGGACGTCGGCGTTCCAGAACTCGCTCTCGAGGAGCGGGCCTTCCGATTGCGAGAACCCCAGGCCGATGAGGATCTCCTCGAAATCGCGGAGCCACGCGAGGTACGGGTGCGGCCGTGCCCCGGTCGCGTACGGGACGGGAGCCCGGACATCGTACGGTCGGAACGCGGTCGTGCTCCAGGTATCGGAGGCGAGCAGGGCTGGGGTGAGCGCGCCGAGGAGCGCCGCGTCGTCGGCGTCCGTCGGGACCCGCCGACCTTCCTCCGACGGGCGCCATCGCTTGTGGGAGACGTGCTCGACGATCGCGAGGCCACGGCGGACGAGAACCTTCACGAGGTCCGGGTCGACCTCGTCGACCTCCTCCCGGATCTCCCGGAGGCCACGTTCCTCGGCGAGCTCGGGCGCGTGCGAGGCCCCGTCCTTGAGGCGGAACGGCACGCCCTCCTCGAGGAGCCCGCGGCGACGCAGGATGCCGATGGCCGCCGACCGTTCCTCACCCAAGAGCCCGGCCGCTTCGATCTCGGAGGCGTCGAGGGCGCGTCGAGGGCTCTCCGCGATCGCCTGGAGGAGGCGCCGTTCCGGGAGGCCCGCCGAGAGCGCCTCGTCCCCGCGCTTGGTGAGCCGGGTCCGCTCGGTCGACTGCTCGTCGACGACGGCGAGGTGCTTGGCGCGAAGGCGCTGGAGGCTCCCGCGGACGACATCGACCGGAAGGTCTGCGCGTTCCGCGACCTCGTCCTCGGGGACCGGCTCGTCGGGGAACCGCTGTAGGACGGCGAGAACCGTCCGCTCGGGCGTCGAGAGGCTCAGGGGCGAGCCCCGGTCGGCGGACTCACCCTCGCCTTCCGCCACGAGGCGTCCGAGAGGGGCCGCCGATTAAGGCGTTTCGGCGGCGCAGGCCCGCGACTACGTGGAGCCGGCGAACTGGACCCCGTTGCCGGTGAGCCAGAAGTACGTCGAATCCCCCGCCCCGCCGGCCGTCACGTTCGTGTTGATGGAGGTCGTGTCGATCCAGCTCGCCCAGCCGGTGACCTGGTTGCCCTGACCCGTGTAGGTGTACAGGCCCAACTGGTAGGCGATCTTCTCGGCGACGTCGTACTGGAGGACCCGGAGGTCCCCCGGAGGCGTCACCGCGGCGATCCCCAGCAGGTAGAGCATCGCCTTGTACGCGACGCCCTGGCAGTTGTTGCCGAACGTCGTGTTGGCGAAGTAGTCGTAGTTGTACTGGTTCGCGGGGCAACCCTGTGTGAACCGCGGGACCAGGAGCGACTGGATCACGGCGTTCCCGTACGTGTACGTGCTGTTCGCCGCGTAGAGCGGCGCCACGTAGTCGGTCGGGTCGGGGTAATCCGGCGCCCAGCCCAGGTTGTACATCGGCATCGGGTTCTGGCCGGGGCCGGAGAACTCCGAGTTGATGATGATGTCGACGAAGTTGATGTCGACCGGGGTGATCTTCACCGCTCCGCTCGTCGCCGTCGCCACCTCGCCGGCCCAGAGCGACATGATCTCATCGCCCGTCGGATTGCCGGTCGTGCCGAAGATCGGCAGCTGACACGGATTCCCTGGGGTGCACTGGAGCACCTCGTCGTCGTAGTAGGGGCTCGACGGGTTGTGCATCTGCGCCCACCAGTAGACGGGGCACGCGAGGTTCGCGGAATCCGCACACGGGTCCGTGTTAGGCCACGGGATGTCGCGTGGGTAGTAGTTCGCCATGAACTGCGGGATGGCACCGCCGTAGCCGAAGCCGAACTGGATCCCGTCCTTCGTCTGGATCGTCTGTTGGACGGTCGTATACGGGTACGCGCGCGCGAACATCTGGCGCATCCCCATGAAGCTGAACCAGTCCGTCGGGACAGAGATCGGGTTCGTCGTGAACTTCTGGGCCCCCTGGATGTTGAAGTTCATGTCGAACGGCGAGAAGCCGATCGTGAGGTCGGGGGCGCTGATCATGTTGACCTTCCCCTGGCTCACGAGCTGCAGGAGGAGACCCAGGTCCGGCTGTGGGATGCTCGCGTGGTCGGCGATCCCCGCCGCGTACGCCTGCTCCCCTGGGGTCGGGTTCGTCTCCCACGTGACCGAGACGGTGCTGGCGTAGTTACCGGCCCTCGGCTGGCATCCGGTCCACGTGCAGTACGGGTTCTGGCTATAGTAGGGGTTCGCTTGGAGGGTGTAGGCGATGGCCACCGAGTACTGCTGCATATAGTACGGGCCGCTGCCGAGCATCGCGTACTGGACGTGGCCCTGGAAGGTCCCGAACGCGCCCGACCCCAGCTGCTCCCACTGGTCCCAGCCGGTGAGGGGAATCTGGTCGACGGACCGGCCCCAGCCGGGGCTGCCGGCGGCGGCGCACGGATGGTCGCCCGCGCCGGAGGAATTGCCCGCGGTCCAGTACGGGATCCCCGCGCCCTGCTGGTCCGCGGAGAACCAGCCGCACGAGACGATCGAGCCCCCCAGCGGGTCCGCGATGAGCTCGAGGAAGTAGGGCCAGATGTGCTGGCCACCGTACGCATGGAAGGTGACGCAGCCGTGCGCCAGCGCCGGATCGAGAGCGGCCTGCGGGCAGTCCGTACCGTTGATCGTGATCGAGTTCAGGATCTGCTTCGGCGTGTTGTTGTACGCGCCGTGGATCGAGTCCCACGTGTAGTTGCCCGGGTCGAGCAGCGACTGGGCGATGATCCAGCCGTTGTTGCACTCCGTGCACGGGAGGGTCGAGAAGCCCATCGTCCGCGCCATCGAGAACACGACGTCCGACGGCCAGACGCCCCAGTGGGCGCCCGTCGCGCCGTCGTAGAAGCTCGCGTTCGGCTGGATCGCGAACGTGTAGTTCCAGCCGTTGAGGAGGTTGTTGCCGCCGTAGAGCGACGCGCACTGCGGGCTCCCCGGGACGCACGTGGCGAGCTGTGGGACGTAGTTGTCCCACGTGGGGCCGGTCACGCTCCCGTTGTAGTTCACGAGCGTCTGGTAGACGTTGAAGATCGGCTCGGCACCGACGGTCTCGTAGTCGATCGCCGGGTCCTCGCTCAAGGCCCCACCGGGGGCGAGCTCGTAGTTGAGGATCGTTCCAGGGTGAGGGCTCTGGTGGACCTCGCTCCCGGCGACGCCCGCGTGGACGCCCGCCGGGGCCACGAACACGGTCCAGGTGTAGTTCTGGACGAGGGTCACGTTCCCGTTGGTAGCGGAGGCGACGAAGATGATCGTGAACGTCCCGGCCTGGTTGAACACGACGGTCGTCGTGCCGGAGTTCGACGTGAGGTTCTGGCCCGAGACGGTTCCGCCCGTGACGTTGAAGGTCGGCGCGATCGGGGTGAACGCGGGGTTCGTCGGGGAGGAGGAGTAGGAAGCGCCGACGGTTACCGACTGGAACGGCTGGAGCACGGCGGTGACGACCTTCGAGCCCGCCGGGGCGGAGGAGTTCGAGACGAGCGCCGCACGGACGCCGGGGAGGTTGCCCGCCGTGTCCGAGCCGAACGACGCCGTGACCGTCACGAGGCGGAGCGCCGGGACGTTGTCGTGGATGAGGCCGTTGACCGTCGCGTCGACCTCGACCAGGTAGACGCCCGGGCTCGAGTAGTTGTGGTTGACCGTCGACTGGGTGGTCGTGAAGGGCGCGGTTCCATCACCGAAACTGAACTTGTAGGAGGAGGGGGATTCGGACGGAGGGAGCTGGGCGGTGAAGGGGGCGGAGGCGCCCTGCTGGATCGACTTGAACGGCAGCACGAGCGTGACATCGTGCAGGTTCACAAAGGTCCCGCAGACGAAGGCCTGGGGAGGCCAGCACGTGGTCGGGTTCGAGTTGGTGTTGAAACCGCCGAGCACACCGTAGGTGGCGACGCCCATGAGCGCCAGGATGACGACGATCACGATCGCAGAGACCACAGACGACAGCCCGCGTCCGTTGGCCCTCAAGCCAGCGCGGCGCGGAGCCCACTTGGACGACATCGATTCCACCATGACCCGACGGAGCTAGGTCCGGATCGGGCGAGTCTCCTAACCCCCCGCCCATATATACCTCAGCGGCGAACTCACGGCACGAGAGCCGGTCGGGGAGAGGCGCCGGCCCTCGCTTCCTACGGCTCCGGCCCGTCGGGGGAATTGGGCGGGTGGACCAGTCCGGAGAGGATCTGGAACGCGCGGAGCACGTCCTTCTCCCGGACGACGAACGTGGAATCCGTGTAGACGCTCATCAGCTCCAAGCTGTTGATCCCGGCCCGGAACATCGCACCGGCGAGGAAGGCGAGGACCCCGGCGGTCTCGACGATCTCCTCCGGGCTTCGGACGGTGAGGGCCGAGAGATGCCGATGCACCGCGAGCGTCGCGCGTCGGCCGACCGCCGCGAGCACCGCGTCGACGAGGTCCTCCTCGCAGAGGATGGTGAGCGCCCCGGGCCCCTCGAGCAGCTGGAGCAGGTGGCGGCGATCGGCGAGGAGCGATCGGCCGGTCTCCAGGACCGTGCCGAGCGTGTCCCAGTCGTTGCGCGCCGTGACGATCGCAACGCGCGTTCGGACCTCGAGCCGGCTCGCGCGGACGACGTCGAGGACGCGCCGCTCGAGCGGCGGGTCGGAACGCATCTGGCGCTGGTAGCGACGGCACGCGACCTCGACCGCTTCTTGGTTCACGAGGCCGGTGTCGCTGCGGATCTTTCGGGCGAGCGAAGTGAAGTTGACGACGTTGTAGCCCAGGCAGTCCCGGACAGAGGGATGGTCCTCGATGTACCGCCGGGTCACCTCGGCGGCCGTCGGGCTCGGTGCAGGGGTATCGCCCACTCGGTCCCTCGCGGTCGGCCCAGCGAGGTCGGGCCCATCAGCGTTTCGGCAGACCGCCCCGATTCCCTTCTCCGGATTCGGTCCCAAACGGCGTGTCGCACCCGAGACACCGAGGCTATATCCCGGCAATGTCAGGGAGGTCGAAGGGGTCCGGGTCCCTCCCACGTCGGCGGCCGATGGCCGTAGGCGGACGGGGACACCCCTCGGGACGGAGGCGGTCGGGCAAGTGGTCACGCAGCGTCGCCATCTGAGGCTCCTGCCCTGCCGGTCGTGCGATCACCTCCGCGCGAGCCACTATCTCCTCGCCCCGCCCGAGGGCCGGCTCCGCCGACACTTCAGCCGGCCCCGCGACCGATCCACCCCGATGCCCTGTCACGTCCTCACCTGTGCGTGCGCGCGATTTCTCGGCGACGTCCAGTCGTTCCTCTGCCCCGTCTGCCGGCGCGAGTACGCGACCCGCGCGAGCCTCGAGATCCATCTCTACGGGCAGCACCCGGGATTGAGCGCGCGCGAGCGCTCCGTCCTCCTTCAGGGGGCGCTCAACGGCCGGCCGCCCGTCGGGCTGCCGATCGCCCGCGCGCCGGCGACGGCGCGCGCGGAACCGGTCGAGACGTAATCGGACCGCGCGCTACCAGAGCGACGCGCCGCAGAACGAACAGACGGTTGCGTCCGACGTCGCGGGGGTTTGGCAAACCGCGCACGATCGTGGAGGGGCGGGTGTCGGCGGTGGCGCCGTCGGAGTACGAACGCCGCCGGTCGCGGGAGAAGGTGTCGAGGGCGGAGCCGTCGAGGCGGGGGACGCGGCTCGCGGAATCGCAGCGACGCCGCCGGGTCGCGGCTGCGTCGTAGGGACCCGTCGCGGTCCTATCCGGCGCGGCGGCGCAGCGCGGGGAACGGGGAGTGCATTGGCCGGAGCTGCGGTACGCGGGGGGGCTGGGGTCGGAGCGGACGGCCGCGGCGCGATTGTTGGCGGCGGCCCGCTCGAGGTCGTAGCGGCCGCGGTCGATCCGGCGCCTGGGGTCGTGGCGGCCGCGGGACGCGCAACGGAGCTCGGCGTCGGGGCGGCGCGAGGGACAGCGGGCGGCGCAGTCGGCGCCCGGCGGGCTCGTCGTCGACGGCCGTCGCGCCAGGTGCCGATCCTCCAGCCGAGGAGGATCGCGGCCGTCATGATCACACCGAAGGCGACCCAGTTGTACGGGGGTTGTTGGATCACGGCGAGGAACCCGGCGATCCCGACGAGATTGATCTGGACGGTCGTGGTGTTGCTGCCAAAGTACGGGCCTCCCGAGACCGTCGCGACGATCTGGAGGCTGAGCCCGAGGTAGCAGCCCGGCACGGTCAGGGGACCGGAGGCGTCCCCCGTCGCGCTCGTCGAGGTCGAGGCGCTCGATACCGTCCCGCCGCACGGACCGACGTAGTCGACCGAACCGAGCGTGAACACGACCGACACGCTGCCGATCGGGGCCAGGCTCGTCGCGTTCCGGACGTGGACCAATGCGTCGAAGGTCTGACCGGGCGCGACCGTCGTGGTCGAGACGGTGAGCGCGACGTCCACGAACGTTCCGGAGAGCTCCTGCAAGAGGAGCAGGCCGCGCGGGCTCCCCCATCCCGTGGCGGTGTCCCAGCCCGTCGTCGCCGGTCCGAGGCAGTTGCTGCCCTGCGTGATGTCGACGAGACCGAATCCGCTCGATCGGTTCGCCTGCTCGGCACCGACGGCGTAGAGCCGGGGGGTGACGAACCCGAGCGGCTGGCCCCGGATCGCGTCCATCTCGGCGATGATGCCGGCCCACATCGGCGCGGCGAAGCTCGTCCCAGCCCCGGCCGCCTCCTGGCCGTTGTAGAAGAACACGTTGTCCGAGGCGGGGCCGGCGACGTCGGGAATTCCGCGGAACCCGTGCTGGGTCACCGGACCGGCCGCGCTGCCGACCTTCTGCCAGCTCGGCGCCGGGACGGTCGCGGAGTAGCCGCCGCCGGAACGGTTCCACGCCGGTTCGCTGTCGAGGCCCGTAACACCGCCGAACGTGTTCACCGCGAGGAGAGGAGCCGTCCCTCCGACGGCGACGACGTACTCTGACGCGGCGGGGAACTCGGCCGTCGCCGCACCCTGGCAACCGTTGCGCGCGGTGCCGCCCGTGTCACCGGACGCCGCGAGCACGGTGATCCCGCGGAGCTGGGCATCGCTCAGGATCTGGGTGAACGCCGCCTGGAAGGTCGGATCGGAGCCGTCGGGGGTACCGAACGACATCGAGACGACGCGGACCTGCGGGAGCTTCGTGACGGCGTAGTCGAGGGCGTGCTCGAGGAAGACGTCCGCCGGCGAGTAGCCGTTCGACTTGGGACCGTCCGGCGCATAGACCGCGTAGAGCGTCGCGCCCGGCGCGGCCGACCCGGCCCATTCCATGTCGAGGGTCATCTCCGAGGTCACGTTGCTGGGATCGTTGACCGCGTTCGCCGACGGCATCGGAGCGCCGTCCTGAGGGAAGGCGCTGAAGTGGATCGCGGGGAAGCCGGCCGGGTAGTAGTTCGAGAAGAAGGAGAGGATGTCGTTCGGCGCGTACCCCTGCCCCCACAGGACGAGTGCGATCCCGACGCCGGTGGCCCAGTGGGGCGAGCCCGAGTAGTTGTACAGACCGTCCAGCCCGTACAACGAGTGCACGGCCGAGGGCCAGAGGAGCGGTGACGTCCGGCCCGGAACCACCTGATCCGGGGCGACGTTCCTCAGGGGCACGGAAAAGTGAGTAAAGCCGCTCGAGAGCCCGGACACGGAGGAGATCATACTCGTGATCGACGGGGGAAGCGTCGGCGCGGCGAGCGGCATCCGCACGATCCGGCCCTGCCAGATTCCATCGATCAGACCGGTTCCGAAAGCGGTCCCGATCTCCTGCGCGGAACCCTGCACGGTGACCGAGAGGTTGTCCGGCCACTCGTGGGTGACGACGAGCCCGTGCGAGTGGAAGTAGTCGAGGACAGCCCGATAGTCGGCCGGTAGCGGACCGAAGCGATCGCGGATCTGGTCGTTCGTCATCGGCGCCGCCCCCGGCGTCGGGGAGAAGAACGATGCGTCCCGGGGCCAGAACGAGACGGCGACCGAGACGGCGGGGTCGGTCGCCGGGATCGCGAAGGAGATCTCGGCGAGGCGGGCCGGATCGTAGCCGGCGCGCTGCGCCCACGGGAGGGCGAGCACCGCCGGGAGATGGGAGGCGAAACCGGGAAGAACGCCCGAATCCGACGCCCCGTTCGCGTCGGCGGGGACCGCGACGATCGCGGGGACGGTCGGTATCGCGAGCAATGCGGCGCACCAGAGCACCAGAACGACCTTGCTATCCCGTCGACCCATTGGCACCTGATGGACGGCAAAGAATGGGGAGGTGCGGCACAAAAGCCTTCGGGCCGTTTCCCCCGCTACCGGCCCCAGGGCATTCCTGGCGGCGCCGCCCGTGGACGAGGGTCACAGCACTAGACGCGGATCGGGGTCGTGTATCCGGCCGGGAGCTTGAAGGGCTTGTCCCCACCGAACGGATCGGGCCGCGGTCCGGCTGTATCGCCGCGCTTCGCGCAGAGGTAAGCGTCGATCGCTTGGGCCGCTTCGGTCGCGGCGCCCATCGCGTAGACGACCGACCGCCCACCGGCCGCGAAGAGTCCGGGGATCGCCGTCGCAAAGCCGGGTTGCTTGCCCTCCGGCCAGCCCTGCGAGGTTAGTTTGAGGTCGAGGGCGGGCGCGAAACCACGGAGGTCGGCCCTCTGCCCGACGGCGACGATGAGTGTGTCGCATGGCAGGGTCGTCTCCGAGCCTGGGAT
>JBGOSQ010000056.1:0-10971 GCA_041476045.1 Thermoplasmata archaeon | reverse complement strand
CGACCGGGTCGGTCTCGATCCAGCTGAAGAAGAACCGCGATCGGACCCCGCCGGAGCGATCGGGCAATCGGTCGAGCCCGATCGCGACTGCTGTCTTGGGGAACGATTCCTGCAGGAGCCGGAGTCCGATGCGTTCGCGACCCTCCGGCGGGACAGTCTCCTGCAGTGATGCGGCCAAGCCCAGCTCTTTGCGTCGAGCATCGGGGAGGCGATCCAGCATCGTGAAGATGAAGGCGAAGACCGTTGATGACCTTGCGCCAGCCGGGTTCTGCGCGCCGGCGGCGGACACCGCCCGCGCGAGCGCGTCGTCCCGGTTCGAATTGGGGCCGGCGCCAGAGCCATCGGGGAACGGGAGAGGAACCAGTACCGCGAGTACGTCCGCGCCCTCCATCTGCCGCGCCCCTTCCGTAGGAAAGCCGCCGCTCACCAGGTGGGCTCGAAGATCGGAGAACGTGGCCCGGGTCCATTCGATGCGAATGGCTTCGTCGGGAGGACGTCGCCCCACGAGCCAGCGCTCCCGGAGCGAAGCGGCGAGCGTTTGGCGACGCTCGAACAGGAACTCGATCGGCGGGCCCGATTGCACCGTGGTGCGCGCCGGAAACTGACCGGCCTGGAGCGCCTCGTAGATAGCCCCTACGCGCGGCATGGAGGAAGGAGCGACGTAGAACCGGAACGAGGAGGCCTCGGCCGAGGTCCAGCGGACCTGCGTAGCGTAGAGGAGACCGAGGACGGTCGTGCCGCCCGAGCCGGGATCCCCGACCAGCGCGATGCGGACCATCCCTCTCCTCACGCAACGGGCTGTATTTCAGCCGGCGCAGGGAGGACGAGGCGTTCTCTCCTCGGCGCCGAAGAGACCGAGACGTCGACGGGGCTTTGGAGGGGCCACCTAGGCCGGCGGACCGAAGCACTCGAGGAGGCGGTCGTACCGCGGACCCTGGTCGTCGACCCGGGGGAGGGTCGGCGTGTCGAGGGTGCTATCGAGGATCGCCCACGTGTTGTCGGCGCGCAGGCCCCGGGGCGACACGACGAGCTGGAACCGGTTCAACTGGGCGGCGGTCGGCCCATCGCTGATCGACGTCACGAACGGGAGGTCGCAGACCAGGTGCAACGCTTCGGTGAGGGCGATCAGGGCGTTCCGCCGGTCCGGGGGGGGCGTCTCTCGGGCGAGGAGCAGCGTACGGCTCTCGGGTTCCATCAGGAGCCGGGAGAGAAGGGTCTCTGCAGCGGCGCGCGTGACGAACCGGGCGATCTCCCGCCCTGGCGCCGGTCCGTCGACCGTCCTCGCGACCGTTAGAGGAGGAACCTGATCGAGCGGCTCCGGTTGATCGTGGTCGAAGGAGCGGAGCGCGGCGTCCACGGCGGCGAGACTCAGCGTCCGGTCCCGCAGGGCCCGTACGGGGACCACCGCGGTGTGATTCGCAAAGGTCATCCGGCCCCGGTCATCGTCCGGTCCCGGGCCGAGGACCGAGTAGAGCAGCTCGCTGCCCGAGCTCGCCGGGTGGAACATCGCGATGTCGACGTTGGGGCCGCTCGCCTCGACCGTGTCGCCGCGTATCGGGGTGTAATGCCCCTCCAGCCGCGGCGCGTAGAATCCGAGGTTGAGCCCCGCCGATTGCGCCCGGATCCCGTACCCTCGATCGGGTACCGAGCCCCAGATCCAGTGCTCGAGCATGGCAGCTCCCTCGCCGGGGCTCGACGACGTCGTCGCAGGCGCGCTCATCGCGGGGACCGGGGCCGCCCTCAGGAGGCAGCGAGCTCCTTGTCGTCCTCGGCCTCGACGTCCGCCACCCGCTTCGCGATCCGACGGAAGTAGTCGATGAACGCCAGGTACTCGTCCCGAGAATAGTCCATCGTGGCACCGTGGCCGGCACCGGGGCCGGTGAGGCTGATCCGCGGTCGCCCGACCGGGGCCATGCCCCCGTCGGAGGTGACGGTCTTGATCCAGACCGCGAAGTACTCCGCACGGTCGAAGCTGACCCCCGCCACTTTCCCCCCTCGCAACTGCGCGAGAGTCTGGGGGAGGAACGACCGCAACAGGCCTTCGCAGAACGCCTGGCGACCGGCCTGGTCGTGCCCTTCGGGGATCGCCTCCGGGAGGCCGAGCTCGTGGAGCGTCTCGGCGCGGATCTGGTCGGTCTTCGTGAGAACGATCGCGGGGAAGATGACGGGCGGGGCCTCGCTCCGACCGGCCGCGGCCCGGTGGCGCGCCTCCTCGATCTTGTAGGTCGCGAAGTTGACGATGAGCCGGGCGACATCGCTGTCGTAGTGCAGCATATCCCGATACGACGGAGAGTCCCGGTCCAGCGTCATCCGGCCGCAGTCCACGAGGATGACCACGATATTGCTCACCAGCAACTGCTTGATGATTGGGCTCGCGGTAGCCCCGGATTCGATGTACTCCTGGACGTCCTCGCCGGAAACGTCGTAGGCGCCGAACTTGATTCCCTTCCACGGCTTGAACAACCGCGATTCGGTGTCGAGCCCGATCTTCTTCCAGATGGTCCGGAAGCCGAAGGTGAACTCGACCTGCGTCACCTGCTCTTTCAGCGTGGCGGCCGGGAACGCGCCGAGCAGCATCGTCTCGCGCACGCTCGACATGAATCGAAGGGCATCGGGCCCGGCGAAGAAGCGGAAGTCGTCGTTCGGACCCGACCCCGTTTCAACGAGGGTCGCATAGAGCGCGCCGAGGAAGGTCGTCTTTCCGGAGGCCCGGTCGCCGAGAATCGCCGCCGGGCACATGTGCGGTCGATTTCGGCCCGGGTATTTAATGCCGCTCGAGAATCCGCCCGCCCCCGCTCCGGCTCTCGTGCTGCCTTCGGCCGGGCCTCCGTCGTGCCGGCATCGTGCGGGGTGTTTCCCGACCGGCCCGCGCGGCGACGGAGGAACACCCAAAGCGTTTAGGAGACGGCTCGTTCGCAGCCCCGTGCCGGCGCCACGGTGGCTGGCCGACGAGATGCTCGGCCGGCTCGCGCGCTACTTGCGGTTCCTGGGTCACGATACGGAGTACGTTCGGGGGGCGTCGGATGACGAGATCGTCGACCGAGCGCGTCTCGAGGGCCGGCGCCTCGTGACCCGCGACCGCCTCCTCGCTCGACGAACGCCGGGCGCTCTCCTCCTCGATTCCCCGTACCTCCCGGAGCAGCTGCGTCGGATCCACGCCGAGGTCCCTGGGGCCGGATTCGAATTGACGTTCGACCGGTGCACCCTCTGCAACGGCCGTCTTCTTCCGTGGGCACCTGCCCCGGGCGAACCGCGGCCGGCGGAGGTCCCGCCTATCACGGACGGGACGGAGCGCCCGGTATTCTCGTGCGAGCACTGCGCTCACCGGTACTGGGAGGGCTCGCACACGGCCCAGATCCGGCGACAGCTCGCGGGTTGGCTCTCTCAATGACGGGCGCCCGCGTCGTAGGCTGGGTCGAGCTCTCCGGGGAGAATCCCGCGCTCGCGAGGGCCGAGCTCGCCGGCGCCGCGGTCGCTCTGGGAGGTCGGTGCGTCGACGTCGGTCCCGTCGTACCGGCCCAGGCCGGACTCACCCAGGTCGAGTTCGAGGGGGAGGATCGACTCTCGGAACTCGCGAGCCGGCTGGCGCTCGCTCGTCGCGTGCTCCGGGCCTACCCCGAAACGAACCTATCCGATCAGTCGGTGCGTCTGGCCCGTGAAGGGACGACCCACGCGTCCGCGGCGTTCCGGCCGCTGGGCGGAGCCCGGGCCGCACTCGGTCCTGGGCCGGCGCTGCTGCTCGCCGAGGCGTATCGGACGGGCGGCGGCACTATTGATCTCGAGACCCCGACCCGGCGCTTCTGGACGGACGTCGGGTCCGACGGGGTGGGCCGGGTCTTCGAAGAGGTCGGCGCGGTGGATCGGGTCTCGCTCCAGCGACGTCGGATGCCGCGACTGCCGTACCAACGGCCCGTCAGCCTCCCGCCGCGTCTCGGGCGCGTGGTCGCGAACCTGGGCGCGGTCCGGCCGGGGGATCCGGTCGTCGACCCGTTCGTCGGCACCGGGGCGCTCCTTCTGGAGGCGGCATTGCTCGGCGCCCGGATCTCCGGGGTCGATCGGAGCGCCGAGATGGTGCGTGGAGCTCTCGAGAACCTCCGGGGATTCGGTGTGGACCCGGATCGCATGGCCGTCGCCGACGCGGCCGAGGCGTTCCCTCCGGCCTCGGCCGACGGTTGGGCGGCGATCCTGACCGATCCGCCGTACGGACGAGCGAGCGGCTCCGGTGGCGAACCCCCCGCGGCCCTCCTCGCGCGCGTGCTCCCTCGCTGGGCCCATCTGGTGCGACCCGGCGGCCGGGTCGTCGTCGTCGTCCCCGGAGGACCGGATCCCCTGCCTCCACCGTGGGTCCGGACGGTTTCGGTGCCCGATCGCGTCCACCGGAGCCTCACCCGGGAGTTCCGGGTCTACGAGCGTTCCGGCGCCACGGTCAGTGGATCGCGAACTCCGTCGTGACCGGACCCGCACTGCCTTGCGAGCACAGCTCAGACACCGTGATCGCCAGTTGGACCACCGCCTGCTGAGAATTCGAGAAGGTCACGGTGATCCCGGTCGACGCCCCTGCGTCGAGGGCGAAGAACTCGCTTGCCGGTACTTGGAAGGTCCCCGCTCCCGAAAACGAGGAGACGTTGCCATTGGGGAGGTGGACGGTCCAGGTCGAATTCGCGAAGAAACGGAGGAGATGGGTCGGGTCGAACGTCTGGTTGGAGCTGTTGACCTGTCCGATCACCGAACGGATCGATCCGGAGATCAGATAGCCGTGCGGGACGACGTCGTGGTTGACGACGGTGACCGAGACGTTGTCGGCCATGAGCGCGCCGGGCGGCAGCGGGGTCGAGGCGATCGACGAAGACGGCACGTTGAACTCGCCCGTGGGGGCGGAGATCGGAACGAGAACGAACCCGGTGACGAGGATGATCGCGACGGCGACACCAATTCCGACCCGTTTGAGATCGAGCGGGGTGATGTCGTTGAGGGGGGGCGGGTGCCGCATCCCGAGGAAGAGGATGAGGATCGCGAAGATGATCCAGCCCTGGTAGAGGAAGAGGCCGATCCCGAAGAGGAGGACCACGGCCCCGTAGCTCGCGAAGCGGGACCGGTCACCGAGAAGCGCGCGGAAGACGTGCCCCCCGTCGAGCTGGCCCGCGGGGAGAAGGTTGATCGCCGTGACGAGGAGACCGACCCAGCCCG
The DNA here is from genome assembly GCA_041476045.1 of Thermoplasmata archaeon. Lineage (GTDB taxonomy): Archaea > Thermoplasmatota > Thermoplasmata > Lutacidiplasmatales > UBA184 > Lutacidiplasma. The sequence continues at coordinate 5,784 of JBGOSQ010000056.1, read as the reverse complement.
CGAGTGCGACCGGGTGCAGGCTCGCGAACGCTACGGGGACGAACTTCCCGAGGACGAACCAGAACAGAGAGCCGCCGATGACGAAGTTGCCGTACGAGACGCCGAGGATCGTCGGGCCGCAGTTGGCGGCCGAGAGGACCGGGGCGGTGGCGGAGAGGAACATCCCGTAGATCGTCACGGGGATGGACACGGCGAACCCCGCGAGCGGGCCGGAGGCCCCGATGTCGAGGAGAGCCTTCCGGTTCGGGATCGGCTCGCGCAGGCTGATGAACGCACCGAAGGTCCCGAAGAGGAGGAACGGCGGCGGGACCGGAATGAAGTACGGCAGCGACGCGTCGACGTGGTGGTGGCGCGCCATCACGAAGTGCGCGAGCTCGTGGAGGCCGAGGATGAGCATGAGCGGAAGGCCGAAGGAGAGTCCGCCCATGAGGAAGTCCTCGGGGACGAGCTGGGATCCTCCCATGTACGCGAGCCAAAGGAATGCCCCCGCGCTCACGGTCGTGACAACGGTGAGGGCGAGGAGGACGATGTTCGTGATCGAGCCCCAGCCGATCCGGCTCGGGCGACGGACGACCTCGATGACGTACTCGCCGCGCTCGCGGCGGATCTGGGGGACATAGTACTGGTCCCAGAGAGCGCGGCGGAGCCGATCGAACTTGTCCTCGAGCGTCGCCGCGTCGGCGTGGACGAGGAGGACGAGGGATTGGGGGGTGACCCGGGTCTCGTAGACCGGGAAGTACTGTGCGACGTTGGACCGGATCCGTTCGACTTCGGTTCCCGGGGGCGGTGGCGGCATCCAAGGGCCGCTGCCCGGAACGCCCAACTCCCTCTCCTTATCCGCTCGCGGCGGTCGCCGACTTCCGGAGCTTCTTCGCGCGCTCCTTGGCCGTGTACCCGGTAGCGGTCTCGAGGAACTGGTTGTAGCGTCGCACCGTGTCGGCGGCCACCTCGGGAGGGACCTTCGGATCCATCAGGACGTCGACGCGCAGCTCCTTGCCGTCCGCGCGCGTGGCGAGGCGCGCGAGCGCCCCGAACGTCGCGACGACCTCCGACTCCAGGATCTCGGCGGTGCCGAAGATCTGTCGGCACGTCTCGAGGAGCTGCGGGAGGGCGAGCCGGGACCGGTGGGTCGTCCGGACGGGGTAGTTCTGCACGGCCGTCGTGAGAACCTGAGCTCGCGATTTAAGGTTGAGGGACCACGCGCGGCCCGATCAGACCGACTCGATCTCGATGAGGACGCCGTAGCCGCGGAGCAGGTTCGTCACCTCATCGTAGAGGTCGAGGAGCTGGGCGCGCGTGACCGATCCGTTCCAGTCGTAGACGAAGTCGTAGTTGCCCTGCGTGGGCGCGAACCCGAACTGCTGGAGGCGTCCCGCGACCTCCGAGGGGCGCGCTCCCTCACTGTGGAAGGTGACGCGCAGGTACGTCTCCATCGCCGGGTTACCGGGAGGACGGATGATAACCTTTCGCGCTCCGGGGGCCGCCGTCGACCCGAAAGGAAGCATCGCCGAGCAAGATTACGATCGCGCGCGGCGGGCGCTCGGCCGGAACGCCCGTCGCATCGCGAGGGCGACGTGGGCGGGGTCGAAAGATAGTATTCGCACTGCGCGGGCTCCCGTCGCCGACGCGATGGCGATCCATGCCGCGCCGCCCGGCCCGCCGCGGGTCCGGGACGAGATCCGTTCCATGGCAGCCGCGTAGTCGTTCTGTCCGAGCGCGTTCTGCGCCGTGTGGAGCGGGGACGGCAGGTTGGAGCGGGAGTTGGTCCGTACCGTCCGCGGTGACGGCGCTGACGGGACGAATCGGACCGTCAGCTCCGGGAAGGCGTCGCGTATGGCCCCGGCCACGATCTCCCGGTCGGGCCTCCGACCGGCAACGATCGCGATCCGCAAGGGCCGGATGCGCCGACCGGTCGGGTCGATCGCACCGCTGCGGATGCGTCGCGAGCTCACCGGCAGGCCGTCTTCGGCGAGCACAACGGGGACCAGGCGAAGGCGCACCGCTCCGAGACTACGGCGTCGACGTTCTCGGTTTACGCCGCGGGCCGCGACCCTCGTCTCCGAAGAGGCTACGAGGACGTCGACCCCGGGCTCGACGGATCCGCCCCACCCGTCGGAGAGCGGCACGATCCACCATCGGCTCGTGGGGTAGTGCGACGTCAGGTAACGCTGGAGCTCCCGGCGTCGTCGGGCGAACGGCGCGATGCGCCCGGCCCACGGTTTCGGATGTGCGGTGAGATACGCGTCGGTGGTGAGGCCGATGCCGACCCGCCGCGCGGCGTCGAAGGCGGCGGCGAGGAGCGCCTGGTGGCCGACGTGGAGGCGATCGAAGGTCCCTCCGAGCACCGCGACGCGCGCCGACCGGGACGACATCGCGAGCTCAGAGGCCGAACGTATTGAGGAGGAACAGGACGACCATGAGCGCGATCATCCCGTAGAGCAGGTAGGTGGTATTGCGACGGGAATCCCGCCCGCGCTCGCGGCGCTCCCGACAATTGGACCCGCAGACCTCGGCGTCCGGCGAGCACACCTTCCCGCAGACCTTGCAGTGGTGATGGTCGTCGTTCATTCCGGCGGTGGAGCCCCTCGGCACGGATAGGCGTTGTGCCGGTCGAGCCCCGTTCGGGGCCGTGCAGGACTACCGGAGGACCGGGTGGCGCGGCGGCGCGCCTTCCCACGGGGTCGCGGGATTCATCGTCCGCGAGTAGTCGCTCCGGTGGGCGTGCTCCACCCAATGCCGGAGCTCGCGCGCGCTCGCGGCGGGGATGAAGCGGGTGCCACCCGCAGCGGCACCCGCGTGCTCCATCGGAAGGGCGTCCCGCCAGACGGTCTGGAATCGGGAGCTCTGGTATCGGACGAACTCGCCTTCCTCGGAGGCGATCGCGATGTCCGGCGCGCCGCTCGGACTTCCGGGCAGGCCGGTCGCGCGCATGGCCATCCGACGGTCGAACAGGCAGAGCCGGGCGAACTGGGGCGCGAAGAAACGGACCTCGAGCAGGCTCGGTGTTCCCTCCCACTCGCGGAGGATCCCGGCGAGGAACTCTACCTCGGGCGGGTGGTAGTCGACCGCGATACGGACTCGGACGCCGCGCTGGATCGCCCGGACGATCCCCTGCTGGATCTCGGCGCGCAGGGGTTCGGGGACCACCTGGGGACGGAGCAGCGCGGCGAACTCCTCCTTGGCGCCTCCGAGTGCTTCGACGAGGAACTTGCCGATCTCCGAGCCGCGGGGGAGGACACGGTACGCGCCCGCCCGGGGTCGCGAGAGGGAGAGCGGGGTCTCGGTCGTCGGGGTCGTGACGGGGCGCGGGGCCTCCGTCGCGTTCGTGCGGCTGTGGAAGAGCTCGGTCTGGTAGATCTCGCGGATCGTCCGCTGGAGCTCGAGATCGTCCCGGAGGAACGCGGCGACGCGCTCGAAGAGGCGCCCGATCTCGAGCGCGACGAACTGCTGCGGCCGGTTGCCGGTCGCGGCGACGAGGCCACGGACCCGAAGGCGCGAGAGCACGCGGTAGCCGGTGGCACGGTCGAGATGCGAGGTCTGGATCGCGTGGCGGGCCGTCACCGGCCCGAAACGCAGGAGCGTGTGGTAGAGCTGGGCCTCGCGAGGACTGAGCCCCAGGTGGACGAGCCCCAGGGTGAGGGCCTCGACGCCCCGCGCGGGGGGGCCGGAGGTGATGGTATCGTCGTCGTCGGCGGCCGACGGCGTCGGGGCCGGTGGAGCGCTGGCGCGGACCGTGTGCGACTTCGAGGAGCCCGCCATCCTCAGGCCCCCGGGCCGCTCGGGCGGCTCACTGCAAGGCGCACTTCGCCGGCGCGCACGAGGGCGACCTGCCGGATCGCGATAGCGCGGACCTCTCCCGACGGGGCCGTCGGGTGAGACTCAGTGGAGGACGATTGCAGAGAAGGAACGGCCACGGTATCGCCGAGAGGTGCGGTCATCATCGCTCAGCGATGAGATGGGTATGTATGCGTATTAATACTTATTCGGCCCCGGTGCGACTTTCGGGCCCCGGTCGAGGGGTTTGGGCCTACCGGGGAGGGCGTCGGAGGCGGCGGCGAACGTTGCGGTCGGGCGGGGGTCCCGCGGCACTGCGGCGCGGCGCCACGTCCTCCTCGGGATCGGGATCCATCGGGTTCACCGGCTCCTCCGCGTCCTCCGCTTCCTCATCGTAGAGGCCCGGCAATGACTCGAGCCCGGCTTCCAGGTCCTCGGTCGTCCCCAGCCCGCGCGGGGCCGGAGCGGGCGCCCGGGCTCCTCCGCGCCGGTCCCCCGCGAGCGCGGAGAGCTGGCGGATGAGCGTGAGCCAGACGCGCCCCTGATGGGAGATCGTCGTCTCCATCCGGTCGCGGATCTCGGCGGTCCGCTGCGCGAGCTCGCCCTCGAGGCGCTGGACCTCGCGGGTCATCTCGCGGCGGAGCTGGTTCATCTGGGTCTCGGCCTCGCTCGAGGAGCCCGATTGCTGGATCTCGGCGACCCGAAGCCACGTCTTCCGTACGATCGGTACGAGCCGGTCCGCCAGGATCTGCGAGCGCCGATCGAGATCGTCCAGGTCCCCGCGGATCGCCTCTTCGAGCTTGCGCACCTCCGCGCGCCGCTCCTCGAGCGTCTGCTCGAGCTGGGCCATCTGGGCGGTCGCCTCGGCCTGTTCGACCTTGAGCTTCTGTTCGGCGGTGGCGAGCCTTGAGTCGACGGCCCGCTGCGTATCGGTGCGGAACGCTTCCAGCGATCGACCGATCTTCTCCCGGAGCGCGCTGTCGAAGCGCGAGGAATCGACCATGCGCGCGAGCGAGGACTCGACCTCGCCCTTGAGGCGCGCGAGAAGCTCCAAGTACTTCGTCCGCTCGTGCTCCTGCTCTTCGCGCAGCTTCTGTTCGAAGTAGGACTGCAGCCGGACCTGGAGGTCGGCGAGCGCGTGCACGCGGGCCTCCTGGGCCTCGGTGAGCCGCGTCTCGAGCGTCTGGCCCGTCCGGGCCTCGCTCGCGACGAGCTTCTCTTCGATGAGGCCGGCGAGCTTCGATTCCTGCTGTTGCGAGAGTCCGCTCACCCGCTCGTGGGTGTCGCGGGACCGACCGTCGATCAGTAAGGAGAGGCGTTGCTCGACCTCCTTGAGGTCGCGCACCCGTCGGGTCTCGAGCTCGGCGAGCCGGGAGGCGACGGTCGTTTCGACCTTCTGGTCGAGCTCCTCGCGCGTCTGGTTCTCCCGATCGGAGACCTCCTGGAGATGGAGCTCGAGCTGCGCGGAGAGGCCCGTGCGGAGCTCCTCCTCCGACTTCGTGAGGCGAGCCCCGAGGTCCTCGTTCGCCTTCGCGACGGCGCCGCGGGTCTCCTCGCGGGTCTGGGCGGTCGAACGCGAGATCAGCTCGTCGATCCGCTGGCCTAACTGGGCGATCCGCGGTTCGACGTTGGATGCGAAACGGCGGTCGAGCTCGGCGCTGAGGGCGAGCGTGGTCGCGTCGGAGAGGCGGGCTTCGGTCGCGGCGAGACGCTCGTCCCGCGTCCGGTTCTGTCGTTCCTCGATGGTCTGGAGGTTCTTCGTGATCTGCGCGCCGAGCTGCTGGACCGCCGCGAGGATCTTCGCCTCGGTCCGCGCGTCCAGCTCGTACTGCAGCCGTGGGTCGATCGCCGGGGAGGGTCCCGGAAGCGGTGCCGGCTTCACGACCGCCGCGAGGCGTTCCTCGCGCGTCTGGTTCTGCCGTGTCTCCACGGTATCGAGGCCCTGGTTGCTCTGTGTGGAGAGCTGCGCGACCGCCGCCCCGATGCGCGCATCGGTCCGGGCGTCGAGCT
>JBGOSQ010000055.1:0-11473 GCA_041476045.1 Thermoplasmata archaeon | reverse complement strand
CGCGCGGGCGAGGCCGGCGCTTCCGCCGATCGTCCGAGCTGTCGCCCTCGCGTCGGCGGTTGAAACCGCCGCCGCCGCCCGAGGGCCGTCCGCGATATCCGCCGCCACCGCCGCCGCCGAAGCTGCGGCCGCGACCGCCGTAGGAGCCGTACCCGCCGCCCCGTCCGCCTCCCCCGCGGTCGCCATCGCGCCGTGGGGCGAGGGAGAAGGTGTTCCCGCACGAGGCGCAGTGCCCCGTAACGGTCCCGTCGGGTCCGGTGTCGAAGGTGAGAGGTCCGCCGCACTGCCGGCAGGGACGAGATGGGGCCGCGCCTTCATCCCGCCGGACGAACTCGCGCCGCGGCGCGGGGCGCTCGCGTGCGACGCGGGGCTCCTCCTCCTCGCGGCCGGTGAACAGTCGGAACGTGAACTCCTCGCCGCAGTCGGAACAGACCCCGACCAGGCGGTCCGCGCCAACGGCCTCGAGCTGGAGGGTGCCGTCGCAGTCGTCGTCGCCGGGGTGCGGGAGGGCGATGCCCGCGGGCGCGGCGGACTCCTCGGAGGCCGCGGCGGGCGCTGGGGCCGACGCCTGGATGCCCGGGATCGGCGTCGTGCCGGGGCTCAGGAGCAGGACTTCTCGGGAACAGGCGGGACAGGTCCCGGCGAGGGCCGGGATCGTGCGCGTCGCGACGGGGACGTCGCCACCGCACTCGGGGCACGAGATCGACATGGCTATCGAACCGGCAGGTACCTCAGCCCTTCATTACATAGACCTGCCCCCCCGCAGGGCGCGTGACGCTTTCGCTCGGTCAGGCGAAACCGAGCTGCCGTCGCGCGAGTTCCGTCATCTTGTCCGGGCCCCACGGAGGGTCCCAAACGACGTCGACGGTCGCCGTCTTCACGCCGGGGGCGCGGAGCGCGGCGCCCTTGACCTCATCGCAGAGGATCTCGATCACGGGACAGCCCGGGCTCGTCATCGTCATGCGGACGGTCACGGACGTATCGTCGGTCCATTCGAGCCCATAGATGAGCCCGAGATCGACGATGTTCATCGGGATCTCGGGATCGTACAATTTCCGGAGCTCCGCCATGATCGACTGCTCCGCGGCGGACCGGGATCCCGTCGCGGGCGCGGCGACGGCAGGCGCGCGGGGGTCGTGCGCGACCGCGCCCCCCTCCGGCCCGGAGGCCGGGATCCCCGGTCCGGTGACCTGGAAGCCGGCCCCTCCGGGTCCCGAGACGAAATCGATCGTCGCGCCGTCGAGGAAGCGACGGCCCGGTGCGTCGAGGACTACGGTGATCCCGTCCACGTCTACTCGGAGATCGCTCGGACGGGCCGTGTCGAGGATCATGGCGACGCGGGGGTGGATGCCCGGTTCGACGAAGAGCCGGACGACCGTCGAGGCGGCGCGGACCGACAGGGCCTTCGTCAGCTCGGTCCGCGCGGCCGGGCGGAGGTGGATCGTGATGGGGTCGGTGTCGGCGGAGTCGGCCTTAGAGGAATCGCGGGGCATGGTGAACAGTTGGGGGGCGAACCGTCGGACGCCCGGCCTGCATGAGCCGCCGGGGGTATTCAGCTTGTAGCTGGTCCGCCACGGTCGTCGCGCCCAGGAACGGGGCTCCCATGCCGACCGTCACTTTGAAAACGGGCGGGTCGGGTTCGTCCGGGGCAATTGGGTTTCCTCGAAAGTCGTGCCCCTCTTGTCCGGCCAGCGATCGTTCGCCGCACGAAGCAGGAGGGCCAGGCGACAGCAGGTCCAGGGATCGGCGGCCCTAGTCTACTTCCCAGTCCTTGACCATGTCCGCATCGAACTTGACGATCTTCGTCGCCGTCGCGTTCGCCCTAAGGGAGTGCGGAACCACCCACAACGCTTGGCTCTCGCTCTCCGCCTCGATCATCACCCAGGCCTTGTGGACCCCGGCCTTGCATCCCCAATCGCAGTTGTTCAGGTACCCCTCGGCGTAGACGTTCTTCACGATCTTCTTGCAGTCTCCCGGCGCGTGGGGAGATTCGACGAGAAATCGGTCCATCACCTCGGATTTGCTCGCGTTTATAATAGGATTCTCCAACCGTGCTTTGGGACTCAATCGATCCTCTCCCGACCCGCGGCCATCGTTCACCGTTCAGGGACTAGGGCAAGCCCTTGTTGCCGGCCCCGCACAATCTCTCCTGTGCGGATTCTTCGCGGCCTCGTCCTCCCCCTGGCAGGACCCCTCCCTCCGTCCTTGCTCTCGCTGATGGCCGATTATCGTCTCCTCACCAACGAGGTCCTACGGGAGGCGCTCCGGTCCGGCAAGACCTCCCGGGGGGCTCTCTCGAGGTTCGCGCGAGACCGAGCTCTCGTGCACCAACTCACTGGCCAGCATGCGGTCGTCGCCTCCGAGCTCGCTCTCTCCCTCGCTCGAGAGCACCGCCGGCGCCTCGCCCGCGGACTCCTCTCCCGAGTGCCCTACGTCCGGCGCGCCTTCGTCCGGACGAATACTAGGACGTTCCACTTCGACCCGGACACGGGCAAGATTCGCCTCTCCCTTCGTCGCGGCGTTTGGTGCTCCTGGGTGGTTGTAGTGGCTCCCTACCATCGGGAGGTCCTGGCGAGACCGGGGGCTCGCGTGCAACAACTTCACGTCGACGAACGTCGAGTGAGCCTGATCCTCGAGCTCCCGGCGCCCGAACCTTACTCTCCCAGCGGACTCTTGGCGCTCGATACCAACGAATCCTCGCTCGACGGTGTCTCGATCTCGCCCTCTGGCGCCACGTGGGCCCGGGTCCTCTTTCCCGAGGTGCGGGTCATCCAAGGTCGCCACTTCGCCCGTCGTCGCTTCCTGGCCCAGAAGAAGGCGCACGACCGCCGCGTCGGCCGACGGTTGCTGGGCAGGGAAGGAAGGCGCGAGCGTGATCGGATCCGTTCCCGACTTCACGCGATCTCGAAGAGCCTCGTCGCAATCGCGCAGTCACGGCGCTCCGCCATCGCACTGGAGGATCTCTCCCGACTTCCTATCCCTCGGCGATGGGGCGGACCCCGGATTCGACGACGACTTTCGTCGTGGCCCCGACGGGAGCTCCACCGACAGATCGAGTACAAGGCGGCCGAGCGGGGGGTTCCCCTCTATTGGGTGAACCCGTTCCGCACTTCCATTTCCTGCCCGATATGTGGGGAAGTTACTCGGCCCCGAAGCAGGGTGGGAACCATGTTTGACTGCGCGCACTGCGGCTGGTCGAAGGACCGGCAGCTGAACGCGGGAATGAACGTGGCACGAACCGTTCTGAGGGAAACCCCAGAGCTTGGGGGTCTCGACTTGACCCCGACGCCCTCTCCGATGATGCGATGAGGCTCCTCTACCCGGCCGAGAAGTCGGGCGGGCACGAGCGGAGCGGAGGGAGAGGGAGGGACGATACGAACCCCCAAGGATGACCCGGGAGTTTGAATGAGTCCCAAAGCCCTGTAAGCGAGCCTGCCCAGGAGCTATCCGCCGGGAAACGGTGCCCTGTGCGCGGTCCTGAGTGTACCGGGTCGAAGCGCGCGTCGTGCCCCGCCCCAGAGTCTACGTCGACCGGCTCAGCTCGGGTGCGGTCTCGCCAGGGGAGGCCGGCCGAACCGCAACGCTCGCACCTCGGAGCGTCAGTAGAACTCCCAATCCCGGAGTCGAGCCGAGATCCCGAGGAGGACGGGGAACTCCTCGGGTACGGGCTCGCCCGAATTCAGTCGCGAGAGCAGCATCGACATCCGTGTCAACCCGTCCACTTCGGTGAGAGGCCCGGTGAAACTCTCGCCGATGAGGATCGGCCGGCCCAGCATCCGGTTGGAATCGAACCTCGGCCGCAGTCGGCGGTATCTCGCAGCGAAGCGGTCGTCGGGGGTATCTCGGTCCGCGTCCAAAGCCCGAACGAACTCGCCGAGAAGGCGGCTCGGCGCGATCGCCTGGAACGCCTCCAGCCGGATCAACCGAATCTCGGTCAAACGGCGGGTCTCAAGATCTCCCAGGTGCCATTTCGGACCGAGTCTCAAGAGCGGCTCTAGGTATCCGCCCCGGACTATGTGAAACGTCGATCGAAGTCGGGAACAATCCTGTTCCGTGAGGGCAGCCCGGTCGCCCGTCCCGAGCAATCCGGAGAGCCTAGGGCCCAGCGCTTGTCGCCACGCCGCTCCGTGTCGACTCTCGCTGTCGTTCTCCGAATAGGCGAGGTTCCAGTAGACCTCGTCCTCGTCGCACGGCACGAAGTTCGCGTCAACGACCATCGGTCCCACCCGCCGGCCGGCGGTACGCCGGAACTCCAGATGAATGGTTCCGGGGGGCGCGCCCCTCGAGCGGGGAAGCGCCCGTGCTGGGATTTGAACCCAGGTCTGAGGCTCCGCAGGCCTCTAGGATAATCCATTGTAGCGGGCTCGGAATCGCTCCCGAATCCCGTAGCTACCCCACACGGGCACCGAAGAAGGGTCCCCTCTTCGGCGGGCGCCGAGGGGGACGCGGTATAAAAGCCCGGGGCCGGAATGTCCGGCGTCCGACCCATCCTTTATAGCGCGGCAGGTTGAGCGGACCACGCCGGGGATTCGCGGCGGTTCGGTCGATGAGCGGGCAGTCCGTTCCCGATCCCTGGGAGACGCTCCGCACGCTCCCGCAGGGCCGCCGGATCGAGCTCGCGTGCGCCGACGGACAACGGTGGCGGGGGACGCTCGTCCCGTCGCACGAGCTCTCCGGGCCGCGCATCGCCCAGATCAAGCTCGACAACGGCTACAACGTCGGGGTGCGTGTCGGTCCGACCGACGAGCTCACGATTCTCCCGGAGGAACCGGCGAGCGGAAACGAAAACGGAGAGGGGATGCGGGCTCCGATCACCTTGGAGACGGGCAATGTCGAAGGTCGACCTTGGGTGGCGCTCCTTTCGACGGGCGGGACGATCGCCTCGCGCGTGGACTACCGCACGGGCGGAGTTCGACCGGTTCAGGACAAGGCCGGAATCCTCGCGTTCTATCCGGACCTGGAGCGCGGAGGTCCCGTCCGCATCGTCCCGGTGTTCGACCGGCTCAGCGAGGACATCGCGCCGGACGACTGGCTCGTCCTGGCGGAGCACGTGGCGCGGTCGTTCTCGGAGGGGGCACGCGGGGTCGTAGTCGCCCACGGAACCGATACGTTAGCGTTCACTGCCGCGGCGTTGAGCTTCCTTCTCGAGGATCTCCCCGGCCCGGTCGTGGTCGTCGGTGCGCAGCGCTCTCCCGACCGACCGTCGTCGGATGGATTCACCAACCTGACGACCGCGGTGCGCATCGCCCGCGAGGCGGAGATCGGCGAGGTCGTCGTCGTGATGCACGACGGACTCTCCGACGACCGGTTCGCCATCCATCGCGGGACGCGCGTGCGCAAGATGCACTCGAGCAGGCGGGATGCTTTCGAGAGCCGGAACGTGCCGCCGATCGGGATCGTCGAGGGCGATGCCCTCCGATGGACCGCCCCCGTGCGGGCGCCGGTCACGGGCCCGGTACGGTTTCAACCGAAGCTCGGGCGCGACGGCGGCCTGCTCTGGTTCTACCCGGGGATCACCCCGGGGCAGGCCGAGGGATTCGCCGGACGGCTTCGCGGGGTCGTGCTCGCCGGCACCGGCCTCGGTCATGTGAGCTCGGTCCATCTTCCGTGGATCCGCGCGGCGATCGCTCGCGGGGTCGTCGTCGTGATGACGACGCAGTGCCTCGCCGGGGCCGTCGACCCGTACGTCTACTCAACGGGTCGCGAGCTGCTCCGGGCCGGCGTCGTCTACGCGGAGGACATGTTGCCCGAGACCGCTTACGTGAAACTCCTCTGGGCGCTGGGTCGGTCCGACGACCCGAAGGAGGTCGAGCGGCTCGTCCTCCTCGAGCGCGCCGGTGAGTTTTCGTCGCGTCGCGTGACCGCGGAGGTCGCGTGAAGGCCGGGATCGAGGTCCACCAGCAGCTCGCGACGGGCAAGCTCTTCTGCGCGTGCCCGGCCGAGCTTTCCGAGGAGGTCCGCGGGAGCGTAGTGCGATGGCTCCGCGCGACCGGTGGGGAGAATCGCGCGATCGACCCCGCCGCCGCCTTCCAGGCGGCGCGCGATCTTCGTTTCCGGTACGAGATCGCTCCCTCCAGTTGTCTCGTCGAGCTCGATGAGGAACCCCCGCATTCGGTAAGCGAGGCGGCCCTCGACGTAGCCCTCACGATGACCGTCCTGCTCCACGCGCGGCCGCTGGACGAGATCGTCGTCATGCGGAAGATCGTCGTGGACGGGTCGAACACGGCCGGGTTCCAGCGAACGGCGCTCGTCGGGATCGACGGCTGGCTCGAGGTCGGTGGGAAGCGCTACTCGATCCAGACGATCTGCCTCGAAGAGGACGCGGCGCGCAAGGTCCGCGAGTCCGGCGATGAGATCGTCTACCGACTGGACCGGCTCGGCATCCCGCTCGTCGAAGTGGCGACGGGTCCCGAGATCAGTTCCGGGGCCGAGGCGCGCGAGGTCGCGGAAGAGATCGGGATGCTCCTCCGCGCGACCGGCCGGGTGCGACGCGGTGTCGGAACTATCCGCGAGGACGTCAACGTCTCGATCGAAGGCGGCGCCCGCGTCGAGATCAAGGGGGTCCAGGAGCTTCGGCTCCTGCACCGGTTCGCCGAGAACGAGGAGCAACGACAGCGCGCGCTCCTCGAGGTCCGCGACCAGCTCGCGTCGCGCGGCGCCCAGGTACCCTCGTCGCCCACGGCCGAGGTCGGCCCGCTCCTCCCGAAGGAGGGATCCGGGTTCCTCGTCGATGCGGTCCGCCAGGGCCACGCAGTGCGCGCTCTTCGCCTCCTCCGCTTCGCGGGTCTTCTGAAGGCACCCGACGGGCGCACCGAGCGACTCGGGCGCGAGCTGGCCGAACGCGCCCGCGCGGCCGGGCTCAAGGGACTCATCCACTCGGACGAGCTCCCCGGCTACGGGCTCGACGCGGGCGTCGTCGATCGTCTTCGGCGCGAGCTGGGACTCGGGACCGAAGACGCGTTCATCCTCGTCACCTCGCCCGATCCCCGCGTCGCCGAACGCGCGCTCGCGCTCGTCCGGGAGCGCGCAGAGCAGGCGCTGGTCGGGATCCCCGGCGAGACGCGGGATCCGCTTCCGGACGGTCGAACCCGCTACTCGCGACCGCTTCCCGGTCGGGACCGGATGTACCCCGAGACCGACGTGCCCCCCATCCGGCTCTCCGCCGAGCGGATGGCGCGGATCACGGTCGATCTTCCCGAGCGACCCGAGGCCGCTCGCGCGCGGCTCGCGAGCTCCTACTCGCTGGGCCCCGAGGTCGTCCGACAGATCCAGCGGGGCGGGCTCGTCGAGAGCTTCGAAGGGCTCGTCCACCGGGGCTTCCCCGCGCACCTCGTCGCCCGACTGCTCACCCAGGACGCGCCGCTCGCCGAGACCCAGGCGCCGCCCCCGGAGGGCGCCGACGTGACGGACGCGACGCTCGCCGAGCTGCTCAACCTCGTGGCCGATGCCACGATCGCGAAGGAAGGGATGCTTCCGGTGCTCGTCGAGCTCCGCAAGGGGGCGCGCACCCCGCTCGAGGCCGTCGCGAAGGCCGGGCTCGCCACGGGACCGTCGGACGACCTTGCGACGCTGGCCGCCCGCGTCGTCGACCGGAACGCCCGGCTCATTGCCGAGCGCGGCGACGCGGCGTTCTCGCCCCTCATGGGGGATCTCATGAAGGAGGTCCGGGGCCGCCGGGACGGACAGGAGGTCGCTGCGGCGTTGCGCGCGGCGATCGCTCGGCATCGCGTCGACGCGCCGGTCGGATCGGTCTCCTCGTAGTCGGACTCCGCACGGAGGGCTCGTGGGCAGACGGATCACCTCGGGACGCCGGACGATCCGCGCGCTCGTGACCGACGTCGACGGCACGCTGACGGACGCGCACCGGCGCCTGGACCCTGGCGCGATGGCGGCGATCCGCGCGCTCGAGGGACGCGGCGTTCCCGTGGTGCTCGCGACGGGGAACGTGCTCCCGATCGCGCTCGCGCTCCACCGGTCGCTCGGACTGAGCGGCCCGATCATCGCCGAGAACGGCGGCCTTCTCTACGAGCGGCGCGACGGCCGGGACCGGGTCCGTCGCCTCTGCAGTCGGCGACCGGCGCTCGCTGCGTTCCGACGCCTAAAGGCCGCGGGGCTTCCCGTCGAGCGCCTGTTCACCGACCGGTGGCGCGAGACCGAGGTGGCGCTCGAACCGACGGTCGCCGTGGCGGCGATCCGCCCGCATCTCGAGGGAACGGGCGTTGAGGTCGAGTCGACCGGGTACGCGCTCCACCTGATGCCGACCGGGATGGGGAAGCTCCCGACGCTTAGGACAGCGTTCGCCGAGCGTGGCTGGTCGCTCTCCGATTGCCTCGCCGCCGGGGACGGCGACAACGACGTCCCGATGTTGAGGGCGGCGGGCTATTCCGTGAGCTTCGCCAACGGCAGCGCGCGCGCCCGCGCGGCCGCGGATTACGTCGCGCGACGCGGGTACGCCGCCGGGTTCGTGGAAGCGCTTAAGCAAGCTCGAGTTCTCGGTCGGTAGCGTCCACGGTGGGGCCATGCTCGTAGGAACGTGTGCTCGGTGCGGCTCGCCCGCATCGCTCCGTTGCGCCCTCTGTGGCAGGACGTTCTGCCGGAACTGCCTCGACGCCGATGAGCGCATGTGCCCGGATTGCATCGCGCTCCAGAAGCGCCAGAAAGGCTCGCCCGGCGTTCCGCTCCCCCCATCGCGGCGGATGGGGAAGGTCTAGTCGATCAGTAGTCGAGCCCGGGAAGGACGAGCCCACCCTTCGGGGCCGAGCGTGCGACGTAGAGCGTCGCCGCACCGACGGCGCCCGTGAGGAGACCGATCCCTGCGGTTGCCCACGCGAAGGCGCCCCACGTGGAGAACACGTGGACCGGGCCGACCCCGATCCCGCCCACGGGAGCGATGGCGTGGAAGAGGACGTTGAGCCCGATACCGGCGCCCCAGCCGATCGCGACGAGGACGCCGCCGGCCGCGAAGAGGCCGGCGCGCTCGTCGCCGAGGGTGTCGCTCTCGGGGACCGCGGGGGTCTCGTTGAGGTCGGACACGGGGAGTCTACGCGAAGCCGGGGAGCGATTTCGTGTCGGCGCTCGACCGGCCCGGGCTCTTGCGGAGCTCCTTCGGGCTCTCGACCAGGCGGACCATCGGCGCGGACTGAACTACGTAGAACGGCAGCCCCGTCGCCGGGTCGTTCCCCGCGCGCAGGATGTTCATGATGATCAGCTTGATCTCGATGACCGAGCCGTCCTTGAGCTTCAGCTTCACGACGGCCTCGCCCGAGACGACGGTGTAGTCGACGATCTCGGCCTTGGAGAGGTCCGGTCCCGGACCGCCCCCCGGTGGGCCCATCATGGGTGGTCCCGTGCCGCGATGCGTTCCTTAAGCAGCGTCCGCGGGTCTTGGTCGTCGACGGTGAGGCCCAGCGACGTGCACGTGCCGATGACCTGATTGATCTTCTCCTCGATGGAACGGCCGAAGAGGTCCGCGCCCTTTGCCTCGGCGATCCGCGTCACGGCCTCGAGGCTCACATCGCCGAGGACCTCGCCCTTCGGCTTGCCCGAGCCCTTCTCCTTGCCGGCCTCCTTGAGGAGGAGCGCGGCCACGGGCGGGCGGCCGACGACGAGCGTGAAGGCGCGCGTGGCCGGGTCGACCCGGACGAGGACGGGTACGCGCAGGCCGGCGAATCCCTTGGTCTGCTCGTTGATCTGCGCGACGACCTGGACGACATTGACGCCGAGAGGTCCCAGCGCGGGGCCGAGCGGGGCGCCCGGTGTCGCCTTGCCGCCTTCGACGAGGACGCTGACTTCATCCGCCACTCTTTCCGCCTCCCTTCTCGAGCATCCGGACGTGGTCGCCCCGCACGGTGACGGGGATCGGGACCACGGCCTCGATGAGCTCGACGGTGATCTCTTCCTTCCCCTGGTCGATCTTGCGCACGCGCGCCTTCTCGCCCTTGAACGGACCGGCGATCAGTTCGACGATCGCGCCCTCGACGAAACCTTCCACCGTGATCTTGGGGACGAGGAGCGGCTCCACTTCCTTGAGCGTCGTTTCGCCGGCGACGAGGCCGCGCGCCTTGCGGATCCCCTTGAGCATCTCGCGGACGCCTTCGAAGCTCATCCCCTCGGCGAAGACGTAGCCGCGGAGCGCGGCGGGAACGAGGAGCGCGAAGACGACGTCGCGCTTCTCCTCGGCGCGCGCGAGCAGGGTGTCGGCGACCTCGCGCTCGTAGTTGCGCGACGTCTTGATCGCGAGGACGGCCTGGCGGGCGACGCACGAGAGGACGAGGCGCGCCGGCCGCTCCTCGCCCCACTGGGCGTGGATGCGGATCTCGACGCGGTCGCCGTACCGGACCCCGACGGGGGCGGTCACGGAGAAGTGGAACGGGATCGGGACGTTCGGCTGGAGGGTGACGACGGTCTTCTCCTTCCGCGCGACGAGCTCGGTAAAGGAGCGCTTTCCCGACGGCATCCAGGAGACGGGCCACTCGGCCCCCTCCCCCGGGTAGGTCGACGTGTAAGCGATCTCGACCGCGACGGTGGCGGTCCCCGGCTCGGCGTGGGCGCTCGTGAGGACGATCGAGAGCGTCGTCACGGTGCCCGCGGTGACGGCGCGGGTCGTGTCGTCGGCCGCTTTGAACGAGAGGAGCCCCGGGATTTCCGGCTTCGGCACCGGCGGCGCCGCTGCGGGGACCGGCGCGACCGGGCGCGCGACGACCGGGGCCTTGGACGGCGCCGCGTCGGCAGCGCTCTCATCGCCGGTGAGGAGACCGATCCCCTCGTCGTTCGGATTCCCTGCCATCGTGCGTTCCCTCAGAGGTGCTGGATGAAGTTCTGCCAGAGCCACGGGCCGGCTTCGGAGAAGAAGATGTAGATCATGAACCCGACCGCGCCGATCACGACGGCGCCGAGCCACGTGATCGAGAGGACGCGGACGTAGTCCTCCGAGGTCGGCTTGCGCGCCATCCGAAGGATGCGCCCGTACTTGCCGTGGCCCACGCTCCGCAGGCGGCCGTCGAAGTTGTCCTGTACGCGCCGCGCGCGGTCGAGGAATGCCATATGGGTCCTAGTGGACGATATCCAGGTCCGGACCCGACTTGCGGGCCGGGCCGGTCCCGCCCGAGGCCCCCCCGAAAATCTGGGGGGATTTAACTCCGGTGACCACCAACATCACGCGGATCGTGCTCTGCATCGTGGGGTCGACCGCCGCTCCCCAGATGATCCGTGCGGTCGGCGAGATCGCCTTCTGGACGACCTCGGCGGCCTTCTGCGCCTCGCTCACCGTCATGTCCGGGCCGCCGGTGACGTTGATGAGCGCGCCGGTGGCGCCGGCGATGTCGACGCGCAGGAGGGGGGAGTTGATCGCCTCCAGAACGGCATCCTCGGCCCGGTTCTCGCTCTCCGACTCGCCGATCCCGATGAGCGCGACGCCGCCGCCCTTCATGATCGTCCGGAGGTCGTTGAAGTCCAAGTTCACGAGGCCGGGGCG
>JBGOSQ010000054.1:0-12202 GCA_041476045.1 Thermoplasmata archaeon | reverse complement strand
CCGATGCCGTCGAATGCCTCCGCTCCGTCGTGCCAAGGAGCAGTTTTCAATGAGGTAGGAACGTACCAATTCACCTGGCTCATTCCGAATGGCAATCCCACCACGATGACCGTTCAGAACTCGAATGGCGGTCCGATCCTCTACGATCAGACCACCCTGGGTGAGGGATTTGGAAGTGTCGACGTTAACGGAGCCGCTACGTACTACGTGTTCTGCCTGAACGCCTTGTCCAACATGACGGTGGGGACGGGCCCGTTCTCGGTCGTGGAGGTTGTCGGTGAACTCTACTACACATACTCGGCCCCGATCGTTTAGGCCCCCACAAGCCGTAGGGCTACCGTCGATCGGTCGGCTCGTTCCATCGTAGGATGCGCGGCTTTGGGACTCTAACGGGCGGCCTGGCTGCGGCGTGATTTTATTGGTGGCCTAGTGAATGAACAGTGGCCGTGGCGGTCGTCGACCGGTCCCAGCTTACCCTTGCCGCGGACGGAGTTATCGGGACCCTTTTCGCGCCTCGAACCCCAAACCGAGTCCCAGGTGTCGTCCTGATCGGGGGATCCGGCGGACACGAGCCTCAGCTTTCTGCAATGGGGCTGGCTCAGGAAGGGTTCGCCGCACTTTCGGTTGCCTACTTCAAGCAGGATGGACTGCCGCCGACGCTGCGTGAAGTTCCTTTGGAGTACTTCGAGCAGGCGCTGAAAGCACTCAGGCGATCGCTGGCCCCCGGACATGGCCCATTGGCGGTTCTGGGGGTGTCCCGGGGAAGCGAGGCGGCGTTACTTTCAGGTGTCCATTTCCCCGAGCTGGTCAATGCAGTCGTTGCATTGGTGCCGGGAAACGTAGTGCTCTGCAGTTGGCCCCCTGGCGGACCGGCGTGGATGCATCGGGGACGGCCCCTCCCTTACACGTCCCGGTTCGGTCCCACGACTGAGAACCCTGAGGCCGAGATCCCAGTCGAGAAAATCCAAGGTCCAGTTCTACTGATATCGGCAGGTGCCGATCGCGTATGGCCGTCTTCTGCGATGGCTTTCGCGATGGCCGCCAGGCTCAGGGCGAGGGGTCACCCTTACCCCGATGAACACATTGACTATCCTGGCACAGGGCACGAGTTAGGGCAAGCAGGAGTTCGCCCCACCCCGAAGGGGGCAGCTGGACCTTCTGAGGAGGTCGAGCAAGACAGCTCCGCCCGGAAAACACCGCTGGTTGAGGTCTGCAACTTCCTCAGACGCCTTCGATAGGCTCCGGCCGGCGGCTGGGACCTTCGCGTTATGCTCCCCAGGGAGATCTGATCCAAACCCAGGATGCGCACCGTCTTCTTATAGTAGTCCTTACATATATCTGGCACCGGGCCCGCGGATGAGCCACTTCGTGGCTCGCGCGGCAGGACGACAATGACGAAGATCATCGGAATCGATCTGGGAACAAGCAACTCGGCTGCGGCGGTCCTCGAGGGCGGGCGCCCCGTCATCATCCCGAGCGCGGAAGGGACGACCGTCGGGGGCGGCAAGGCGTTCCCGTCGTACGTCGCGTTCACGAAGGACGGCCAGCTCATCGTCGGGGAACCGGCGCGCCGTCAGGCGATCTCGAACCCCGACGGCACGGTCACCGCGTTCAAGCGGAAGATGGGCACTGACTTTCACTACAAGCTCCAGGGCAAGGACAACACGCCCCAGCAGCTTTCCGCGTTCCTCCTCCAGAAGATCAAGCGCGACGCGGAGGCCTTCCTGGGCGAGAAGGTCGAGAAGGCGGTCATCACCGTCCCCGCCTACTTCAACGACAATCAGCGGCAGGCGACAAAGGACGCCGGCGCGATCGCCGGCCTCGAGGTCGTCCGCATCATCAACGAACCCACCGCGGCCTCGCTGGCGTACGGGCTCGACAAGGCGGGAAAGTCGCAGAAGATCCTGGTCTTCGACCTGGGCGGCGGCACGCTCGACGTGACCATCATGGAGTTCGGCGAGGGCGTCTTCGAGGTCGTCTCGACGAGCGGCGACACCCAGCTCGGCGGGACCGACATGGACAGCGCGCTCACCGAGTTCATCGCCGGGGAGTTCCAGAAGGAGTCCGGCGTCGACGTCCGGCGCGACAAGATGGCGATGCAGCGCGTCCGCGACGCCGCGGAGAAGGCGAAGATCGAGCTCTCCTCGACCCTCGAGACGCAGGTCAACCTCCCGTTCCTCACCGCGACGCAGGAGGGACCGAAGCACCTCACGCTCGCCCTCAACCGCGCGAAGCTGGAGGAGCTCATCCGGCCCATCATCGACCGGTGCAAGGGACCGGTCGAGCAGGCGATCCGGGATGGGAAGATCGCGCGCGAACAGATCGACCGGATCGTGCTCGTCGGCGGGCCGACGCGAATGCCGATCGTCCAGCGGTTCGTCGAGGAGTCGATCGGCCGGCCGATCGAGCGCGGGGTCGACCCGATGGAGTGCGTCGCGCTCGGCGCGGCCATCCAGGGCGGCGTTCTCGCCGGCGAGGTCAAGGACGTCCTCCTCCTCGACGTGACCCCGCTCTCGCTGGGCGTCGAGACGCTCGGCGGCGTCTTCACGAAGCTCATCGACCGGAACACGACGATCCCGACCCGGAAGAGCCAGATCTTCACGACGGCGGCCGACAGCCAGAGCTCCGTCGAGATCAAGGTCTTCCAGGGCGAGCGGCCGATCGCGAACGACAATGTCGCGCTCGGCGACTTCATGCTCACGGGCATCCCGCCGGCCCCGCGCGGGACGCCGCAGGTCGAGGTCTCCTTCGACATCGATGCGAACGGGATCCTCAGCGTCTCCGCCAAGGACCTCGCGACCTCGAAGAAGCAGGGGATCACGATCACGGCCTCGAACAAGCTCTCCAAGGACGACGTTCAGAGGATGGTCCACCAGGCGGAGGAGTTCGCCGAGCAGGACCGGAAGCGCGCGGAGAAGATCGAGATCCGCAACCGCGCGGAAGCCCTCACCTACGAGGCCGAGCGGGTCCTCTCCGAGAACAAGGCGAAGATCGCCGACGCGGACGCGACGGGGGTCCGGAGCCGGATCGACGCCGTTCGGGCGGCGCTCTCCGCAAAGGACGACGACGACCTCCGGACGAAGACCGACGAGCTCACCCAGTCGCTCCACCGCGTGGCCACGAAGATGTACGAGTCCGCACGCTCCGACTCGGGCGGCGGTGCCGCGAGCGAGGCGCGCGACGAAACGCCCGGCGCTGCGCCCTCCGGCGGTGCGCCGAGCGGCCCCGGCCCCGTCGACGCCGACTTCAAGGTCGTCGACAAGGACTCCGGCGGCGAGCCGGGCTCGACGTAGGTTCGCGGGTTACCGGGCGAAGTCCGGCCACCGTCGCCCGACCGCGGGCCCGATGTAGAGAACCTCCGGTCGGATGAGACGGTTGTCGGCGGCCTGCTCCATGGCGTGAGCGGCCCAGCCGGCGGTCCGCGCGAGCGCGAACGTGGGCGTGAACAGCTCCCGTGGAAGTCCCGCCGCTTCGAGCACGACGGCCCCGTAGTACTCGACGTTCGTGAAGAGCCGCTGGCCGGGACGGGTCCGCTGGAGGGCGGCGAGGGCGTCGCGCTCGACGGACTCGGCGAGGAGCAGCCGCTCGGGATCGGCGACCGACCGCGCCGCGCGATGGAGTAGGACCGCGCGCGGGTCCTCGGTCTTGTACGCGCGATGGCCGAATCCCATAAGCCGCTCGCGCCGGGCGAGCGCGTCGGCGATCCAGGCGTCGGCGGCCCGGGGGCTCCCGATCGCGTCGAGCATGTCGCTCACTTTCGACGGGGCGCCGCCGTGGAGCGGACCCTTGAGCGCGGCGAGCCCGGCCGTCGCGGCGGAGATCAGATCCGCGTTCGTGCTGAGCACGACGCGCAGCGCGAAGGTGGAGGCGTTCATCCCGTGGTCCGCCAAGAGGATGAAGTAGCTCTCGAGCGCGCGGACGCGGGCCGGGTCGGGGGCTTCCCCGGTCAACATGAAGAGATAGTTCGCGACGTGGCCGAGATCGGGCCGCGGCGGGATGGCCGCCTCGCCGCGCGCGTGCCGGACGAACCGAGCGAGCAGCGTCGGGGCGCGGGCCACGAGGTCGAGGCCCTGCTCAACGGTCGGCGGATAGTCGAACGGCGGCCCCCCCATCGCCGAGACGAGGGTCCGGAGGGCCTCGAGCGGTGGCAGGTGGGTAGGCGTCGCGTCGACCGCGCGAGCGAGGTCCTGCGGGAGATCGCGTCGGGTGAGGAGCTCGCGCTGGAGCGCCTCCTCCTCGGCCTTCGATGGGGGATCTCCGTGCAGGAGCAGGTGGAGCACGGCCTCGTACGAGGCATGGCCCACGAGCTCCTCGATCGCGAACCCCCGGTAGACGAGCCCGCCGGTTTCGCCCGCGACGAGCGTGATCGACGACTCGCCCATCACGACGTGCTCGAGCCCCTTCTCCGGGCCGCGCGGGATCGACATCGGATGGCACCGCGAGGCGCGACCTACACATATTCTTGCGGCCGGCCCGCCGGCCGCGGCCGCGCGGGCAAACGGACGCTCGCCTCGCCGGGAAAGCTTATTGGAGCTACCCGGGTCCGCCGCCCATGGCGGCGCCCCCGACGCACCTGATGGAACGGATGCTCCAGCAGCGGGTCGTGATCCTGCTGAAGGACGGGCGCAGCATCTCCGGACGCCTCGTCGGCGCCGACGAGCATCTCAATCTCGTCGTCGAGGAGGCCCAGGAGGCCCTGGAGGGCGCGACGCGCCGGCTCGGACGGATCGTCCTGCGCGGCTCTTCGGTGGTCTCGCTGAACGCCCCGACTCCGGCACCGAGCCGGAGCTCGCCCTAGGGGGAAGCGCGTGGTCGGCGTGGGGCGGAAGGGCCGACTCAAGGGCGAAGAGCTCGCGGTCCTCCAGTTCCTCGGCACCGCGGGAGCGGACCACGACCCGGTCGTCCTCACCTCGGGCGAGGTGGGCGAGCAGCTCGGGGTGAGCCAGCAGGCGGCGGATCGATACCTGCTCGCGCTCGAGAAGCGAGGCCTTCTCGACCGCACGATCGCCCACCGGAAGCAGCGGCTCTCCCTCACGCCGCCGGCGCTCGAGCTCCTCCGGAAGGAGTACCACTCCTACCGGCGCATCTTCGAGGGTCCCGCTCGGGTCCGATTCCGCGGCACGGTGACGTCGGGTCTCGGCGAGGGTCGGTACTATCTCAGCCAGCCCGGTTACGTGCTCCAGTTCTCCGAACGGATCGGGTACTCCCCCTACCCGGGCACGCTCAACCTCCGGCTCCGACCGGAGGATCTGACGCGCGTAGGCTCGGTCAAGGATTGGAAGGGGATCCGGATCGACGGTTTTCCGGCGAACGGGCGCACCTTCGGCGGGGCGACGTGCTACGCCGCCCGGCTCTCGGGGCGGACGTGCCACCTGATCGTCCCCGACCGGACCCATCACAAGGACGTGGTCGAGTTCATCGCGAAGGAATTCCTCCGCGAAGCCCTGCACCTGACCGATGGCGACGATCTCGACGTGGAGATCGAGGAATTGTGAAGGGCGCCGAGTCCGTCGCACGCCAGGTCGCCCTCGACCGCCGGCCGCCCAGGGGCTCTGGCGAAGGCGCCGATCGTTACGTCAGCGTCTGGCGGGAGCCGGAGGCGATCGGCCCGGAGCGGGTCGACGCGTTCGTCGCGATCCTGCGCACCCGCGGCTGCTACTGGGCGGACGTCAAGGGCTGCTCGATGTGCGGATACGCGAAGGACACGCTCGGTCGTTCCGCCACCCCCGAAGAGCTCGGCCATCAGCTCGCGGGCCTCCTCCGCGCCTATCGGGGGGAGCCGTACGTCAAGTTCTACACGTCGGGGAGCTTCCTCGACGATCGGGAGGTCGATCCGGAGTCCCGCCGCGCGTTCGTCGCAGCGTTCGCCGGCCGCGCTCGCCGGGTCCTGTTCGAGACGCTCCCGGAGTTCGCCAAGCCCGAGACACTCTCCCCGCTGGCCGCCGCCTTCCCCGGCGAGATCGAGGTCGCACTCGGCCTCGAGTCGACGCAGCCGATCGTGCTCCAGCGCTTCATCAACAAGGGCGCGCCTCCCTCGGACTACCTGGCGGCCGCTGGCCGCGTCCGCGCGCTCGGCATGCGGGCGAAGGCGTACCTGCTCGTCAAGCCTCCTCACATGACGGAGGCCGAGTCGATCGAGGACGTCGTCCGATCGATCGAGGTCGCGGCCCCGCACTTCGACGCGATCTCCGTGAACCCGGTGCACATCCAGAACGGGACGGTCGTGGAATGGCTCTACCGGCGCGGCCGCTACCGGCCCCCATGGCTGTGGAGCCTCACCGAGGCGATCCACCGCGGGGCCGAGGTCCGCGGCACCACCCGCCTCGTCACGTTCCCGACGGCGGGCGGTCTGCCGCGGGGTCCGCACAACTGCGGGACGTGCGACCGTTCGGTGCTCGACGCCCTCGAGACCGCCTCCCTGGACCAGAGCTTCACGGGACTCGATGCGCTCGACTGTTCCTGCCGGGGCGAGTGGACGCGATCGCGCGAGCTGGAGCCGCTCGGCGTCGAGGCATGAAGCTCGCACCGACGCTCCCCGCGCACGCCGCGGCGACGATCCACCAGTTCCTGCGCGCGCACGTTGCCGAGTCGGGCGCGACGGGCGTGTTCCTCGGCCTCAGCGGCGGAGTCGACTCGGCCCTCGCGGCGCGCCTCGCGGTCGACGCGTTGGAGTCGACCCGGGTGAGGGCGGCGATCCTACCCGATGCCCCGTACCCGTCGGCGCTGCTCGAGGAGACGCGCTCGTACGGTCGGAGCCTGGGCATCGAGCCGGTCGTGATCTCGATCGATCCGATCGAGTCGGCGTTCGCCCGACATCTGCCCCAGGTGACGGACCGGATGAACTCGGGGAACACGAAGGCCCGGATCCGGATGATCGTGCTGTACGCCCTGGCCCGCGAGGCCGGGTGCCTCGTGCTCGGCACCGGCAACAAGTCGGAGCTCCTTTTGGGCTACTTCACCAAGCACGGGGACGGAGGCGTCGACCTCCTCCCGCTCGGGGACCTCTACAAGAGCCAGGTATGGGCGCTCGCCGAGGAGCTCCATCTTCCGGAAGCGGTCCGGTCCCGGGCCCCGACCGCCGGGCTCTACGAAGGCCAGACCGACGAGGCGGAGCTCGGGATGCCGTACCGCGACCTCGACCAAATCCTCCACGGGATGGAGGGGCTCCGCACGGTCGAGGAGATCGCGGCGGTGACGGGGCTCCCGCTCGACGCGGTCCGTTCGGTCGAGGCCCGCGTCGCGACGAACCGGCACAAGCGGCGGCCGGCCCCCATCCCGAAGATCGGGCTGCGGACGATCGGAATCGATTGGCGAGACTGACCAGTTGAAGTCATGCCGCATTGCTCTCAGACAGGTTTTTATCGCGGATTCCAATCACGGCTGATGAGTTTGGGCGTTTTCGGCCGTCGTCCACTGACGACTACCCACCTCTCGGCGAGTTTCTTGGTGGTCCTCGTTGCCGGAACCGTCCTGATCGGGGCTCTTTCCACGCCGGGGGTGCGCCCCGGCCCGAGCGGCGCGGGACCCGACGCGGCGCGACCGTCCACATCGGGACCTGTGCCGACGGCGACCCAGGTGTCCCTCAGCTCCAACGGAGCCTCTCCTGCGGCCATCAGCTTGAAGTGGACCCAATCCGGGGACGTCTTCTTCTCGAGCTATACGGTGAAGATGTCGAACTCGAACGCCAACGGCCCCTGGCAAACCCTCGGCACGATCTCGGTCAAGAGCGACACAACGTACTACGTCTACGGGCTTTCCCCCGGTGCCACCGACTACTGGCAGATCATCGACACCGACTCGTTCGGCTCGGCCACCTCGAACACGTTCCAATCGGCGCAGCCCAACGTAGCTCCCCTCAGCTACACGCAACCGACCGCCACCTCGGTCCTCCTCAGCTGGACGAACCCCGCGACCTACGGCGGCGCGATCTCGTTCACTAACTACCAGGTGGCGGAGGCGATCAACGGCAGCGTGCACTCGATGATCGCGACCATCACGGCGGTCGGAACCACCACGTACCTCGTCAGCTCGATCCAGGCAGGGGTCCACTACAACTTCGAGATCGCCACGACCGATCAATGCTCGATCTGCTCGAGTTCCGATCCGTCGGTAACGGACTCTACCCAGGTCGACCTATTCGTCGAACCGCAGACGACGGGCGGCGGGGGGGGCTCGGGTAGTGGCAGCACGACGGCGGCGAACTCGTGGATCATGGACAACCTCCTGTACCTCGTGATCGGGATCGTGGTTCTCGCCGTCGTCCTCGCGGTGGTGTTCGTCACGATGCGACGGCGGGGGCCACCCCCGCCTCCGTCAGGGACCGCCCCAACCTCATGGAGCGGCCCGGGCGGCGGTGCGAACCGACCGTAGCACTCGGGCACGCGGCGCCTCCTTCGCCTCGAACCCCGCCCGCGGTCCCCCGGAGGACGGTATCTGCGCTCCGGTGAGAGGGCCCACGAGCGCGCGGGCGGACCAAAGGCTATAGGCCCGAAGTCGCTCGGTCGGCTGCTGGCGGAGTCCGAAACCGACCCCGCCGTGCGAGCGCACACCCGATGGACCGCCAAACCTACCGACGCCTCTACGACGCCCTCGCCACGACCGAAGATGTACAACGCATCGCCCGGGAGGAGAACCTCGAAGAGGAGCTCCTCTTCGTCATCCACACCCACCGCGTCACGCGCGACGCGACGCGCCGATTCTACGTGGTGAAGCGCCAGATCGCGCGGCTCGCCCAGAACTGGCGCCACGGACGCACGATGCTCGACATCGCCCACGATTGGGGGTTCCCGCCCGTCCTGATGGGCCAGATGATGCTGGGGGAGCTCAAGATCCCCCGGAAGAAGGTCTGGGGGACGTTCCTCCACCCCGAGACCGCCCCGGACGACCGGATCCGGAAGGAGGTCGAGGCTCTCCTCGCGGCCGACCCCATCTACTCGCCGCACGGCATGGAGCTGCAACGCGACCGAGGTCGCCGCGGCGAGGCGCGCCTCTACGGCTGGCTCGAGCGCCACGGGATCAAGTACCGGACCGAGGTCGACCTTCGGGGCAAGTACACGAAGACCCCCGATGCGCTCCTGGACCACCCGATCGTCTCCTTCGGCCGCAAGCTCCACTGGATCGAGTCCAAGGCGAACTTCGGGGACGACGTGGAGCTGCGCCGGAACCTCCGCAAGCAGCTCGCGCCGTACACCGAGATGTTCGGCGAGGGCGCGGTCGTCTACTGGTACGGTTACGTCGACGGGGCGGAATCGCCCGACGGTATCCTGCTCTGGGACGGACCGACGATCGAGTCGATCACGCCGGTCCCGGCGCCTCATCCGGCGGGAGCACCGACTCCGGCGCCAGCTCACGCTGGGCCCCCGTCGTCAGGTCCCGCTCGACGACCACACCACGAGCGACCTCCTTCGGACCGAGGATCAGGGCCCGCCGCGCCTTCCGCCGTGCCGCCTCCTTGAGCTGCTTGGACATCGAGCGCGCCATCAGGTCGCCGTCGGCGCTCACGCCGGCCCGACGGAGCCGGTGCACCCATTCGAGCGCGAGCGGAACCTCCGCCTCGGTGACCGCGATGACGTAGGTGTCGATGCCGGCCTCGCCGTCCGGCCAACGACCGTGCTGGCGGAGGAGGAGCTCCAAGGTCTGGTCCCCGATCGCGAGGCCGCACGCCGGCGTCGCGGGGCCGCCGAACAGCTCGATCAGGTTGTCGTACCGGCCGCCGCCGAAGAGGGACCGAAGGTCGCCCGCCCGGTCGAACGCCTCGAAGACGGTCGAGGTGTAGTAGGCGAGACCCCGGACGACCGTGGGATCGAAGACGACGCGATCGCCGAGCCCGACGCGCTCGAGAAGGGCGAAGATCGTCCGAAGGCGCGCGATGCCCGCCACCGCCGCCTCGCCGAGACCGAACGATTCCAGGGCGGCGAGGACCTCGGCGAGACGGGACGGCGGGACGCCGGCGCCGATCCGTTCGAGGAACCCGGTCACTTCCGCCAGCCGGGTCTCGGGAACTCCGGCCGCCCCGAGCTCGCGGTGGAAATCCTCGCGGGAGAGCTTCCGGGACCGGTCGAGCGCGCGGAGGAACCGCCCGGGATCCGCTTCGGTCGCGAAGTGACGGCCCAGGCCCTCCGCGATCGATCGGTCGTTCAATCGGAAGGCGTAGAGGCCCTCGGCACCGAGCTCGTCGAGGATGAGCGCGGCAGAGGCGAGGACGTCGACGTCGGCCTGGACGCCGGCGACGCCCAAGATGTCCAGGTTGAACTGGAGGAACTCGCGGGTGCGGCCGGATTGCGGCTCCTCGTAGCGCCACAGCTTCGAGACCGTGAACCACTTCACCGGCATCGGCTCGGACTTGGCCCGGTCGACGAAGACGCGCGCGAGCGGCGGCGTCGTCTCGGCGATGAGCGCCACGGGGCGGCCCCCCTTGTCCGTGAACGTCCAGAGCTGCGTGCCGATCTCCTCGCCGCTCTTCACCCGGAAGAGGTCGAGGCTCTCGACGGAGGGAGTCTCGAGCTCGGCGAACCCGCAGCGGCGCGCGACGGACCGCATCCGGCGCCGAAGCTCCGAGCGTGCCCCTGCGTCCGGAGGGGGATAATCGCGGAAGCCGCGGAGCGCCGAGAACGTCACGAGGGTCGGGAGCGGGCGCGCGCTATTTGAACTACTCCGTTCCCGCTGCATTGGGACTCAATCGACCGCGTATTCCCTCTGGGCAGCTTTCATCGTTCAGCAATCCGGGCACCGTGATGCCCCCTCCCTGCCTTCTTCCGACGTGAAGGTCGTTCGGAGCCTCGTCCTTCCCCTTCACGACTCCTTGCCCCTCCCGCTCCTCTCCCTGATGGCCGACTATCGCGTCCTCACCAACGAGATCATTCGCGAAGCCCTCCGTACCTCCCAAACATCTCGTGGCTCCATGTCCCGGTTCGCCCGAGACCGCGCCTTTGTCCACCATCTCACCGGACAACACGCCGTGGTCGCGGCGAACATCGCGCTCAGTTTGGTCAGGGCGCATCGTACTCGGGTTCGACGAGGAGGCTCGGCCAGCGTTCCGTACGTGCGTCGACGGTTCCTGCGAACCAACACCACGACGTTCCACTTCGACCCGGATTCCGGGAAGATTCGGCTCTCTCTCCGCAACGGCGAGTGGTGCTCCTGGTTCGTCGAGGTCGCGCCGTACCACCGAGAAGTGCTGGCAGCTCCGGAAACCCGGATCAAGCAGCTCCACGTCAACGAGGAGCGAGTGGTGCTCTACCTCGAGAGAGTAGCACCCGACCCGTACGCCCCGCAATCTCTCCTCGCCCTCGACACCAACGAATCCTCCCTCGATGGGGTGTTCGTCGCCGACCGCAAGACAGAGTGGGTCCAGGCCCCCTTCCCGGAGGTCCGAGAAGTCCAAGCCCGGCACGTGGCCCGCCGACGCTACTTGGCCACGAAGAAAGCTCACGACCGTCGGGTCGGTCGCCGCCTTCTGGAGCGAGAGGGAAGACGCGAGCGCCATCGGATTCGGTCACGCCTGCACGTTCTTTCCAAGAGGCTCGTCGAGGAGGCAATGCGCCGGAGATCGGCGATCGCCCTCGAGGATCTGTCGAGGCTCCCTCCGTCCCGTCGGCGTGCCAGCTCCCGCTTCCGTCGTCGACTCTCTTCCTGGCCCCGGGGAGAGCTGCACCGACAGATCGAGTACAAGGCGGCCGAGCGGGGGGTTCCCGTCTATTGGGTGAACCCGTTCCGCACTTCCATTTCCTGCCCGAGATGTGGGGAGATTACTCGGCCCCGAAGCAGGGTGGGGACTACGTTCGACTGCGCGCACTGCGGCTGGTCGAAGGACCGGCAGCTGAACGCGGGAGCGAACGTGGCACGAACCGTTCTGAGGGAAACCCCAGAGCTTGGAGGTCTCCGACTTGACCTCGACGCCCTCTCCCATGATGTGATGAGGCCCCTCTACCCGGCCGAGCCGTCGGTCAGGCAAGGGCGGAGCGGAAGGAGAGGGAGGGCCTCGATCCTAGGTCCCGCGCTTCGCGCTGGATCTTGAATTAGTCCCAAAGCCTGAGGTGCTCTCCCGAGCGCGCTCCCGGGGGGCTTCGCCTTCGACGACCGTTGCCAGTGGAGCGCGCGGATTATGTAGAAGAAAGCGAAGAATCATCGCTCCCGGGAGCACGAAAATGGGAGCGATCCTCGCCTGGTTCACGACGGTCATCCTCGTCCTGAGTTTCGTCCT
>JBGOSQ010000053.1:0-12282 GCA_041476045.1 Thermoplasmata archaeon | reverse complement strand
CGCAAGTACGGGCATCTGCGGAAGCCGATCCCTCCGATCTCGAGGGAGAAATGTCGTTTCTGCCGGCTGAGGCGTCGGTGTCCGGTCCACGCGCCGACCGCGGGGTAACGACTCCTCCCGACGGTCGGGCGCTACGTTCGGACCCGCGTGGGCTTTACCGGGCGACCGCCGGAGAGCGCACCGACGGGGCAGTAGGGGACGCACCACCCGCACCCCGAGCAATGGGAGAGCACCTCCAGCCGATCCGGCTGGAGCTCGAGCGCATTGGGGGGACAGACGCCTGTGCAGAGGCCGCAAAGGACGCAGACCTCCGGATCGACCTGGATCATGCCGACGTCGGACCCTCGCGATCGCTCGCCGCGGCGGCCTCGGGATGCAGGGCCCGACCGAGGGCGACGAACCCGGTCAGCGCGCACTTGACCCGAACGGGCGAGAGCGGGATCGCGAGAAGCTTGAGCACGTCGTCCCGCGTGAGGTGGCCGACCTCCTCGAGCGGGTGGCCCTTCACGCGGTCCGTGAGCATCGACGCGCTCGCCATGCTGATGGCGCACCCATCGCCGTCGAACCGGACCTCGCGGACGGACTTCGTGGCCGGATCGATGGTGAGTTGAAAGCGGATGTGGTCCCCGCAGAGCGGGTTCGACTCCTCGCCCACCATCGTCGCGCCGTCGAGCGCCCCGAAGTTGCGCGGGGACCGGTAGTGCTGCAGGATGAGCTCCTGGTACATGTCGTAGGCCATCGGAGCGCTCCGATGCTGTAGAGCCCGGGTCGGTTTATAAGGCGGCGGGGCCGCTCGAACCACGTCGCGACGGAGCCCC
The DNA here is from genome assembly GCA_041476045.1 of Thermoplasmata archaeon. Lineage (GTDB taxonomy): Archaea > Thermoplasmatota > Thermoplasmata > Lutacidiplasmatales > UBA184 > Lutacidiplasma. The sequence goes on along the minus strand of JBGOSQ010000053.1, from coordinate 11,464 downwards.
GCCGGGCCGGTTCACGTCAGAGAATCGCGGATCCGGTCCGCGACTCCACCGCCGTTCCGCTCAAGTTATAACCACGCCGCGGTGTGTAAATCCAATGGCGGCCCAAGCGCCTCGGTTCGCCGATTGGTTGGACCCTTCGGAGATCGAAGCGCTCGGGCGCAGCCTCCACGACCCGGCGCAATGGCAGACGCTCCGCGCCGATGCGTTCCGATCGTTCCTCGAGCTCCCCATGGAGCCCGACCCGCTCTACCGGAAGTACGGGTACTTCGCGGGCGTGGACCTGACCGGGCTCGCCCCCACCGAGATCGGAGGCCGGGTCGCCCCCCCGACGGTCCCGATGGCCACGGTGCTCGTCATGCACGACGCAGCGGGAACGCACGCCCAACTCTCCGAGGATCTCCAGGAGCAGGGCGTCCGCGTGCACACGTACCCGGACTCGGTGGGCTCCGGCCCGCTCTCGCACGAGGTCTTCCTCCGCGGCACCGAGAAGCCGAAGGACCGGCTCACTGCCCTCAGCGTCGCCCTAATCAACCGCGGCTACCGGCTCGAGCTTCCGGACGGCCTCGCGGTCCCGGTGCGCTTGAAGGACGTGACGGTCCTGAGCCGGCCCCACGAGGCGCTCTCCGTCCGACGCTCGATACAGCTCGGCCGAGACACGCGCCTCCTCGCGAGCGAAGAGGTCTTCGCGAGCGGGGCGCCGGCGTCCGTCCAGCGGCTCTACGGCTCCTCGACCGACTTGGACGTCTGCGTCGGAGCCCAGGCGGCCTATCTTACTCTCCACGCTCCCGACACGAAGACCGTCTCGATCTACACGCGCCACGCCACCGTGGGCGATCGCGGTCGGTTGGGATGGGTCTGGGCCGGGTTCGGCGGCTTTAGGACCAAGATGCGGAACCTCTCCCTCCTGCCCGGGAACGGATCGGCGATCGAGGACCTTCAGGCATTCTACGGGGCCGAGAACCAGGGGTACGACTCGTCGGTCGGCATCACCCACATCGGCACCGACACGAACGGCCAATCGATCACCCGCGGCGTCTTCCGGGACGAGTCGCGCGGAATGAGCCGAGGACTCGTGCGGATCGAGAAGGAGGCACGGCGAACGGTGAGCTACCTGAGCGAGCACGCGATGCTCCTCAACCGGGGAACCCGCTCGGACACGATCCCGATCCTCGAGATCCTTTGCCGCGACGTAAAGGCAACGCACTCCTCCTCCGTGGCGCCCGTCGACCCGGAGAAGGTCTTCTACCTCGGATCCCGCGGGATCTCGTCGACGGACGCCGTGCGCATGATCGGCGAGGGGTTCCTATCGCACGTGCTCGAGCGAGCGCCCTTCGCGGGTCTGCGGGACGTCCTGTACCCGTACCTGGCCGCGCGGTGGGAAGGTCGCCCCGTCCTCTGGGAGGGCGGCGATCGTGCGGGGCTGCCCCCCCTCGAGTTCCGCGGCGGCGACGCGGTCACCGACTGGCGGTTCGACGCGAAGCTCCGGTAGATCCGATCCCGTGGCGCTGATCCTCGACCCGAGTCGGATCCCGGAGGAAAAGCTCCGGGCCATGGCGAAGCAGTTCCAGACCGATCTGGAGGGTCTCCTCGCCTCGATCGATGCGCGCGGGGCCCCGAAGGACCCGCTCGGCGTCTTCACGATCTCCGGCCTGCTGCGCGCCACGATCGAGCTCGGGCGCGCGACCCAGGGCGCCTCTGTTGCGGTGACGACGGCGGTCGTGAACCTGCAGTACGAGACCGTCGTCGCGGCGGTCGACCTGATCAAGTGGCACTTCGGGCTGCCGACGGTGCCGCGCGGGAAGGCGAGGCCGCCGCGCGCGAAACCGAAGTCTACCCGACGGAGCCGGTCATCTCGAGCTGGATGAGCCGGTTGAGCTCGAGCGCGTAGTCGACGGGAAGCTCCTTCGCGAACTCCGCGAGGAATCCCATCAAGATCAGGTGGATCGCATCGTTCTCGTTGAGCCCGCGGCTCATGAGGTAGAAGATCTGCTCCTCGCCGATCTTGCCGACGACCGCCTCGTGGGTGATCGTGGCGTCCTCCTCGTGGATCTCGTTATAGGGGTAGGTGTCCGAGCGGCTGAAGTCGTCCGGCAAGAGCGCGTCGCACCGGACCGCCGCCTTGACGCCGGTGGCGCCCTTCGCCACGTGCAGGAGACCGCGGTAGCTCGTCTGCCCGCCGCGGATCGCGATCGATTTGGACACGATCTTGCTCGAGGTGTCCGGGGCGGAGTGGATGGCCTTCGCACCGCTGTCGATGATCTGGCCCTCGGAGGCGAACGCGACCGACAGGATGTCGGCGCGCGCCCCGCGGCCCTTCAGGTAGACCGACGGGTACTTCATCGTCACGCGCGAGCCCATGTTCCCGTCGACCCATTCGACGAGCGCGTTCTCGTAGGCGACGGCGCGCTTCGTGACGAGGTTGTAGACGTTCTTCGACCAGTTCTGGACGGTCGTGTAGCGGATCTTCGCGTACGGCTCGGCGACGACCTCGACGACGGCCGCGTGGAGCGAGTTCGTCGAGTAGATCGGAGCGGTGCAGCCTTCGATATAGTGGACCTTCGCGCCCTTGTCGGCGATGATGAGCGTCCGCTCGAACTGGCCGACGTTCTTCGCGTTGATACGGAAGTACGCCTGGAGCGGGATCCCCGCGTCGACGCCGGGCGGTATGTAGACGAAGCTGCCCCCCGACCAAACGGCCGAGTTGAGCGCGGAGAACTTGTTGTCGTTGTAGGGGACGATCTTCCCGAAGTACTTCTCCAGGATGTCGGAGTGCTCCTTCAACGCAGTGTCGGTGTCGCAGAAGATGACGCCCTTCTTCGCCAGGTCCTCACGGATCTTGTGATAGACGGTTCCCGAGTCGTACTGCGCGCCGACGCCGCCGAAGAACTCGCGCTCGGCCTTCGGGATCCCGAGCTTGTCGAACGTGTTCTTAATGTCGGCCGGGAGATCGTCCCAGCTGCGCTTGCTCTCGCCCTCGGCGAGCGGGTTCGCGTAGTACGTGTAGGCGTCGAAGTCGAGCTCGTCGAGCGACGGGCCCCAGTCGGGCATCGGTCGCTCGAGGAAGTGCTCGTAGGCGCGGAGCCGGTACTCGAGCATCCACGAGGGCTCGTTCTTGAGCTTCGAGATCTGCTCGACGATATCGCGGTTGAGCCCCCGCGCGGTCCGGACCTTGTAGGTCTCTGGATTCTTGAAGTCGTACCGCGTGTAATCGAGCGGGGTCACCTCGCTCGTGCTTTGTGCCATCGGAAGCCTCAATGGATTCCATCACGTATTTGTATTTAAATGGAAGGTAGTGAAGGCGGCGACAGAGTGACCGCACGACAGGGGAAGGCACTGCCGAGACACGCCGTGTCACCCCCCGCGCGACACGGCGCGGGCGCGGTCAGTGCGGTCGGGTCTATGGAGGGGGTCCTATAGTCGGCCCGGCCGTCGCCGGCGCCACCCCGTTCGACAGTCGATCCTCGGTGCTCGCCAGGATCGCGGGGAGGCTGAGCACGACGCGCGTGAACAGCACGACGATGACGACGGCGGCCGCGATCGCGAAGAGCATTCCCTCGTCGTTCGTGATCCAGCCGACCTTCACGAGGACGCTGTAGAGTCCGTAGCTGACGATGATGCCGTCGATCGCCATCACCAGGCGCGAGAAGAAATCGCGCGAGATCCCCCGGAGGGCGATGGTGCCGAGCGGCACGCCGATGAGCACCGGCAGTAAGAGCGAGGGGACGAGCGACAGGCTCGGCGGAGTGAAGAGCCCGAGAAGGAGGTAGCTCACCGTCGTCAGCGACGCCTCGGCGACGCGGATCTGGGCCATCGCGCACCGGAACTCCTGCTTCGAGAGCCCCTGGTTCCGCCAGAACAAGGCGAGCGGGGGTCCCGAGATCGTCGTGAGCGAGTAGAGGAACCCGATCCCCGCGCCGAGGACGGGGCCCGCGGTCCGCTCCCGGACGATATGGCGTCGGAAGCCGAGGAGCTGGAGAACGGTCAGCGGAAGGATCAACGCGTAGACGAAGATCCGGACCGACGTCGCGGAGATGAGCGCGAGTCCCAGGCTCCCGATGATCACGCCGGGGAGAAGACCGTAGATCATCGGCGTGGTCCGTCCGATCGTGGCCGAGATGAGCTTCCGCTCTCGTACGAGGAGGGTCACGTTGACGAGGAGCTCGACGAGGACGAGGGCCGGATTGAGGATCCGGTTGGTCGTCCAGAACAGGGCGATCGGGGTGACGATAGAGGAGAACCCGTATCCGACGGCGCCGTTCACGACGGCGGCGAAGAACGCCAGGAGGGCGAGATTGATCGTCGTCGGGTCCAGGTCCACGCGTCGGCCTCGTTCGCGCGACCCAGAGGGGGTATCAAATCTTTCCGCTTCAGTCGCGGACCCCACCGGGGCCGGAGACGGCGCGCGTAATCGACGCTAATTCGGCGTCGGCCGTGCGAAAACCCGCTCGACCTTCTCGAGCGCATCGAACAGTCGGTCGATATCGGCGCGGTCGTTGTAGATGTACGGGCTCGCGCGCGAGAGCGCCGGGACGCCCAGACGCTCCATGAGCGGTTGGGCGCAATGGTGACCGCTCCGGACCGCGATTCCTTCCGCGTCGAGCAGGCTCGCCACGTCGTGGGGGTGCACCCCGTTCAGGGAGAAGGAAAGGACCGCTTCCCGATGCATCGGATCCTTGGGCCCGACGATATGGATCCGGTCGCCGAGACGCTCGTGCGCCAGCGCGAGGGCGTGTCGCTGCAGGTCGCGCTCGTGCGTCTCGATCTCCTCCCAGCCGATCTTCTCGAGGTAGTCGAGGGCGACGCCGAGGGCGTACGCCCCCGCGACGTTGGGTGTCCCCGCTTCGAACTTCGCCGGGGCGTCGCGGAACGTTACCCCCGTCGTGTGGACCTCTCGGATCATCTCGCCCCCGCCCATCCAGGGAGGCATCCGGTCGAGCAGTTCCGAGCGACCCCAGAGGACGCCGATCCCCGTGGGCCCGAGGGTCTTGTGGCCGGAGAAAGTGAGTAGATCTGCGCCGAGCGCCTCGACGTCAACGGGACGGTGTGGCACGGACTGCGCGGCGTCGACGACGACGAGCGCTCCGACGGCGTGCGCCCGCTCCGCGATCTCCTTGACCGGATTGATCGTGCCCAGCACGTTCGAAACGTGGGTGAGGGTGACCACCCGCGTCGCGGGAGTGAGCAACCGGTCCAGTTCGTCGAGCTTGAGGCGTCCGTCGGCGTCGATGTCGAGGAAACGCAGATCGATCCCGAGACCGGTCTGGAGCATCTGCCAGGGGACGATGTTCGAGTGGTGCTCCATCACGGTCGTGATGACCCGGTCGTCCCGGTGGAGCATCGATCGCGCGAAGCTCCCCGCGATCAGGTTGAGCCCCTCCGTCGTTCCCCGCACGAAGATGATCTGGTCCGGGTCGCGGGCGTGGAGGAAGCGCGCGACGCGCGCCCGCGCCTTCTCGAAGAGGTCCGTCGCCTCCTCGCTCAGCGCGTAAACCCCGCGGTGGACGTTCGCGTTGGAGCGTCGGTAGAAGTCAGCCTCGGCGTCGATCACGACCGAGGGCTTCTGCGAGGTGGCGGCCGAGTCCAGGTAGACGAGGCGCTTTCCGTGGAACGATCGCTCGAGGATCGGGAAGTCGCTCCGGATCCGCGCTACATCCATCGTCGGCCCACCGTCAGCGAGGGTGCGGTCTCGGCGTCCCTTACGCGGTGCTCTGCAGGCCGACCTTGACCCAGTCGTAGCCCTTGGCCTCGAGCTGTTCCGCGAGCTCGCGGCCCCCCGAGAGCGCGACGATCCCGTCGACCATCACGTGGACACGGTCCGGTTTCAGGTACTTCAGGATCCGCTGATAGTGGGTGATCACGAGGATCCCCGCGTCCGGTCGATGGAGCCTGGCAACGGTCTCGCCAACGGCGCGGACCGCGTCGATGTCGAGGCCGGAATCCGGCTCGTCAAGGATCGCGAACATCGGTTTGATCGTCGCCATCTGGAGCACCTCCACGCGCTTCTTCTCGCCGCCGGAGAAGCCTTCGTTCAGCGAACGCTTGAGGAGCGACTCGTCCATCTCGAGGTACCCCAAGTGGGTCTTCAGGTCCCGACCGAACCCTTCCGCATCCGCGTCCTCCATCGTGTGACGCTGCATGTGCGAGGTCCAGAGGAACTTCGAGAGCGAGAGGCCGGAGACCTCCTGCGGGTACTGGAACCCCAGGAAGAGGCCGGCGCGGGAGCGCTGGTCGACCGTGAGCTTGAGCAGGTCCTGTCCGTCCAGGAGCGCGCGACCCTTCGTAACCTTGTACTTGGGATGCCCCATCAGCGCGTAGGCAAGGGTGCTCTTCCCCGAGCCGTTCGGTCCCATGAGGGCCGTGAGCTCGCCGGCGCGCATCGTCAGGTTGACCCCCTTGAGGATCTCCTTCCCCGCGACCTCGACGTGCAGGTCCTCGACGAGGAGGGTATGGCTGGGGGTCGAAGCCTCCGGAACGCTCATCGGACGATTCTGAGCCGACAGCGTTATTTAAGCATGGCGTGGTGTGTAAACTCGGTCCGAGGTCCGGACCGACCGGATCGGTGAGATTGTGACGGCGGCGTCGATGGATGTGACATTGGGCAAAGGTACCCGCGGTCGCATCATCGAGGAGCTCGCGGTCGCTCCGCGGACGGCCCGCGATCTGGCCAAGAAGCTCGGGATCCAGGAGAGCGCTGCTCGCGGCCATCTCGATCGACTGGAGGAGCGGGGGCTCGTCATCCCGACCTTCCGACGGGAAGGGGTCGGCCGGCCGAGGAAGCGCTACCTGCTGAGCCCGCAGGGTCAGGAACTGTTCCCGCGTCGCTACGAGATGCTGCTCGACTCCGTCGTGGAGGAGATCCTCGCACGCGAGGGGGAGGGGTACGCGTCGGTCCTGTTCGCGGAAGCCGCCCGACGGATGGCGCACCAGATCGCCAAACGCATCCCGACGGACGCTCCCACGGTGGACCGGGCGAAGGCGCTCGCGAACGCGTTGAACGATCTCGGGTTCCGATGCACCGTCGAGGAATCTCCGACGGGCGAGCTCAAGATCGTCCGGACCAACTGCGTGTTCCGGCACAGCGCGCTGACGCACGCCTATCTGGTATGTGACGTGTTCGACAAACACCTGACCGAGGCCCTTCTGGGACAGGTCGGGGTCGATCTCAAGGACTCGATCAGCCGCGGCGGGCTCCAGTGCACCCACCTGATCCAGCTCAAATAACGGACGCCGCACGACCCGGCACGTATGCCCGCCAGCATGATGAAGCGGGAACAACTCTTCACGTCGGAGCCAACCGTCCGGGGAGTTTGACGTTGCGATCCGACGAACCTCTCGCGAGAAACCCGCGCGATCCGGAGACCCGAGTTGCCGCTGCGGCCGGTCCGGTCGATCGGGGCCTACTCACGACGAACGAGATCCGCCGATACAGCCGGCATCTGCTGCTCCCAGAGATCGGGACACGGGGTCAGCGCCGGCTTCGAGATGGTCGCGTCCTACTCGTCGGGGCCGGAGGCCTCGGTTCTCCGGCCGGGCTGTACCTCGCCGCCGCCGGCGTCGGTACGATCGGTCTCGTCGATTCCGACGAGGTCGCCCTCTCGAACCTTCAGCGGCAGATCCTGTACAGCTCGTCGGACATCGGTTCGGCCAAGACGGGGGCGGCGGCTTCGCGGCTCCGCGGGCTCAACCCGGAGATCCAGGTACGGGAGCATCGCCTCGCGCTAACGTCGGAGAACGCGATGGTCCTGCTGGGCGACTATGACGTCGTCCTCGACGGAAGCGACAATTTCCCGACCCGCTACCTCGTCAACGATGCGTGCGCCCTCCTGGGAAAACCGGATGTGTACGGCTCGGTCTACCGGTTCGAAGGCCAGCTGACGGTCTTCGATCGGCGCCACGGCCCGTGCTATCGGTGCCTCTTCCCGGAGCCCACGCCGCCGGACGCCGTCCCGACCTGCGCAGAGGGCGGGGTGCTCGGCGTCCTCCCGGGCCTCGTCGGAACCTTCCAGGCCCTAGAGGCGATCAAGATCCTCGTGGGAATGGGTGAGCCGTTGTACGGGAGGCTCGTGCTCGTCGACGGGCTCTCCACCCAATTCCGAGAGCTCCGGGTGGCCCGGGATCCCGCGTGCGTTCTCTGCGGCCCGGGGGCCACGCAGAAGGCCCTCATCGACTACCCGGCGTTCTGCGGCGTGTCCGCGGCTTCCCCGCCGGGGGAGGGCGAGATCACCGCGCGCGCGCTCGCCGAGGCGCTCGCGATGCCCGACCCCCCGCTCCTGATCGATGTTCGGACCCCGGCGGAGTTCGAGCTCGGCCACCTTCCCGGCGCGACGTCCGTTCCCGTGGGCGAGCTCGTGGAGCGAGCGCACGATCTGTCGAGAGCGCGCGAGCTGGTCCTCTATTGTTCGGTCGGGGCACGATCGGCCCGGGCCAACCGCCTATTGCGCGAGCTCGGGTTCAGCCGGGTCCGCCACCTCTACGGAGGTCTCGCCGCGTGGACCAGCGACGTCGACCCGTCGATCGCGCTTCCCTAGGCCCCAGCGGCCGCTTCTAACGACGATCCGAGGAACCAGACCGGGTCAGGGGGCCCGGGTCGATGGCGAGCTCCACGCCCCACGAGCGCGCCCGCCGCGACAGCTCGCGGGCGAAACCGGCTGGGTCCCGGGGGGAGATGAAGAGCGGAACGCGGCCGGCGGTCACGAGCAGGCCGGGCGAGACGGTGTGGACGGTGTCGAAGTGACCGATGACCGGGCTCCAGACCCGCCCGCGCCATCCCCACGTCCCGACAAAGCCCACCGGGCCCAGATCCCGGAGGTTCGCGAGCGCCACCGACCGGATCTCCTCGAACCGGATCCGTCGGGAACCGAAGAGGCGCCACGCCTTGAGCTGGTCGGAATCGAGGACGTAGAACGTCGAGATGTACCGGGCCAGATAGATCAGGAAGAGGGCGGCAATGAAGGCGGTCACCCACGGGCTCGTCACGGTCCCCGAGTAGAGCAGGAGCAGGACTGCGAGGATGAAGTAGAGCAGGATGACGGCGATCGATCGTGGAGCGATGCTGACGTACCGGGTGGGGTCGTGCCCGGTCCCCGTTCCGTGGCCGGAGGCAGCGTCGGGCGGGGGGTTCGAGTTCGGATCCACGCTGGTACCGTAAGGCCCTCACAGGCGTCCGCCCAAAAGACCTCTGATGGGCTCCGGTCCCACCCGGGGGTCCTTGCGAGCTCGTGAGGGATCCCCGCAGTGCCCCTGGCCGGACGAGGCTCTGTTCGCGTCGATGGTCGTAAGCGCCGACCCAAGGACCGCGGTTCCGAAGCACGAGGGGGTCGTGGATCGACTCATTCGGTAGACCAGCGACAGTTCCAAAACGACAAAGCCGGGCCCGAGGCGATAAGCGGGAAACGACGCGCACTCGCCGGGGAGCTCCGTCCGGGCCCGACGTGGTTAAGCCGCGACGCTCATCGCCAATGGGCTCATGCTCGGACGCACGGATCTGGACTGGGCACGGATGCTGCTGCTCATCAGTTGCGCAACGGGCGCCGTCGCAGTTGTCACCCTCGTCGCATTCTTCTGGCTGGGGCAGCCGGGGGGCACCTGCAATGATCTCAGCTACGGCGTCTTCGCGATCCTCCTCCTTCCATTGCCCTCCTACCTCCGTCGAATCTTCGGACCGAAGGAATCCACGCTTGCCCGACTCACCTTCAACGCGGGTTGGGTCTGGTTCGCCGGTCTGGCGGGTGCTTCCTTTCTCCTCACGTCGACCGAGCTCGGGCTGCTGTCTCTTCCCTCGGGCCTCCTCGGACCTTTGGCTTTGCAGGGCGTCTTCTTCCTGATGTTCGAAATATGGCTGCTCATGCTCGGGTCTGCCCTCAGGCAAGGAGGTCTCGCCAACTCGCTCGGGATGAGCCTGCTGGCGGTAACTCTCGTGGGGTATCCGGTCTGGGCGATCTGGCTGGCCGGGAAGGTCGCCACCAGAGCCGGTCGCCGTCAGCCGGCGGGCTCGTAGTAGTACTCACCCTGCGCCCGTTGCTCGCGGTCGAGAACGGAACCTTCCTGGTTGATGCGCGGGCGCAGGGTCTCTGCGTCGCGCCGGAACGTGATCGCGACGTCCTTGAGGAGACGGTTCATCCCTTCCCGCATCGCGAAGGGACCGGCTCCCTCGCCGTGCCGCCCCTCGTCCGACGATCGAAAGACCATCAGGCCATCGCACGCGAGGTCGAGGAAGTACACGTCGTGGTCGACGACGAGGGCCGTCGCCCCGGACCGCTCGACCTGGCGTCGAACGAGCTTGGCCATCGCCATCCGTTCGTCGGCGTCGAGGTACGCGGACGGCTCGTCGAGGAGGTAGAGCGTCGCCGGTCGCGCCATCGCGAGCGCAACGGCCGCGCGCTGGAGCTCCCCGCCGGAGAGGTCCGGAAAGGGAACGTCGAGGACGCTGTCGAGGTGGAGACCGGGAACCAGCTCGCGTTCGAGAAGCCTCGCATCGAACGCCGGATCGCCCTGAAGTCCCGCGATGCGCTCCCGCAGGCTCGCACGCTGGGAGGCCTTGAGGTACTGGGGTTTGTAGCTCACGGTCACGCCGGACGGCGGGGTTCCAGCGGTCGCCGGTTCGACGCCGGCCAGCATGCGTACGAAGGTCGTCTTGCCTGTCGCGTTCGGTCCGACGATCCCGATCGTCTCGCCTTTCGCGAGGACTCCCCCGCCCACCTCGAGCCGGAACTGTGCGAACTCCTTCGTCAACGCTCCGAACGCCACCGCCACGTTGCGCTGGGTCGGGGGCTTGGGCGGGTGGGCGACGAATCGGACCGGCTCGGTGCGGAAGCGTACGTTCTCGTCGCGGAGGTAGCCGGTCAGGTAGGTGTTGACTGCGGTCCGCATGGCGAGCGGATGGGAGATCACGCCGAAGGCGGCCTCCTCGCCGTAGACGAGGTGGGCCTGATCGGCGAGGTAGTCGAGGAGCGCGAGATCGTGCTCGACGACGACCACGCTCTTCCGCTGGCCCAGGCGTCGGAGGACCCGGGCGATCTCGAGCCGATGCACGATGTCGAGGTAGCTCGACGGTTCATCGAACAGGTAGAGATCGGCGTCCGTCGCGAGGGCCCGTGCGATCGCGACGAGCTGGAGCTCGCCTCCGGAGAGTTCGGGGAGGAGTCGGGCGGCCTTGTGCAACAGACCCACCTCCGCAAGGGCCTTCTCCGCATCGCCTCCCCCTCCCCTGACGTACTCGACCGCGGTGCCCGGCTGTTCGGCGATCTGGTCAACGTACTGGGGTTTCACCGTCGCCGAGAGCTGTCCCCGGGCGATCTTCTGAAAGTGCGCCGCGAACGCCGTTCCCCGATAGTGCTCGACGACCGCCGCCCACGTCGGCGGGGTTTCGTAATGGCCCAGGTTCGGGATCTCCTGACCGGCGAGCACCCGAAGGGCGGTCGATTTCCCAGTGCCGTTCGGCCCGATGATCCCCGTGATCCCCTTG
>JBGOSQ010000052.1:0-12544 GCA_041476045.1 Thermoplasmata archaeon | reverse complement strand
TCTCCGGCCAGGTCCGCGAAGGGATGAGCCGATGACGTGCCCCGGTCGGTTTCGGAGAATAGAGGGTCGTGACTTCGGGGTTGCGGTGCATGATGCCGGGGTCGAACGTCGTGGAACGCATGCCCGCCGGCCGCAGTACTTCCTGCTCGAGGTAACTCTCGTAGGTGCGTCCGCTCGCCCGCTCGATCACAGCGCCAAGCAACCCGAACGCTTCGTTGGAATAGCTGAACCACCGCCCGGGCGGACCTAGGAGCCGGTACCGGGCCGATCGAAGGTACTCCAGCATCTGCTCGTAGCTGTAGATCCGGGGGTGGTCGGGATCGATTCCTGCTCGCCGGTCGGCCCGTAGATCGGAGGACGGATCGAGGGCCGGGTTCAGGGCCGAGGTGTAGGCGCCCGATGGGAGGGGAGGGAGTCCCGAAGTGTGGGTCAGGAAGTGATGGATCGTGATCCGTTTGGTTGCCCGGGCATCCGACGTTTTGAACTCGGGAAGGTGCCGGACGATGGGGTCACGGGTCGAAAGTTTCCTCGCTTCCTCCAGCCTCAGTATCGCGAGGGCGGTGAACGATTTCGTGACGGAGGCAAGTCCGTAGACAGTCCGTTGCGTGGCTGGGAGTCGGGCGGCTTGGTCGCGAAACCCGTACGCTCTGAAGAGGGGCGCTCGACCCCGCTCCACGATGGCTAAGGAGGCGCCCCGAACGTTCCAGCGGCGTGCCCACCGCTCGGCGAGCTGGTCGGGGGTGCCCCGTGGCTTCGGCACGGCCGTGAGGATATCACGCTCTGCCCTTAAGGTCTAGAAATGCAACCCGCGGACCCTTCCTCGCCTGGCCCGACAAGTTAGGCCAGGCTCCCGTCGATAGGGTGCAAACGAGCTTGCAAATGAACCCAAGACACTTCCGGTCAACACTTGCTTGTAACGCCCTGCCGTGCGGCGACGCGTCTCCGAGTCGAGGACGTGGGTTGGCAGGGTGAGCTTAGGGGCTACCCGGCGCGATTGGTCACACCAGCCCGTGCGAAGGAGGGTCGCGGGTGGGTTGTGACGTGCGGGGGAAATGAACCGATTGGTGAATCCCCTCCTCGAGGAAACTCCGGGCAGAGAGGCAATGAGGCGATGTAGGGGAGTTCCCCTTCCCGTTCATGGATTCTGCGGAGAGCGGATTCGACCCGATGGAGCCGTTCGCGAGCCGCAGGCTTTTGAACGAGACGCTCCGCGCCCTGGAGGAATTCCAGTACAAGCTGTATGGTAAGATCCCGCCGAAGCTCCACCGGGGTGATCCGACGAAGTACGAGTTCGACCTCGATCTTGGGGTGATCCATTTCACCGAATTGGACTTTCAAGGGTTGGGTGCGATTTTCTCTCGCCTCAACAAGGAGTGGGGGACGGAGATGACGTTCTGCGTGTATCCCTCCAAGGAGCGCAACCGAGAGATGATATTGAACGTGCGAGGCTCCCCGCTCGCCCCGTCCGAGATCGACTGACAACCGACTCGGGGGATCGGGGCCCGTCGGGCCGTTCTAGCTAGTCTGCCTCGAGAACAAGGTCGCCGGAGTCGACCCGAACTCGGTAGGCGCGAACCGCCTGGGTCGCAGGACCCCGGACCACCTTCCCGCTGGTCAGGTCGAACTGGGATCCGTGCAACGGGCAGGTCACGATCTCCCCTGTGACGGTCCCGCGATCGAGCGGTCCACCCACATGGGTACACCGCGCTGACACCGCCAGCAACCGGCCGCCGAGGTTAAACACGGCGACCGGTGTTCCATCGGCGACGATCCGGATGGAATGACCGGGCTCGGGTTGCGCGACTCCGGATACTCTCCATTCCGTCATCTTGGCTCGTACGACGCATGAGCTCAAGTCGCTATCGAACCGCCCGTTTCGTTTGAGCGTCCTCGGGGTATGTCGCCCGATGGCCCCCATTCCACTCTCCGCTCGCCCTTCTCCCTTGGCAGTTCCGGGGTCGAGCTCCCGTCCCATCGCCCTACGCCCGTTAGGATGAGCCCGCGTGCAATCGAGCTTGCACTCGGTAACGAATCTGATGGGCTCTGACCGGGTCCGAGCGCCGAAATGTTGGATGCCCGGGAGTCGGGGGATTCGAACCCCCCGTCGGTTCAGATCCCCCCCGACATTCGAGACCGGTCCGCGGTATTTCGCCTGCTCCCCGAGTCGGGGTCACGGGCCGGAGGGGCATCGTTCCCGGACCGGGGCCTCTTGGAGAGCCCCAGTGCGGCCCGAAGTCGATATCGTTCCCCCATGTTCCTCGAGGTTGACCCCGGGGACGAGCTAGCCTCTACGGCGATCTTGAGGGGCGGCGACGGGGGTCGTCCCAGGCGCCAACGCCAGCGTGATCGCGGCGGTGGGAGCTCCGACCCCTCTGGCTGAGCGTGCCTACCCGTCCACCGGCGGCGGCCGGCGCGCTCGCACAGCACGATCTTCGTCGCTGATCCGCCGCACAGTGGGGGGGGTCCCCCGAGCCGGAGATCCCCGTCCCTGGCGTGCGCGTCGAACGTCTACGCCGTCTTCTTCCGGCCTCGGCGGCTCAACAGGACCGCCGCGGCGATCCCGGCCGCCACCAACACGAGAAGGCCGATCGCGATCCATGTCCACGAGGGGATCCCGGCGGACTCATTGCCGCCGGCAGGTGGGCCACCGCCGCCTCCCCCGAGGGAGGTGAATGTGATCGATTGACCCGTAGCCGCCCCGTTGATCGTCACGCTGCCGGTCGAGGGACTCGCGGTATAGTTCGATACGACGCCTGAGATGAAATCGTAGGTTCCGCTCGCCACCGTGAACACAATCTGCGCCGTTGTGCTCGCCGTGAGGGCTCCGTTGAGCGTCACCGACCAGCTCGTTCCCGAGGCCAACCCGGCCTCGGTGAACGTGACATCGAAGGTTCCGGGCGTCGCTGCCGTAAACGCGATCGCGCGAGTCGCCGCCGCCCCGCTTACGGCGACACTGCCGGAGGCCGGGTTGGCGATGTACCCTACAACGGTCGTCGTGTACGTGTAGGTGCCGCTCACCACTGCGAACCCGATCGAAGCCGTCGTAGAACTGCTCTGGATCCCACCGAACGTCACCGACCAGCTCGTCCCCGCCGTGAGGCCGGTTTCCGTGAACGTGACCGGGTACGTCGTCGCGGAAGAGATGGTGGGAACGACGATGGTGGTCGCCGCCAAGGTGACATCCCCGGTCTTCGCCAGCGCGCGCCCATCGAGATGGGCTCCCGTTGCCAACGTGACCGATGCGTATGCGAGGAGGGTCCCCTTCATGACGGAGGTCGTGCCGAGCGACGCGGAGCTGCCGAGCTCCCAGAAGACATTCCCCGCCTGCGCGCCGTTCGTGAGGATGACCGCGCGACCCGACGTAGTGGTGAGCCCGGAGGCGACCTGGAAGACGAAGACCCCGTTGGGGTCGCCCCCGCCGTTCAGAGTGAGGTCCCCGGAGGAGATCGCGAGCGAAGAGGTCGACTTGTAAAGGCCGGGGGTCAGGGTCTGACCGCCGATGTTGCCGGCGACGGCCACCGGGCAGTTGGTACGACCCGCGGCGTCGTTGTACGCGGTCGTCAGATTCAACTTCGCCGCCGCGGCCGCAGGATTGGCGACGTTCTTGGTACCGGTCAGGGTCCCGGGAGGGAATCCGGTCACGGAGCTTCCGGGGCTGACCCCGAGATCTCCCGTGAGGGCCGTGGCACCGGTGCTCGTGACCCCGGTGCCGGACAATGCGGCGTAGGTCGAGGCCGAACCGAGCGCGACGGGGGTCTGTCCGCACACCGCGGCCGGGGTGGGTCCGGGCCGGACGGAGGTGCCGGTCCCGATCGGGGTCATCACCGCAAAGGCGGCCAACATCATCGTGAAGCCGACGAGAATGCTCAGTAGGGCGTGCTTGACGCGCGAGTGGTCGATCGACATCTTCTTCGTTCCTCTTCGGTCCTGTGACCGAGTCGACCAGTCCGAGGCGTGTGGGTATAGTGTCCCTTGATTCGAATTCAGTAACCGACCATGTCGCGTGGGACGCGTCCGATCCGTCTTGCCAGCGAAGCGGATAGCGGCGGTCGCGTTCCGGGAGGGAAGGGGAATGCCTGGACGGATCCGAGTGAAGTTCACCGCACGGATCTCGCGCGGCGAGAAGGCATCCGACCCGCGCGACTGCGATGGGGCGTCATCCCGTTCCCGCGTATGCCCTCCCCGGAGCGCTCGAGCCGGCGCATGAAGGACCTCGGGAGAGACCCGCAACCTCGACACCGTTCCGAGTAGGCCGCTGGCCCTTCGCCCTCCCCGTCTGGATCCGAGGGGCCGGAGCCGGTCTCCACGACCCGTCGTGGGACCCCAGTCCCGACGGCGCTAGTAGAAGTGGGGACTAACGGCGAACAGATAGACCAGGAGGCCGCCCGCGAGCAGCAACGGCCAGCCGAAGGCTCCGCCCAAGACGAGGAGGACGACGTAGACGGCGACCACGGTCCCCGTGAGGTAGAGCGCCCAGGTCTCGAGGTCCCACAGGCCCGTTGCGACGGCCACGAGGACCGCGCCGAGGATGAGCGTGATCACGCCGGCCAAGAGCGCGTCGCCGGCGAGGGGGGCGTACGCGGCAGCGGCGGGTACGACGAGGACACCGAGGCTGGTGGCCACGAGAAGCGCACCGACCAAGAGGAGGAAGATCCCGAAGAGGCCGATGAGGACCGCCAGGATTCCCACCAGGATGGGCAACTCGCCAACGGGCGAGCTTCGTCGGTAGCCGTAAGCGGTTCTCGTCGTCGTGGTGGTCGTCATCCATTCCTTCTTTCGACCGGGGATGTACCCCTGCCAAAGGTCACGACCTCGTCCCCCCGGATAACACGTTCGTGGATTCGAATCAAGGAGGTCCAACGCTCCCCGCCACCGAAACCGCGATGGCCGGACCGAGGGGCCGGGCCGAGCGAAGCGCGTCGAGAGTCCGGTGCGGTCGTTCACCGGGCGCACCGATCCCGCGAGCGTTGGACGCTCCTGAGATCGCACGGAGGGCGGTGCGGATCCCTGTCGTAGCGATCGGGGTCGTGCCTCCAGCGCTCGGATTCCCAGGTTCCACCGACTCCGAGGTCGGGGGGGGCGAAAGCGGCCGTCCCCGTCGTTCAGACACGACGGCCCGCGACGGCCTTCGAAGGGAAGATCCGGTTGCCGCTGCCCTTCCGAGAGTCGAGATCGTCGATCGAGCTGAGGATCGTGATCACGCCCTTTCCGCGTGGGGTAAGCCGATACCGTTCCCCGGCCAGATGTCCGACGAGCCCGCTTTCGGTGAGCTTGCGGAGGTGGAAGGAGATCTTCGAGGTGTCGTCGATGTGGGCGGCCTCCATCGCCTGCATGAAAGTGCAGGTACCCTCCGCCAGCCGGCGTAGGACGAGCCGACGGATCGGGTTCGAAAGGGATTCGAGCGTAGTA
This sequence comes from Thermoplasmata archaeon, assembly GCA_041476045.1. GTDB lineage: Archaea > Thermoplasmatota > Thermoplasmata > Lutacidiplasmatales > UBA184 > Lutacidiplasma. The sequence goes on along the minus strand of JBGOSQ010000052.1, from coordinate 7,135 downwards.
TGGGCGTCGGCGGACACGATCGATGCGCGGACCGCGAGAGCCCCGGTCGCCGTGATCTTTTCCGGATCGTACCCGACCGCGAGCGGGCCCTTGCCTTCGAGAACGGCGCGGATCGCTTCCAAGAGAGCCGCTATCTCCTCCTCGCGGTGGCGCGCCAGGAGCTGCTCCACCGCCGCCAGGACCACCGCCGCCTTCTCCTTCGGCGCGACGAAACCCTCGACGGCGTCCCGGATGCGGAACGGATTCTCCGGGTCCAGGGGAAGATGGCTGACCATCGCGACCGGAACCGGGACCGGAGGGGGCGAGATCAGCAGAACCTCATATCCCCCCTCGAGGGCGAGGGCGCTGGCGTAGCGAACGGGATCGAGCGGCTTCGCTCCCGCGCGGGTCAGTGCCAGCTGTTGATCGACCAGCTCGAGGACCCGGTGGACCTGGTCCGGCCGGACCGGCTTCCGGAGATAGTCGAACGCACCCATCTGGAGCGCCTGGATCGCCGTTTCCAAGGTCGCCTTCCCGGTGAGCATGACGACGATGAGCCGGGGCCACTTTTCCCGGGCCTGGGTCAGGAGCTCGATTCCGCTGTGCCGGCCCATCCGGAGGTCCGTGAACATGACGTCGTACTCCCCCCGCTGCAACGCAGCGGTGGCCTCCGCGACGGACTCCGCCCCCGTCGCGCTGTGCCGGGCCTCGCGGAGCAGACCGAGCAGTTCCTCCCGGAACTCGATATCGTCGTCAACGACTAGGATACGCATCGCCACTCCGTTGGGAGGTCGGATCGACCGCCATCTCGGTGGGCACGCCGAGTTCTCTTCGGTCAGATATCGCTTTCGACCGACCTCGACGGCGCGTGGGCCTCCGTGAGCACGAAGGCGCTCGTGTACCTCGCTCGCCACCGTCGCGGTCGGCACCTCCCGCCCGCCGGAGTACGAGGAGGAGACTCGAGGCGCGCCTCGCCATTCGGCCCGTTTCCTTAATTCCGGCTGAGGGAGGGTATAACCCCCCACCCCCGCTCCGAGCCTTAGAGTGTAAGGAGCAATCACTATGGAGAACACCATCGTTGAAGAGAGCAAGACTGTCGCCGAAAAGATCGTCCACGTGCCGGTCGAGGTCGCCACGCTCATCGTGAAGGGCGCCGAGGCCGTCGCGCAGGACGGCGCGCACGTCGTCATCCAGGTCGCCGCAACCGTCGTGGACGCGGCCAAGACCGTGGTCGTCGACACCGCCGAGGTGACCAAGCAGATCGGCCGGGACGTCGAACACGTCGTCGCTCCCCAGTCCCCGGTGTCGAAACCGACGCCGGCCGCGAGCGTCATCGAGACCACGGCGTAAGGTCGGGGACATGTTCGGTTGGGTCATCGTCGCCGCCGTGGTGGTCGTGCTGCTCATCTTCCTCGGGTACTTGAGCATCTGACGGCGCGAGGACGAACAGCCCCCGGGTCGCAACCCCGACGAGACGGAACGGACGATCCGGGCCGTTGTCGCTCGGCGACCCGGCCCTAACCCCTTCCTCACGACGCGGTCGATCCATCGTCATCCTCACGAGCTCCCCTGCACCTCCTACAATCGCCCGGGGGTTTCCGAAGCGAGCCCTTCGGCGAGAACCCGCCATCGGCTCCGTCGGAGCCCGGGCGCTGTACGTTCCGTCGTGCTCCGCAATACGGCCCTCTCCCGTCCGGTGGGCCGAGCTCGCCGCGAGAATTCGGCGGCATCGCGCGCGATCGCAGCCACCCGAGGGCGTCCTCGACCCGGCAGGAGGACCCTCCACGGCGCGGCCCCGAGGGTGGCTTAACTCGAGTCAAGGGAGCGACTATACCTCGCTCCGTCTCGTCAATCCCCAAGGTGGCTACATGGTGCAGCGAAGCTTTGTGACGTTCCTGGCAGCGTTCGGTGGAGTTCTCGTCATACTCGGAGGGATCCTGGGCTTCCTGCTCAGTCTCGGCCCCGAGGGGTTCGGACCTCGCTTCGAGGGTGCGTTCGGCGCCCTCGTGATGGGGGCCGTCGCGGTCGTGTTCGGCCTCGTGATCTTGGTCTTCTCGGGCTATACGCACTACCGCGGCGTCGACCGGAACCTGAGCGGCGGACTCATCCTGTTCGTCCTCGGGGTCGTGACGTGGGTCGCAGTCGGCAACTGGGCGCTCGTGGCTCTCGGCTCGTTCCTGACGGTCGTGGCCGGCCTCGTGCTCGTGGCCCAGGTGATGCTGGCGGATCCCCTCAACCGAGCGACCCTGGCGTCGTGAACACCTTCTTCCGCCCGACCCCGAAGGGGCGCGACGACGCGCCCCACAGACGCCCGCGGTCCCACGGAACCACCGTGGGCACCCGGGCCTCTGTACCGGATCGGATGTTCTTACTCGGTCCCTTGCCGGACGATGCTTTACGCTCGCCTCGGCGCCCCGTTCCCGAGTCTCGATGAGCGCCCATACCGCGGTCGGCGCCGCCGACGACCCGAAGGGACTGGAGCGGTTCGACCGCGGGGCGCTGTTCGGACTGGCAGGCGGGATCGTCGGGCTCGTGCTCCCCATCTCGGTCAACCTGTTCGCGTTCTACCGCGCTACCGGGATCCTCAAGTTCGGTAGGACGCTGATCACGCTCACGGGCGTGTTCGTGCTCGTCGGCGCGATCCTTCTCGCCGTTTCCCTTCTCTACTACCGATTCGGGTTCCTCGCACTGCAGAAGATCGACCGATGGTTCCTCACCGCCACCGTCCTCTGCACGGTCGGTTCCATCGGGCTACTGTTGATCGTCGTATCGGTCGCCCTCGCATTGAGCTCCACCCCCTCCTTGGATCAATGTATCCAGGGAGCGCCGACGCACGCCCTCGCCTGCCTCCAAAAGATCCAGCCACTGACGGCGTACTCGGTCATTGCGGGGTTCTGGCTCGCGTGGTTCGGTGGCCTCGGGATCGTGCTGGGACTGACCCTCGGTGGACGACGCTACCGGGAGATCCGGCTCGTGGGCGGTGGCGCGACGTACGCGCTCCTGCTGCTCGTGCTGATCGATCCGTTCGTCGCGCTGCTGTTTCCGATCGGCGGATGGCAATACCCACTGCTCACCGTTCCGATCCTGGCACTGCTCGCCCCGGCCTTCGTCTACGCGGGCAGCCGCCGCTCTCTGCGACACGGAGACCGCGATCCCCGCGACGCGGGTGCGGCCGGCTAGAGCCCGCCGCGGCGGCTTCCCGGCCCGAACGCCCAGTAGAGCAATACGACGGCCACGATGAGCAGCAGGAGCCCTCCCAATCCGATGAGCTCGAGGAGAAGGAATGCGACGATCACAAGGACGATGGCTCCGAACAGGGAGGGGGTGTGCACCGCCATGGGATCGGGAAGGCCCCGCGGAGGAATACCCTTCCGATGGGCCTCGGTCGACGCCGCGGAGGAACGAGCCGGGTCTAGAGGGCGCCGGAGAACAACCGGCAGGTCGATTCCTTGAACCGGACCGATCGGCCCCGGGCCGCGTACGACCCCTTCGTGATCTCCGTCGATCGCCGCATGTCGTCGAGGAAGGTCTTGCGATAGCTCGTCGCGACGGTCCGGTCGTAGATGACCGCGTTCGACTCGAAGTTCCACTTGAAACTGCGGAGGTCCCAGTTCGCGCTTCCCACAGACGTGACGCAGTCGTCGATCGTGATCGTCTTGGCGTGGAGGAACCCGGCGTCGTAGCCGAAGGCCCGGACCCCGGCATCGAGCAGCTCCCCGACGTTCGAGAGCGAGGCCCAGTGGACGAACGGCAGATCGGCGTGGCTCGGGATCATGATCCGGACGTCCACGCCCGAGAGCGCCGCGATCCGCAGCGCCATCATGATGCTGACGTCGGGAATGAAATACGGCGTCTGCAGGTAGCAGGTCCGCACGGCCGAGGAGACCATCTTCACGTACTGTTCCCGCGTCGGGTTCCAGGTCGTGTCCGGTCCTCCGCTCACGATCTGGACGTGGGCGGGACCGACCTTGGGGGACGGCGAGAAGTACGAGCCTCCGAGCGTGAGGCCCTCCTTGGTCGCATAGTTCCAATCGAGGATGAAGCGCAACTGGAGCGAGCGGACCGCGGCGCCTCGGAGCCGAACGGCCGTGTCCCGCCACGCCCCCAGGGGACCGAGCCCGAGATACTCGTTGCCGACGTTGAGCCCCCCGATGAAGCCCACGGCGCCATCGATGATCGCGATCTTGCGGTGATTCCGGTAGTTGATCCTCAGGCCCACCGACGGGACGAGGGCCCGATAGAACCCGGAGACCTTCGCGCCTTGCGCCGTCAACCTCCGGTACCGGGACCGCGGAATGCCGTTGCCGAAATCGTCGTAGAGGAGGCGGACCTGAACGCCCTCCTGGGCCTTCGTTTCGAGCGCGAGAAGCAAACGCTCCCCGAGGGAGTCGTTCCGGAGGATGTAGTACTCCAGGTGGATGTGATTCTTGGCGGCGCCGATCGCTTCGAACAGCGCGTCGAACTTCTGTTCGCCGTTCGTGTAGACCTCGACCTCGTTCCCGGCGGTCAGGAACGCGGCGCTGTCGGCCAAGAGGAGTCGGGCCAGATCCGGGTAGGCCACGAGATCGCCGAGGTTCTGGTCCGTCTCGTCGCGGACCCCCAGCTCCAGCCCCTTCCTGACCCGTGTGAGAACGGCTTGATCGCCCGTGGACTTGAGCCCGAAGGCTCGCGTCTTGAAGTACTTGAATCCGAAAAGGAGGTAGAGCACGAAGCCGACGATCGGAAGGGTCACGACGGCGAACAGCCAGGCGAGGACGCTCTCCGGATCCCGCCGTTCGAAGAAGATCAACGTGAAGATCGCGACGGCGTCGAAGGTCAGGAGGAGCCCGATGACACCGATCAGGAGGTCGCTAGCCATTGTCTCCCCCCCACTTCTCGGTCAAACATTCTGCGGGAACCGACCGGGCCCCCGGTCCCTCGATCGGGGGCTGGCGGACCTACCCGTCGGTTTACTTCAGGTACAGGCTGGCCCCTTCCGCTAGTATCGTCACACGATCGCTCACGCCCATTCGAGCTGAGTCCTCGTTCAAACTCCTTCGAGCCTCGCCGGCCGGCTCGAAGGAGACGGGAAACGTCTCGAAGTGGACCGGGATCATCTGGTTCGCCCCCAGGTGCCGGAACGCAAGGAGCGCATCGCGGGCGTTCATGTGATTGCGCCGGAACCACGGAAAGACGGCCCCGGCGATGGGAAGGATCGCGAGGTCGATCGGGAATCGCCGGCCGATCTCGCGGAACATCGGTTCGTCCAGCCCGGTGTCGCCCGCAAAGTAAATGCAGCTCGGACCGGAAAGGACGTAGCCCTGGTGCCCGGAGGTGAAGAGGAACGGAAGGCGACCACCGAAATGCCGCGACGGAACGGCTGTTACGCGCCACGCTCCTATCACGAGCTCTTCCCAAGGTCGGAGGACCTCCACACCCGCGAACCCTCGCCATCGCAACGGGGCCCCGAGTCCCCAAGGGACCACCAAGGGCCGGGATCGATCGAAGTGTTCGAGCGACCGGTAATCCAGGTGATCGTGATGCGCGTGCGAGATCAGTACCCCCGTCGCTCGTCGCAGCCCCTCGGGTCGGAACTCGGAACGCGACGATCTCCGCGTGAAGAATCTCCCGATCCTCGGAGAGAACACGGGGTCGGTGGCGATCACTCCACCTCCGCCTTCGATGAGGAGGCTCGCGTGGCCGAGGTACGTGACCTTGGTTCGGAGCGAGGACGCCACAGGATCGATCATCGATTCCCCGCAGCGTCTCCCATCACCTAGGCCGCTCCCGGCTTGAAGCCTTGCGCGGCCCGTGCTCCGCGCTCGGTGGTGGAACCCCGGGCGGTTCAAATCCCCGCCCGAACGGTGGGATTCTCACTTTCACCCTCCCGAGAAGTCTGGTTCCGAATTGGATCTGAACGAGCGCGCGGTCCCGCTCCGTATCAATGCGACGCGCTCGTCGGCGCCATGTTCCCATGGAACCGGCGAAATCACATGGACGCCGCCGACGCGCTGGTCGCGTTCGAGGCCCTCGGAGCCCGCAGGATGCTGCCGATCCGCTTTGAGACCTTCCCGCCTTCTTCGAGCCCGCCCACGCGCCCCGCCGAATGATACGGAAGGAATCCGATCGTCTCGGACTCCGGGATCGAGGGACGATTCTCTCCGAAGGGGGACGGCTCGGCGCGTGGGGCCACGATCGGATCTTGGCCGATCTACGCGAGGGAGAAACCGCTCTCGGCGGCCTTGCCCGGCTCAACCCGAATCAAGCGAGGGACCATACCCACGCCCGGAGTAGCCCGAGCATGGCAGTGCATCGAATCAGCCTCTTCGGCGCGATCGTGATCGTCATCCTGGCGTTCCTCCTAGTCGAGGTCATCGGGTTTTTCGGCCTCCTGATCCTGATCCTCGCCGGACTCCTCTTCTGGTACGCGTTTGGGCCCGGGGCCCGCTCGACAATTCTCACATGAGATCGGCCGACTGTCGAACTTCGATGGTGCCGAATCCACGTGTCCTAGCGGCCTAGACGGGGGCGCGCCCGCCGAGACGGCCGACCGCGGCCCATCGGGCCCCGGAGAGGGGCTGCTTCGTGAGACCCTCGGAACGCCCCAGTTTCTCTCTCTTCGCGCCACTTGGTGGGGACCAGCGGATCCCCCGGTTCGACTCGCGGGCAATCGATGGGGTTACCGCTCGCGCTGGATGCTCTTGATCTTTCGGTCGGCCGCCACCAGTTCCCGATCGCGCTTCTGCGCCTCGATCTGGTCGGAATCGCGGCCGGTCTCGTCGGCGGTATTCGCGGCGTCTTCCCACCTCAGCGCCGCCTCCGCTCGTTCAAAGTTCGCAGATTCGAGACGCCTCGGCTTGTCGATCACGGCGACCACCGAACTCCCGAATCGCGAATCGGCGGAAGTACGCCTTTCCCACTCTCGCATGACCTATGTCCCATGCTGACAGAAGGGGACGGGATGGATTCCGTTCATCGCATCCGGACCGCATTGCGCTACCCCCGACGACGGTCGGAAAATTCGCTGCGGGCCGAATGCTCGCGTCGGACCCTGATTGCCGGAGGATCATCGGCATTCGCTCGATCGAGCGTCTCAGGTCTTCATTATGTGTCGACCCGCCGGGCGTTTCGCGATCGGTCCCTTGCCGCCCGCTCGTACCGATGATCGCTTTCGTGC
>JBGOSQ010000051.1:0-12862 GCA_041476045.1 Thermoplasmata archaeon | reverse complement strand
GGCTCGGGACGCTTCCTCGGTCGCATTTCGCCCTCCCCCGCCGGAAAGGTATTCCGCTGTCCCGTCTCCGACACCGCGATGCCGCTGCGGAAGGGGAGGGAGGACCGCGGGGCCTCGGGCCGCTCCGGCCCCGGGGTCCGCCCCTCGTCGGCGATCCTCGACACCGCATTCCGCGCGGCCTATCGGGCGACCCCGCACGGCGATACGCCGTTCGAGCGCGCGCGAAGGCGCGCCCAGCTCAAGATCGTCCGCAGCGGCGCCGTCGTCCAGCGCCACCTCCGGCTCGCCGGGCGTCCCTTCGCGAAGCCAGGGCTCTCCCCGTTCGAGGCGCAACTGATCGCCAAGGCGTTCGGGCCGGGCACCCTCGAGCGCGCGCTCCGGCGGCTCGGTCGCGCCGAGCAGCGCATCCGCGGGCTCTCCCAGGAGGAACAGCGTCGGCTACGCGCGGGAGCCACGCGCGACGACTTCGCCGTCTCGGTCCGTCGGTTCTACGGACGCCTCGCGAGCTTCCTGCACGAGATCGACGACGACCTCACCCAGCTCGCGACGATCACGATCTACCTCAAGCGTCGTCCGCGGTTGAACGCAGAGGAGCCGGTCGTCGTCATCGCAGGGTTCCCCAACGTGGGGAAATCCTCGCTCGTCGCCAAGCTCTCGAGCGCGAAGCCCAAGATCGCCGATCATCCGTTCACGACGCTCTCGATCGCGGTCGGGCACGCCGATTTGGGATTCGACCGACTGCAGGTCCTCGATACGCCCGGCGTGCTCGGCCGCGCCGAGAAGGAGAACCCGGCGGAGGTCGAGGCGGAGACGGCGGTGCGCCACGCGGCGACCGTCGTCGTCTTCGTCCTGGACCCGTCGGAACGTTGCGGCTATCCGATGCCGGACCAGGAGGCCCTCCTCGCCCAATGGAGGTCCGAGCTCCCGGCGGTCCCGATCCTGGTCGTGGAGACGAAGGCCGATCTGTTCCGGACCGGTTCGGACCGTCCGGCCGTTTCGGCCGAGACGGGCGAGGGGCTCGATCGGCTGCGCGCCGAGATCCAGCGCGCCCTCGCTGCGTGGCGGCCGCCGGCGACGGAGCCACCGCCCGACGCCGACGCGATGTTGCCGGGCGACCTTTCGGACGAATCGCCCTCGCCGGCCGTCCCGACCCGCCGGACCGCTAAGTAGCCCTGAGCGCTGGGCGCTGCCCGATGGCCTGGCAGCGCACGGGCGTGGCGATCGGTGCCTTCCCACCGGGCTCGATGCGGGAGGTCCACCTGGCCGCCACATCGGTATTATTGGTCCGTCTCGCGGACGCGGTGCGGGCGACCGGGGCGATCTGCCCCCACGAGGGCGGGATCCTGGCCGATGGCACGTTGAGCGGGAGTCGGATCGCCTGCCCGGTCCACGGCGCCACGTTCGACGCGCTCACGGGCCGCGTGATGGCCGACCCCGACGGGATCGAACCCCCCCAAGGTGCGATCGGGCCGATCCCCGTGTTCCCGACGCGCGTCGTGGACGGGATGGTCGAGGTCAGTCTCCCGGACTGAACGCGTCCGTGCGACGCCCGGCCTACACGACGAACTTGTGGCCGTTCTCGGGCGTCATCACTTTGACCTCGCTCCCGATCGCCTCGGCTAGCTTCTCGCGCTGGTCTCCGTGCATGAGCACGACCTCGCGCGCCTCGGTCGCCCGGACGAGCTCAACGAGCTCCGAGTGCCCGGCGTGCGCGGAGAAGTCGAACTTCATGACCTCGCACTCCGGACGGATCGTCACCTCGTCGATGGTGAGGGTCCCCTTGTCCATGAGCTGCCGGCCGTTCGAGCCCTCGACCTGGAACCCCGTAAGCAGGATCGAGCTGTTCGCGTCCTTGTACCGCTCTCCGAGGTAGAACAGCACGGGTCCCCCGTCGAGCATCCCTCCGGTCGTCACGATCACGTCGGCGTCGCGGAGCGCCTGGCGGCGTTCCGTCGGGTGTTCGACGACGTGGACGCCCTCCAAGGCACGGCGGAACCGGCGAGCGTCGGCGAGGTACTCCGGCGCGCTCCGGTAGATCTCGTTGACCTTGCGCGCCATCCCGTCGAGCCAGATCTCGAAGCCGGAGGAGGCGAGCGTCATGAGCACCTCCTGGGCCCGGCCGACGGCGAACGCCGGGACGATCGCCTGGCCGCCGCGTTCGATCGTCTCGTGGACCTTGTCGCGGAACCGTCGCTCGGTCTCGCGCCGGTCCGGGTGATCGCGCCCGGCGTACGTCGATTCCATCACGAGCACGTCGCACGTCACCGTCTCCGCGCCGGCGACGAGGTGCGTCGGGATCGTCTGCACGTCCCCGGTGAACAGGACGTCCTTCTCGCCGCGGTAGAGGAACATCGTCGCCCCGGGGATGTGGCCGGCCGGGATGAGGTCGACCTCGATCCCCTTGTGGCGGTACGTTCCCTTCCGTTCGACCGCGTGGAACCGGGAGTGGAGCGCGCGGATGTCGCCGGGATCGTACGGGGGGAGGTAGCCCTCCAACCGTGCGATCTTGAGCGCGTCCCGAGTCAGGAGGTCGGTCACGGCGACAGTGACCGGGGTCGCGATGACCGGAGTATGCGGTAGCCGGCTCAAGATCGGCGTCATCCCCGAGTGGTCCAAGTGGCCGTGCGACAGGAAGGCCGCGTCCAGATGCATCGGGGTCGGACGCGGGTACGTGGGCGGGTCGCTCGGGGTCATCCCGTAGTCGAACAGGAGGGTGCGCCCCTGATCTCGGACGACCAGGCCGAGCGAGCCGATCTCCGAGGCGCCGCCGAGGAATTGGAACTCCATCGGCGCGCTCCTACCGGGGACCCGATTTAACGCCTCGCGGAGCGACTTCCGCTCCCAAGGGCCTATTAGCCCGGCGCAGGTCCGGCGCATCGTGCCGGCCCCGCCCGACCGCGAGCTCGAGGTCCTCTTCCGGATCGCGGCGACGGTCCACAGCGCCGTCCGCCAGGCGGCGACCTCGCCGCACCGCGCGGACGTCGTGGCGATGGGGGCGGACGGCAGTCCGACGGAGGAGCTCGACCGTGTTGCGGAAGGGCAGGTCCTCTCGGTCCTCGAGGAGGAGGGCGTCGACTGGGACCTCCTGAGCGAGGAGATCGGCCTCGTCCGGCGCGGGGGCGGCAAGCTCCTCGTCGTCGACCCGATCGACGGGAGCCACAACGCGCTGCGCAACATGCCGTTCGCGACGGTCTCGCTCGCGCTCGGCCGCGGGACACTCGGCGGGATCGAGAAGGGCGTGGTCCGCGATCTCTCGAGCGGGATCACCTACTGGGCCTCGCAGGGGACGGGCGCGTTCCGCGACGGCCGGCGACTGCGCACGCGTAGCTGGGACCTCCGATCCGAACTGTTCTTCGTGAACCTCGGGCGGCATTCGACCCCCAACGCGATCGCCTTGGCCGAGCACGGGCGACGGATCCGCTCGCTCGGATGCGCTTCCCTCGAGATCGCGATGGTCGCGCAGGGCTCGGCCGACGCCTACTTCTTCGAGAACGACACGCTCCCGCGGAACCTGCGGGTCACGGACATCGCGGCCGCGTACCGGATCCTCCTCGAGGCGGGCGGAGGGATGACGGACGCCGCGGGCGGGTCCGTCGCGGCGATACCCCTCGACCTCGCCGAGCACACGAGCGTATTCGCGTTCGGCGACGCGGGGTTCCCGCGATCGCGATCGGGAGGGAACCCCGCGTGAGGATCGGCATCTCGGCGAATCCGCACAAGCCGCTGGCGGTTGACCTCGCGAAGCGCGCCGCCGAGCGGCTCCGACCAGAGGCGGACGTCGTGCTCACGGACGAGACCCACGCGCTCATCGGGCTCGATCTTCCCCACTCCCCCCTCGAACGGCTGGAGGCGGAGGTCCTGCTGTCGATCGGCGGGGACGGAACGTTCCTGTACACGCTTCAGCGCTCCGATATCCCGCTTCTTCCGATCAACGCGGGGACGGTGGGCTTCCTCGCCGAGGTCGACGGCGCGAACCGGATCGCGTTCGACGGGGCGCTGGAACGCCTTCGGAAGGGGCTCTACTTCGTCGAGTCCCGCATGAAGCTCGCGAGCCAGATCGGCGACGAGAACCTTCCCGACGCGACGAACGAGGTCGTCGTGCACACGTCCCAGGTCGCCAAGATGCGCCTCTTCGAGCTCTCGCTGGACGGTCGCCCCGTCGGCCGGATCCGGGCCGACGGGATGATCCTCGCCACCTCGACGGGCTCCACGTCGTACTCCCTCTCCGCGTTGGGTCCGATCCTGGACCCGTCGGTCGAGGGGATCATCGTGAGCGCCCTCGCGCCGTTCCAGGCGACCCAGCGCGCGGTCGTCGTCGATCCGCTCAAGGCGGTGCGCGTCCGCTTGGTCCATCCGGAGAAGGAAGGGGTCGTCGTCATCGACGGCCAGGTCGAGCGGCGCCTTCCCGGCGGGGGGAATGTCCTCGTCTACCGGTCTCCCCGAAAGGCCGAGTTCCTCCGGTTCGGCTCCCGGTTCTTCCGGCGCCTCCAGGGGAAGAAGATCCTCCCCTGGACCGAGGAGCTCGGGGACGGGGAGGCGAACGACGATGCCCTTCTTCCGTCCCCACCGTAGACGCCCGGAGGGGAGCGCGCGCGTCGGCACGACGCCAACCGCGATCACCCGGCGCTGTCTCGACGGTGCCCTCGCATGCGCGGCCTCGAGCTATCCCAACGAGTTCGGCGGGATCCTGCGCTCCGAGCCCCCGGGCACGATCAGCGAGCTCCTCCTGCTCCCGGGGACGACCTCCGGGCGCCGACACGCGAACTTCCAGCTGCAGATGCTCCCCGTCGACCTGAGCGTCGCCGGCACCGTCCACTCCCACCCCTCCGGGGCGCTCCACCCATCCGACGCGGACCTGAGCCTCTTCCGCCGATGGGGCCGCCGTCACCTCATCCTCGGCCACCCGTTCACGAGCGGGGCGTGGCGTGCCTACGACGGGAACGGCAACGAGGTCGCGATCGAGGTCACGGGACGCACTCCCATCGAACGCGCCGACGCGGTGCTCCGGACCTACCGTCCTCGCTCGATTCACCGCGCAGTTCGCCCCGACGATTCCGACGTCGAGTGAGGCGCGGGCTCACTCGCGGAGCGGGATCGTCGGGACCGGGATCCGCTCCGGGTGATGGAGCGGGCTCTCGATCGTCGGGCTCGCCCTGACGGGCTCGCTCCAGAGGCCGTTCATCCGGATCGCGAGCTCGACGAGACCGATGAACCCACGGAACGCCCCGCGGTACGCTCGGGTGTGCGCGCCCTCCCACTCGAAGAAGTCGTGCAGGAGGCGTTTGGACTGCCGGAGACCGTGCGTGAGGGCCCGCCGGAAGAGCTCCTGCTGCGCCTCGGACATCCGGTCGCGCTCGAACCAGTCCTTCGACTTGAGGTGGCCCAATGGAACGAAGAACATCGGGACGAGGATCGCCTTGAAGTCCCAGAGATCGTCGATCAGATCGATGGTCCGCAGGACGTCGTCCTCGGTCTCCTGCGGAAGACCGACGATGAACGTGCACGCCGGGTAGACCTTGTTGTCGTTCATGAGGCCGGCGGCCTGGACGACGAGCTCGGGCCACTGGGAGGCCTTGAACGGGGCGACCTTCCCGGGCATCGCCGCCGTGATGAGCTTCGGCGATCCGGTCTCGATCCCGACCTCGACGCCCCACCAGTCCTGGCGCTCGTCGAGCAGGATCTCGCCGCACTGGCCCAGGAGGCGCGGCTTCGTCATCAGCGATGCCACCGCGACGTGGCTCCAGCCGACCTGGTCGTAGTAGCGTTTGGCGAGCCGAAGGAGCGGGAGGAGCTTGTCCTCGCGGGGCATGACGTTGGGGCTGCCGTAGAAGAACACGTCGTCGGAGTGCAGGAGCCCCTTCCGGATCCCGCTGTCCGCGTTGACCTTGAGCTCGGCCTCGATCTTCTCGAGCGGGTACCAGCGCGTCGGACGGGTCGTGACGGAGCAGAATGAGCAGCCCCTGCAGCAGCCGCGTCCGATCTCGACGAGGCCGTTTACGCTCGGGTAGCGGATCGTCGCGATCTGATCGACCCGGGGCGCCTCCTTCGCGGAGAGCACGACGTGGGGCGGTAGGAACTCGTCGCGCAGCGCCTTCCGCACCAGGTCCCGGACGAAGACGTCGCTTTCGCCCTCGACGACGGTGTCGATCCCGCCGATCGATTCCACGAACTCGCCGATCCACGGGACCTTCTGGCGCGTCGCGGGAGCGAGCTGCCAGGCACACGGCCCGCCGGCGATGAGCTTCATTCCCCCCTTGCGAGCGGCCCGTACGTGGGGCAGCGTGAGAAGCCGCTTGAAGTTCACGCAGTTGAGCGGCTCCTTCAGCATCACGCCGCTGAACGTCGACGACGGCGGGTTGAGCCCGAAGTAGTCGTGGCCCGAGACGAGGAGCATTTTCGCCTCCCCCGGCATGTACCGGTCCAGGTAGCTCGGGTGGATGATCCGCGCGTCGACGCCCGCGTCCAAAAGCGCCGCCTCGATCTTGCGCATGCCGTACGGGGCCTGCTGCGGGTGCCCGGCCTCGTCGACGGTCATCGTCGGGAAGAAGAGACGCTGGTAGACCGATTCCGGGAGGATGTACGCGGGGCTCGTCGTCCCGAACCCCAGGAACTCCTTCCCGTGGTGGTTGCTCATCATGGTCCAGTCGCAGGTGATGACGACTTCCGGCATCGCGCCGCCCCCTCGCATCGCGGCCGTCGTAGGACGGTGGCCCGACTATTATTGGTTCCGAAGCGAGGCGCGCGACGGGCGGTTTAAGAGGCCGCTCCGGGGGCTAGCCGAGGTCGGGATCGTCGTCATCGCGCGGCAGGACACCATCGAGGGATTCGCCGGGATCCTCAGGCGTCTCCTCGTGCTCCGTTTCCCGGAACGCGGGGTCGCGCTGGATCAGGTGGACCCGGACGCAATCGCGGTGGGCCGGCTCGCCGTTCCAGGAGGAGACCTCGGAGGGCTGGGTGAGCGGCTCGCGGCAGAGGACGCAGATCTGCGGGGGGGCGATGATCCAGGCGATGCGCCGTGGCGACGACATGCCGGCCCCCCAGGGAGGCGATGGGGAGCGCTCGCTTTCTATGTTTCGCCCTCGACGTCGCAGGGGGCAAAGCGAGATACGCGGGGCTCCGTTGCTTCCGCTCCGATGGACTCGCTGGCCCAGGTCCGGAAGCGCCGTCTCCAGCTCGGGATCTCCTTGGGGGAGCTCGCGCGCGCGGTCGGTCGGAGCGATGCCACTCTCTCCCGGATCGAACGCGGCCAGATCCGACCGTCCTACGAGCTCGTTCAGCGGATCCTCGCCTACCTGGAACAGCACGAAGGCGTCGCGTCGCCGCACCTCACCGCGGCCGACGTGATGAAGCGGGACGTCGTCACGGTCGGCGCCGAGGCCCCGCTCGCGCAGGCCGCGCGCGAGATGGAGCGAGGGGCATTCTCGCAATTGCCGGTGCTCGCGAGCGGCCGCGTGACCGGTTCGCTCTCGGAGACGGCCCTCCTCCGGGCGCTCGGCGAGGCAGGGGGGAGACGCGCCCGGGTCCGGGACGTACAGGAACCGTCCTACCCGCAGGTCGACGCCGCGTTCCCCGCCGATCTTCTCGCGACGGTACTCACCCGGTATCCGGCGGTCCTCGTCATGGCGCGAGGGGATCTCGTTGGGATCGTCACGAAGACGGATCTGATCCGCGGCCTTCGAGGAACCCCCCTGCGCCGCCCCGTCGAGGCCGATTCGCGCTAGGCCGGAGCCACCGCCGCCAGGATTGCGGCGACGACGGCCTCGGCCGCCGCCGCCCCCACCGAGTCGGCACGGGCACCGGCATCGTCGCGCGCCCCCCGCTGGGTCGGCTCGCGCGTGGCCGAAGCAAACACGACGTCCCCGTCGGTCGCGGAGTTGACCGGGACGACGCACCGCGCGACGCCGGAGTGGGCCAGGATCGCCACGCGCGCGAGCTCCGGTCGCGTGAGGCCCGCGTCGCAGACGATCGCGACGAGATTCGTGCCGCGGGCCGCCGATCCCCGGGCGGCGCTCCGGCGGAAGTCGACCGGTGGCGGCAGGATCCTTCCGCCGTCCCGGCGCGCCCCCGCGTGCCATTCTCCCGTCGACGGATCGCGAATGGCGCCGACCGAATTGAGAACCGCGAGGGCTCCCACCGTCCCTATCCCATCGAGCCGGACGGCGGCGGATCCGAGGCCCCCCCGCGTCGCATGTCGTCGACCGTGGTACTTCCCGACCGTCGCCCCGGCGCCGGCGCCCAGGCGACCGGCCGCGACGGCTTCGCGCGAGGCCGAGCGCGCGGCCGAGTACCCGAGACTCCGGTAGTCGGGCAGGTCGACGAGCTTCCTCGGGAGGTCGAAGAGCGCGGCTCCGGAGACCGGCGCGATCCGGTAGGGGTTGGAGAAAGCCGGAGCTCCTCCGCCCTCCTCGAGGATGCGGTTGCGCACCCCCGCGGCCGCGTCGAGGCCGAAGACGCTGCCGCCCGCGAAGAAGATGGACCAGCGCCGTCCGAACGTGGATTCCAGCGCCAGCGACGCCGTGTCGTACGTCGCGGCGGCCCCTCCGCGGACGTCCACGACCGTGGAGGCCGCCCGGTCGAATCGGACCGCGGTGACCCCCGTCGAGCCGGTCGCGTCGGTCGCATGACCGACGGACACGCCGACCACGCTCGTGAGCGTCCGACGAGGCCGAGCCACTGCAGACCCATCGCCCTCGGGTCCATATCGGTGCCGAGCGACCCACCGCCCGGAAGTTTATGTTCCGCGCCGACTCCCCAACTCCGATGCCTCGGAAGGGACCCTCCCCGAAGGCGAACGGCGAGGTCCCGCCGGGATTCGCCGTCCAGCGGGAGATCGCGCTCGGTCGCCACCCGCTCCTGGACGCCTTCCCCGGGCTGGACCGGCTGGATACGGCCACGCGCCACGAGCCCGACGCAAAGAAGCGCGCGAAGCTGCATCGGGACACCCACGTTGAGATCGTTCCCGAGGACGTCTGGATGTACGTGGCGCCGCACGAGGTCCCTGCCGAGGCCCGGGGCCAGTGGAAGCCGGTGCTCGCCCAGGGCGCCGACTGCATCGTGATCGGCGAGGGCCACCTCCGCCAAAGCCCCGCTCTGATCCTCTTCCTCGACATCTTCCACGAGCTGTGCCACATCCGCCAGCGCCACGACGGCGCCGAGCTCTGGGACCAGCGGTACACGTACGTGACGCGGCCCACCGAGGTCGAGGCGTACAAGTTCGTCGTCGACGAGGCCCGGCTGCTCGGGGTGAAGGACGCGATCCTCTGCGACTATCTCAAGGTGGAATGGATCGACGACAAGGAGTTCAAACAGCTCCTCCGCACGATGGGCGTCTCGGCCGGCTAGCGGTTCCGGGCCCCGGCGGCGGCTGCGCAGACCGTCGCGCTTGCCGGAGCGACCGAGCCTTTATGGAGCGACCGTCGCTCCTTTCTCGGTACCGCAGACCGCGAGGGCTCCACCGTGGACATCAAGGCGCCCGTGTCCATCCGGCCCTCGACCAGCGACCTCTGGTTCCTCTCCTATCTCCCCATCGCGATCGCCGACGGGATCGCGACCCCGTTGATCCCCCTGCTGGCGCTCGAGGAGTTCAAGGCGGGCGCGTTCGTCGTCACGATCATCATCGCGGCGAGCGGGATGAGCCAGGTCCCGTTCACGATCCTCTGGGGGAACCTATCGGACCGGGTCGCGCATCGGAAGTTCTTCCTCGTCGGCTCGTTCCTCGCGACGGGGGTGAGCCTCATCCTGATCGCGCTCGCGCACGACCTGATGACGTACTTCTGGCTCAACGTCCTGGAAGGGCTCGCGTGCGCCGCGAGCGCGCCCATCGGAACGATGCTCCTCCTGGAGACGCGGCACAAGCGATGGTGGCCGGAGGACATCGGCTTCTTCGGGCTCATCTCCGGACTCGGGATGACCGCCGGTCTTGCGATCGGATTCCTCTGGCTGTTCGTGATCGGGTTCCACGGGACGATCGTCTCCGTGATGATCGGACTCCTCGTCCTCGCCGGGGTCCTCGCGCTCCTGTCGGCGGGGATTGCGTACGCCTGGATCGAGGAGCCGACGGTCCGGCTCGAACGGCGTTCCCTCGCCGATCTGACGAACCTGCACCGGGGCGTGGTCGAGCGCGTTCGGCGCGTCCGGTCCCGGGTCCTCAACATCGTCGATCTCACCCGATCGAGCGCCGAGGTCCTGCCCCGACGTGAGATGCTGTTCCTCGGTGCTCTCGGGGTGATGACCGTCGGGTTCGAGATGTTCTACGGTCCCTTCCCGGTCTTCCTCACCCAGTACGCGCAGTTCACCGACGCCCAGGTCTTCATCGTCTACCTGGGGTCGGCGGCGGCGTCGACGACGCTCTTCTTCCATTCGGGCAAGGCCGTCGAGTTCCACTCGCCGAAGTTCGTCTTCCTGGAGTCGCTCGGTGGGCGGCTCGCGCTGATCCTGCTCTTCCTTTGGGGCCCGGCGTACCTGCTCTTCGGGTTCGGGTCTCCCGCGCTCGTCGCGTGGATCACCCTCCTGAACGCCCTCCTCGGCGTGACGTGGGCGTTCATCAGCACCGCGAGCACGCTCTTCCTCGTCCGGCTCGTGGCGCGATCGGCGCGCGGTCGCGCCCTCGGTCTCTACAACGCGATCGCCGGAGCCGGCGGTCTCCTCGGCACGCTCCTGGGAGGTTACTGCTATGCGATGTACGGGGTCCACACCGCCTACTCGCTCGCGGCGATCGCGATCCTGAGCGGTTCGCTCCTGCTCCTCCCGATCCCGTACCACGTATTCACGCTCCCTCAGCCCTACCGACGCCGCTTCCTCCGCTCCTCGCGCGCGGTCGCCGGATCCGGAACGCTTCGGCCGCGCCGCCGCGGCGGGTTCTGGCGGTAGGACCGCAGTGCGGTCCGCCGAGGCGCTCCGCGCGGGGCTGGGTCGGGAGCTTCGACTACCGGAACATTTCCCAGACGAGGGTCCGGATCAGGTAGCCGAGCGCGAGGTTCGCGAAAAAGCCCTCCAGCTCGGGTGGTGAGTCGCGGATGACGCAGGACCGGAACCCCAGCTCTCCTGTCGCGACGACGCGTCCGTTCGTGAGGATGCCGAAGCGCCCTGTGAGTTTCTCGTTGATCTGGTAGTCGACGCCGCCGTACTCGAACGTCATCGGGCCGAAGATCGACGACTTCGTTCGCCACTTGAGCTCGCCGATCTGCACGAGGACCTCGTCCTTCTTGGCCGAGTAGCTGACGGTCGAGTGGACGGCGTTGGGGTCGGTGGAGCGGTACGTCTCGTACGTCGTGGCGAAGAGGGCGGCAATCCGACGCGTGATCGCCCCGGTGGCGGAGACGACGGGGCGGCACATCCATTCCTCGTGCTCGAGCTTGAGCTCGATCACGTTCTGGAGGACCCGGGCGGTCGCCTGAATCATTCTGGGCGTTCCGATGCGGAGCGTCCTTCATAGGGGTTCCGCCGGACGGGGGCCCGGCCCCGCCGTCGGGGGAAACGGGAAGAGGCCGAGCGGAATCGGAACGCGTGACCGGCGCTGCGTGGCGGCCCCCCGATGGCGAGGTCGCGGTCGGCCTCGAGTTCTACGCGACGTCGACGCCCGGTGGCGGCGGAGCCCTCAAGGAACGGTCGGAGGATTTCCGCGTCACCGAGATCTCGGCCTACCCGATGCCGGATCCGAACGGGGCGTTCACGGTCCTCCGGATCGCGAGCCGCAACTGGGAGCAGCACGAGCTCGCCCAGCGGATCGCGCAGCGCCTGGGTCTTCCACCGCACGCCATCGACTGGGCGGGGACGAAGGACCGACGTGCCGTCGCCGAGCGGCTCCTCTCCTACCGCGGCACCCCGCCGCCCGGGATCGACCTTCCCGATGTCGAGCTGATCGAGGCGTACCGGGCGCGCGACGGCCTCGTTCTCGGACATCACTACGGGAACGCGTTCGACCTCCGGCTGCCTTCGGGCGAGATCTCGTTCGGCGAGCTCGAAGGCCGTTGTCGCGCGACGCTCGATGCGCTCGTTCGAGCGGGCGGGTTCCCGAACCTGTTCGGCCTCCAGCGGTTCGGGGAGGTCCGTCCCGTCACCCACCTGGTGGGACGCGACCTCGTCCGCGGCGATGTCGCGGCGGCGGTAGAGACGTACCTGAGCGCGCTCCCGGACGGACCCGACGCCCCCGGGGCGACGGCGCGCCTCGCCTATGCCGAGCACCACGACGCCGCACGTGCCCTCCGGGAGTTCCCTCCTCACTTCCGGTTCGAACGACAGCTGCTCGACCACCTGGCCCGCGGGCAAGCCCCCGAGCGCGCGCTCCGTGGCCTTTCGCGAGAGCTTCGAATGCTCTTCGTCCACGCCTACCAGTCGCTCCTGTTCAACCGCTGGATGAGCCGGCGGAGCGCGAAGGGGATGTCGCTCACCGAGCCGGAGGAGGGGGACATGCTGCTCCGGGTGGCCCGCGATGGCACCGTCCCCGGCACGAACCCGATCCCCGTCGGTTCGGACAATCTCCCCGAGTGCGTCGATCTCGCCCGACGGGACCGCGCCCGGCTCGCGGGCCCGCTGGTCGGGTTCTCGACGCCCGACGGGGTCGGGCGTCCGGGCGAGATCCTCGAGGGCCTCCTCGCCGAGGAGGGGATCGGACGCCGAGGCTTCGAACTCCCGTCCGCGCCCGACCTCGCCAGTAAAGGCTCCTACCGGCCTGCGAGCGTTCCGATGCCCCCGCTCTCGCTGCGGCCGGACCCCGCGGCATCCGACGGAACGGGCGGCCGCGGGCCGGGGATCTGGTTCACCTTCGCCCTCCCGAAGGGAAGTTACGCGACCGTGCTGCTGCGGGAGTTCACGAAGACCGGTGCCCGGCTGTCGTAGGGCCCGCAAGTCCACGCGAGTTTTC
>JBGOSQ010000050.1:0-13525 GCA_041476045.1 Thermoplasmata archaeon | reverse complement strand
GACGCGTCGGCAGCTCGAGTGGGACGATCGATTCCGATCGGCCGGGCTGGTCGCGATCCCGGGCCTCGGCCAGGTGCCGGGCGTGTCGAACGTGCTCGCCGCGGAGGCGGCGCGGACGATGGACCGCGTCGATTCGATCCTCATACGCGACGGCTGGCGCGACTTCACGGAGAACGGCCCGGAGCTCCTCTTCACCTGGTCGCCGAGCACGTTCCTGGACGAGATGGTCCTCGAGGCCCAGGTCTGGGAGAACGGCGAGTACCGCGCGTACCCGCCGATGAGCGGGCCTGAGGAGTTCGATTTCGGCTCTCCGGTCGGACGGACCCGCGTCTACCGGACCTTGCACTCGGAGCCCGCGACGCTGCCCCAGAGCCTCGCGGCGAAGGGGGTCCGCCACGTCGAATGGAAGGAGGGGGGGCCCGGGATCGAGGTCCTCCGCACGATGGCGCTCCTCGGCCTCGCGTCCGACCGACCCGTCGAGACCAAGTCGGGCGCCGTCGTACCGCGCGAGTTCACTCTCGCCCTCCTCAAGCGGGAGAAGCTCCTCGGGATCCCGCCGAACGTCGTCCCGAACGACTGGGAGACGATGGACATCGAGCTCACGGGAACCGTGGACGGACGACCCGAAGTCCGGCACGCGATCGGCCGGTTTCCGCCGAAGCCCGAATGGCACCTCTCCGCGACGGAGTACGCGGTCGGGGTCTGTGGAGCGATCGGCGCCGAGATGATCGCCGACGGCCAGATCTCCGAGCGGGGCGTTGTCCCTCCCGAGCTTTGCGTTCCCGCCGGACCGTTCCGCGCCGCGCTTTCGGCGCGCGGGATCGCGACGACCATCACGCCACCGGAGCCCCGACTGCCGGACGTGGACCCACGGTCGAAAGCGAGCGGAAACCGCTAATTTCAGGGCAGTTCGGAGAGATTCAAGGCAGAAACCTAACCCAATTCGGATGCTACGGGCCGATACCTTAGCGCAACATTCGATTTGGTGTACGTTACGCGCACCATATACCGAATGCTAATTCCACGCCAATGATATATATCGTGCCCCGGGTGGCAGAAGCGCTTCGGATGTGTTTTCAATGGTGGAAAGGGAACCCGCCCCGACGGACGCTTTGGGCGCGCGCCGAGAGGCGCCGCCGGAGCTCCCCGGTTCCACCGATCTCCCCGTAACCCGACTCTCGGCCGAAGGCAGCGCCGCCCGCCCTCCCGATTCCGGCACGGCGACCCCGCCCGAGCCATCCGGGAAGTCCCCGGAGCGGGGCACCGATAAGGGAGCGGACCGCGCTGAGAAGCCCGCGGAGAAGGCCTCCGAGAAGGCGGAACCCATCCCCGAGGGAGAGCCTCCTCAGCCCCTCCCGATCCCGATCGCACGGCTCGTTCCGAAGCTGAAGAAGTCGGCGAAGCTCTTCGAGGAGGGGAAGAAGATCATCCCCAACTCGACGAGCTCGCTCATCCGGGTCGCGAGCTACGACCCGTGCCCGCCGTTCATCGCCAAGGGGAAGGGTTCGCGGATCTGGGACGAGGACGGGAACGAGTACCTCGACTTCAATCTCGCCTACGGGTGCCTCATCAACGGGCACGCGCACCCGGAGATGGTCAAGGCGCTCTGCCACCAGGCCGAGCTGGGGTTCCACTTCGCCTCCCCGACCGAGCTGGAGATCGAGGTCGCCAAGGCGTTCATGCGGCTCGTCCCGAACAACGAGCGGATCGCGTTCTGCTCGAACGGCTCCGACGCGACGATGAACGCGATCCGGATCGCACGCGCCGTCACGGGGAAGGATGGGATCCTCAAGTTCGAGGGCCACTACCACGGCCAGCACGACTACGCACTCATCAGCGCGGAGGCGCCGCCGATCGTCGCGGGGCTCGACGAGTACCCGCGGCCCCTGCCCAACTCCGCGGGTATCCCGCCCGGCGTCACCGACTATGTGATGGTCGCTCCGTACAACTCCATCCCCGCGCTCGAGCGGATGGTCAAGCGCTATCGCGACCGGCTCGCCGCGATCATCATGGAGCCGATCATGGCGAACGCGGGGATCATCGCCCCGGCACCGGACTATCTCAAGCGCGTCAAGGAGATCTCCAAGGAGAACGACCTTCTCCTGATCTTCGACGAGGTGTTCACCGGTTTCCGCGTTGCCCCGGGTGGCGCCCAGCAATTGTACAAGGTGGAGCCGGACCTTTCCTGCTGGGCGAAGGCGCTCGGCGGCGGCGTCCCGATCTCCGGCGTTTCGGGTAAGGCGGAGTACATGGACATGATCGCCCCGGGACGGATCTCCTTCGGCGGCACCTATTTCGCCAACAATCTCTCGCTCGCCGTCACCCTCGCGAACCTGAAGCTCCTCACGAAGGGCGGCGAGGACCTCTACGCTCGGTTCGGCCGGATGACGCAGAAGATGGAGAAGGGGCTCGAGGAGGCCGGCCGGGACGCGAAGATCAGCGTCCTCGTCCAGTCGGTCAACGGGATGCTCCAGTTCTTCTTCACGCGCCGCAAGAAGATCTCCAACTACCGCGAATCGCTCCAGATCGACTGGAACCTGTACCTCCGGCACCACCAGCTCCTGCTCGACAAGGGGATCTACATCCACCCGGACAACTACGAGCGCCTCACGTTCTCCTCGGCCCACACCGAGAAGGACGTGGACCACTTCCTCTCGGTCGTCCACGAGACGTTCACGGAACTGAAGAACCTCCCGCGCGACTATCAGCCGTGAGGGAGCGACGGTGCGGTCGCACGGTCGCACGGGCACCTCCGACACGCGATTGGTAAGCGTATTTGTAGGCGGCATCGCTCCCCGTCTCGTGCCGAGGCAACCCCGCGTCGGCCCGCCCCCTGTAGGGAGGTGATACGAGCGTGGGACGAAGCCTGAGCGACCTGTTCATCTTCGTCGGAGGGCGCCTCCTCCAGCTCATCCCGGTGCTCATCGGGATTATCCTGCTCTCGTTCTTCTTCACGCACGTCTCCGTCCTGGACCCGTGCGCGGTCTGGTACCCGCACGCGGGGCAGACGACCCTCGCGAACTGCCACGCCACGTTCCACCGTCCGCTCGCCGACCAGTTCGTCCAGTACTTCGGCAACCTCCTGCACGGCGACTGGGGCGCCTCGCAGAAGGGAATCCAGGTCTATCCCGCCATCGCGAGCACGGTGCCCGCCACGGTCGAGCTCGTCCTCGCGTCGCTCTTCCTCATGATCGTCATCGGGATCCCGCTCGGGGTCGTCGCGGCCCAGGCGTCGGGCCGGTGGCGGGACCACTTGGTCCGGATCTTCTACCTCTCCGGTTGGGCCACGCCGACGTATCTCGGGGCCGTTCTTGCGGCGGTCTTTCTGGCTCCGGTGCTCGGGCTCCCGTCCGGTGGTGAGTACACGACCACGCCCCCGCCATTCCAGCAGTACACCCACATGTCGGTCCTGGATGCCCTGATCGCCGGGAACGTCGCGTGGACCATCGACGCGTCCTCCCACCTGGTCCTACCCGCGGCCGTCCTCGCGTTCATCAACATGGGCATCGCGACGCGGATGACGCGGAGCTCGATGCTCGAGGTCCTCCCCCTCGAGTACGTCAAGACGGCGCGGATGAAGGGCCTCTCGGAGTTCTGGGTCCTCTACAAGCACGCGCTCCGGAACGCGCTCATCACGACGACGACCGTCCTGGGAGTGACGGCGGGGGGCCTCCTGGCCGGCACCGTCGTCGTCGAGAAGATCTTCATCTGGCCCGGGATGGGCGCCTACGCCTTCGACTCGATCACGGAACCCAACTTCGATGGGACGATCGCCGTCGTGACGGTCTTCGCCATCGGCGTCGTCATCGCGAACCTCGCCGCGGACATCCTCTACGGCCTCCTCGACCCGCGCGTGGAGTGGAGGTAGTTCGTGGGGACCCCGATGTCCGGCTCCTCGTCCGTGGCTCCCGGCACGGCCGCGACCCCGAAGAAGCCCCGGTCGAGCGAACGCACGATCCAGGGGCTCGGCACCTTCTGGCGCATCCTCCGCGCCAACCCGCTCTCGTTGGTCGGCTTCCTCCTCGTGGCAGCGCTCGGGATCATCGCGGTCGCCGGGACCGTCGCGCCGCGGCTCGTCGCTCCGTACGGGCCCACGGAGGCGACCGGAGCGTTCAACCAGGCGCCGAGCACCGCACACTGGTTCGGTACCGACGGGAACTCCCACGACATCTTCTCGAACGTCATCCTCGCGATCCCGCTCGACCTGGGGATCGGGCTCGTCATCGCGGGTTCGGCGCTCTTCCTCGGGGGAGGGCTGGGCCTCATCGCCGGCTACTGGGACAAGCCGAAGACGGTCGGCGGCGTCGTCGCCACGCTCATCCTCCGGGTGACGGACATCTTCCTCTCCTTCCCGAGCCTCATCCTCGCGCTCGCGATCGGCGTCTCGCTGGGGCGGGGGATCTGGCAGGCGGTCCTCGCGGTCTCGATCACGTGGTGGCCGTACTACGTCCGCCTCGTGCGCGGCGAGGTCCTCGCGATCAAGCACCTTCCGTACATCACCGCGGCCCGCGCTGCGGGGGTCCGCGAAGGACGGATCGTCCTCCGCCACGTGGTCCGGAACGTGCTCGACCCGGTGCTCGTCTACTTCACCCTCGACATCGGGACGGTCCTCGTGACGTTCTCGACGATCGGGTTCGTCGCGAAGCCGATCCCCTACCCCGGGAACACGCCGGAGTGGGGCAGCATGATGGCCTACTACTCGGCCGCGCTCGTCACCGCGCATCCGTGGACCGTCCTCGCTCCCGGGGCGATGATCTTCCTCACGGTCCTTGCGTTCAGCCTGCTCGGCGACGGTCTCCGTGATGTGCTCGACCCGCGCAGCCGTCGTGCCCTCGTGCGGTCGACCGGCTCGACGCCGCCGAAGGAGGCGCCCGCTGCGCCGGAACGGACGATGGCGACGCCGGAAGGCTCCGGGCTGGAGCCGGGAGACGTGGCCCCCGCATGACCCAACCCGTCCTTTCCGTCCAGGGCCTCACCGTCGAGTACGACGTCGGGGCCGGCCGGTTCCAGGCGGTGACCGACGTCTCCTTCGACGTCACCCCGGGCCGCGTCGTCGGGATCGTCGGCGAGACCGGCTGCGGTAAGAGCACCCTCGCGAAGACGATCCCACGACTTCTCCCGGAGCCACCGGCGCTCCTCAAGGCCGGTCGGATCCTCTTCCACGGCACCGATCTCGCGTCCGTGCCCCGCTGGAAGCTCCCGATGGTGCGCGGGACCGGCATCGGGATGATCTTCCAGGAGCCGCTCAATTCGCTCAACCCGTCCTTCCGGATCTACGACCAGGTCGCGGAAGCGGTCCGGATCCGACACCTCCGCGAGACCGGGCAGGTCCCGATGTTCCTGCCGGAACAGGCGGCGTTCGACTACTCGAAGCCCCAGCCGCCGGAGCAGGACAACTCCGTGGCGCGCGCCTTCGTGCCGGGCGGTCCCGCCGTCGAGGCGGCGCGGCGGCGCCGGTACAACCGGGCGGACTACCGGCGGGAGGTGCTCGAGTACCTCCGCCTCGTCCGGATCAACGACCCGGAGACGATCCTGGACCTGTACCCGCACGAGCTCTCGGGCGGGATGCGCCAGCGGATCATGATCGCCATCGCGCTCTCCGGCAAGCCCTCGCTCCTCATCGCGGACGAGCCCACGAGCGCGCTCGACGTGACGATCCAGGCGCAGGTGCTGACGCTCATGAAGGAGCTCATCGACGAGGTCCGCGCCTCGATCCTGTTCATCAGCCACGACCTCGGGGTCATCGCCGAGACCGCCGACGATCTGGGGGTCATGTACGCCGGCCGCCTCGTCGAGTTCGGCCCGGTCGAGGAGATCTTCCACTCCCCCCGGCACCCGTACACGAAGGCGTTGCTGAAGGCCGCCCCCACGATGTACAAGTCCGAGGGCTCGCTCGTGACGATCGCCGGCGCGGTCCCCAACCTCTCGCGACCGCCCCCGGGGTGCCGTTTCCACCCGCGGTGCCCGATCGCGCGGCCGATCTGTCGGGTCGAACCCGCCCCCCGACTCGACCCGGTCGCGGGATCGCCCAACCATCGCAGCGCGTGCCACTTCGCGTCGGAGGTGCCGAACCTGCCGTGAGCGATCCTCCGCTCTTCGAGGCGGTCGGCCTCCAGAAGCACTTCCCGATCACACGCTCCGCGCGCGAGATCCTCGGCGGAAAGCCCCACCGCGCCATCCACGCCGTCGATGGGGTGAGCCTGTCGATCGGTCGTGGTGAGACGCTCGGCCTCATCGGCGAGTCGGGCTCCGGCAAGACGACGTTCGGCTGGCTCGCCTCGCGCCTCTACGATCCGACCGGGGGGACCCTCTCGTTCAACGGCCAGGACGTGACGCGGCTCTCCGGGAGCGCCCTCCGCTACTGGCGCCGCAACGTCCAGGTGGTCTTCCAGGACCCGGTGGGCTCGCTCGACCCGCGCCTGCGCGTCTGGCAGATCATCGGCGAGCCGATCCGCGCGCAGACGAACGCCAAACGCTCGGCCGTGCGGGACGCCGTCACCGCGCTCCTCCCCACCGTCGGCCTTCCCCCGGACTGCCTGGACCAGTACCCGCACGAGTTCTCCGGCGGGGGGCGCCAGCGGCTCTCCATCGCCCGCGCCCTTTCCGTCAATCCCAAGCTGGTCGTCCTCGACGAGCCGACGAGCGCGCTCGACGTCGCGGTCCAGGCGCAGATCCTCAACCGGCTGGTGGAGCTCCAGCGCGAGCGCGGGATCTCCTACCTCCTCATCACGCACAACGTCGCCGCGGTCCGGTTCGCCGCCGACCGGGTCGCGGTCCTCTACCTGGGCCAGCTCATCGAGCTGGGGTCGGTCCGCGACGTGTTGGAGCACCCGGTCCACCCGTACACCAAGGCGCTCCTCGCGGCGGTCCCGGTCGCCGACACGCGCCGACGCCGCGCGCGCTACCGGATCGGCGGCGACATCCCTTCGCTCATCGACCCGAAGCCGGGGTGCCGGTTCGCGCCCCGGTGCCCGTTCGTCGTGGACCGATGCAAGGTCGAGGACCCGGCGTTCCGCCCAGCCCCCGGTGCCCCCGGACGATGGGTCGCGTGCCATCGCGCCGAAGAGATCGCGGACGTCGCGCCCGAGACCCTCCTGCAGCTGGCCCCGGACATGGCGGCGACGACGGCCGCTCCGGCGGCGTGAGCCGCGCCGGCACCGACCGCTGCGGGGCGCTCCGGCCCCGCTAGCTCACCCACATCGTGTTGAACTGGAGGACGTAGGGCTCGGCGCTGCCCATCGGGTTGAAGATGAACCCGTGCAGGTTCGTCGTGTAGACCGCGAACGCCGTCGGGACGACGAGCCAGATCTCGGTGTAGCTGTCGTACATGATCTGGGTCATCTCGGTGTAGTAGGCGGTCAGGTTCGTCGGATTGAGATCGCTCGCCGCCGCGTACACATCCGAGTCGACGGTGTCGTTCGCGAACCCGGCCATGCACATGTTCGCGCTGCCCGCGGAGTACGCGTTGTTCTGCGTCCAGTCGTCCGGCGAGATGTAGTCCGAGGTGTAGAACTCCTGGCCCATGTAGAACGGCCCGCCGTTCGCCGCCGTCGCGGTGACGCACGCGCCGTTCGAGAACGTCTGCTCGACGTACAGGTTGTCCAGCGAGATCGGGACCGGCGTGATCGTGAGGCCGATCTTGGCGAGATCGGCGACGATGAACTGGGCCGTCTCCGACCAGTCGAGACCCGTGTCGAGGTAGGCGTACTTGATGGTCATCGACTGGCAGGCGTTGGCGGCGCACGGAGAGGCCGCGATCTCCTGCTGCGCGAGCGCGAGATCGTACGGGTACGGCGCCAGGTTCTGCGGGTTATAGTACGGGTAGTCGGGCGGGACCGGTCCGACCCACTGGGATGCGTACCCGCCGAACGCCTGCGTGATGATCTCGTTGTAGTTGATCGCGTGCGCGATCGCCTGCCGGACGCTGAGGTTGTCGAACGGGGCCACGCTCTGGTTGAGGTAGACCCACCAGGAGCCGCCGGTCGCGCCGTAGATCGTGGAGAGGGGCTTTACGACGACGTTCGACTTCCCCTGCAGAGCCTGGACCGTCGACGGTCCTACGTACGCGAAGGAGGCCGCCTGGACGTTGCCGTTCCCGAGGTCGTTCACGGTGATGTCGAGCGAGTCCTGGAAGACGACCTGGACCGAGGTGTTCGCGGGTTGGATCATCACGTTCCAGGGCTCCGAGGCGAACGCGCTCTTCCCCCAGTAGTTCGTGTCGGGCGAGAGCGAGTAGCCGCCGCCGGCCTGCGGGCTGAAGCTCTGCAGGACGTACGGGCCGGTACCGACCATGCTCGTCGCGAGGAAGTTGTTGACCTGGCCCTCCTGGACCCCGCCATTCGCGTCGACCACGATCGGGTCGACCGCATACGCGATCGGCGCCGAGAGCGATGCGAAGAGGTACGTGTACGCGACGTGCCCGAGATAGCCGTACCCGACGTTCATCTGGAAGGTCGACGGGTTGATCGCGACGAACGACTGGTCGGTCATTCCCATCGCCGCGATCGCGGCCGGGCTGGGGTTGGAGAAGTCCCAGGTGTTGAGGTCGGTGAGCAGGCTCGCGTTGGCCGCCTCGATCGCCGCGATATCGGAGTAGTAGTCGATCGGCGTCGCCGAAAGACTGGGAGAGAAGAAGTTCTGCTCGAGGATGAACTGTGGCCCCTGCTCGAGGAGGAGTGCGCGGTACATGCTGTACCACTGGACGTAGGCGTTGTACGGGTCGCCGTTGGAGAAGTGGACCCCGGGGTGCAGGTAGAAGGTCCAGGTGAGGCCGTCCGACGTGTGGGTCCAGTTGCTCTCCGCGAGGATGCCGACGAACGAGGTGACGCTCGAGCCGTTGTACGCCACGAGCCCCTGATACGACTGGAGGACCGCGGCCCACCCCGGCGTCGAGAACGTGACGCCCGGATCGAGCGTGTCGGGGATCTCGGCCTGGTCGATCTTGATGACCTTGTTCGACGAGGAGACCTTCGGAACGAAGAGGACGAAGGCGAGCACGAGGATCACGACGATTGCGACGGCGGCGACTACGGCGATTACGCGAGTTCTCCTAGGATCCAACGAAAACCCCCCCGGCTCAGGGTCGGACCTCCACCAGCCTCCCCCTTGATAAAGGCTAGCTCGGGGGGAGTTCCGGCCATCGGGTGGGGGCCCCGCCCGGCCGATCCGTCCGGAGCCCCGGCACGTTCTTGAAGGGGCGGCGGTTCGAGGGCCGCGGCGAGTACCATGGCGGAGAAGATGCTCATCGACGGCGAGTGGGTCGGGGCCGCGAGCGGAGCCACGCTATCGGTCGTGAGCCCGGTGAACGGCGCCACGATCGGGGAGGTCCCCAAAGGGGATCGCGAGGACATGCGGAGGGCGATCGACGCCGCCCGCCGGGCGTTCGACGCCGGACCGTGGCCGAGGCTGCCGCCGCGCGCGCGCGCCGAGGTCTACCTGAAGGCCGCCAAGATCTTCGGGGAGCGCGCCGCCGCGATCGCGGAGCTCGAGAGCCGGAACCAGGGCAAGACGATCAAGCAGGCCGCCGACGCCGACATCCCGTTCTCGATCGACAACCTCGTTTTCTACGCCGGGGCGTGCCGCACCCTCGACGCCAAGAGCCCGGCGGAGTTCACCGGCGACGGCACGACGATCTTCCGCCGCGAGCCGGTCGGCGTCGTCGGATCTATCACGCCCTGGAACTACCCCGTCATGATGGCGGTCTGGAAGCTGGGACCCGCCCTCGTCACCGGCAACACCGTCGTCCTCAAGCCCGCGAGCTGGACCCCGCTCACCAGCCTCGAGCTCGGGAAGATCTTCCAGGACGCGGGCCTGCCGCAGGGCGTCCTCAACATCGTGACCGGTCCGGGCGAGGTCGTCGGCGACGAGCTCACCCGGAACCCCAAGGTCGACCTCATCTCGCTCACCGGCGACACGGCGACCGGTCGGAAGGTCATGGAGGCGGCGAGCGGCACGGTCAAGCGCCTGCAGCTCGAGCTGGGCGGGAAGGCACCGTTCGTCGTCTTCGCCGACGCGGACCTCGCGGCGGCGGTCGAAGGCGCGATGGTCGGCGGGTTCGTCAACGGTGGTCAGGACTGCACTGCGGCGACGCGTCTCATCCTCCACAAGGACGTCAAGGCGAAGTTCGTGAAGCACCTCCTCGAGCGCGTCGCGACGATGCGGCTCGGGGACCCGCTCTCGCGCTCGACGGACGTGGGACCGCTCGTCCACCGGTTCCACCAGAAGAAGGTGCTCGATCTCGTCGAGAAAGGGGTCCAGGAAGGGGCCAAGCTCGCGACACCGGGCCAGAGAGCCGCGGCGAAGCTCCCCCACGGGGCGTACGTCGCCCCGACGGTCCTCAACGACGTCGCCCCGGACATGACGGTGGCGCAGCAGGAGATCTTCGGGCCCGTCCTCGACGTCCTCGAGTTCGAGACGTTCGACGAGGCGATGGAGATCGCGAACGGCGTGCCGTTCGGTCTCGCGGGCAGCCTGTGGACCAAGGACGTCCGCACGGCGATCCGCGCCGCCAACGCGCTCCGCGCCGGCGACGTCTGGATCAACGACCACCTCCCGCTCGGCTCGGAGACCCCGCACGGCGGGTTCAAGCAATCCGGCTTTGGGAAGGACCTGGGCGCCGACTCGCTCCTCGACTACACGGTCGTGAAGAACATCTACATCGATCTCACCGGGCAGGCGCGGAAGGGCTGGCACTACACGGTCTACGGCGACCCGGCCTAGGAGGGCGACGACGAGCGCGGACGCGGTGCTGCCGCCGAACGCGACCGCGGACCTCTGGATCGCCGGCCGTTCGCAGCCACCGTCCACCGGCCAGTACACGCCGGTGATCGATCCGTCCACCGGGAAGACGGTCGGGCGCGTCGCCGTCGGCTCCGCCGACGACGCCCGGGCGGGAGTGGATGCCGCGCAGTCCGTCGCCGAGAAGTGGGCCGCGACCCCCGGCCACGAGAGGGCACGTCTGCTCCGGGACATCGCCCAGCGGCTCGCCGCGGACCGGGAGGGGATGGCACGGGTTATCGCGACCGAGGTGGGGAAACCGATCCTCGACGCCCGCGTCGAGGTCGACCGCGCCGTCGGGGTGCTCGTGCTCGCCGCGGAGGAGATCCGGCATCTGACCGGCGAAACGTTCCCCGCGGACGCCTACCCGATGCCGCCGGGGAACGAGCGGCGGATCCTGTTCACCCTGCGCGATCCTATCGGGGTCGTCGTCGCGATCGGTCCGTTCAACTTCCCGCTGAACCTCCTCACGCACAAGATCGCGCCCGCCGTCGCTGCCGGGAACCCGGTCGTCGCAAAGCCGACGAGCGCGGCCCCGTTCACGGCCCTCCGGCTCGCGGGACACGCGACCGGGGCGGGACTGCCACCGGGGGTGCTCAACGTCGTGATCGGGCCGGGCGGGGCCGTGGGGAACGCCCTCGTCGAGCACCCGGCGACGCGCCTCGTCACGTTCACCGGGTCCACCTCCGTCGGCAAGGGGATCGCCGAGCGCGCGGCGCGGCACGCGAAGCGGCTCATCCTCGAGATGGGAGGGCTCGACCCGTTCATCGTGCTCGAGGACGCGTCGATGGACGTCGCCGTCGCCCACGCTATCCGGGGGGCGTTCTCCTTTTCCGGCCAGGTCTGCACCGCCTCCAAACGGATCCTCGTCGCGGAGCCGATCGCCGACGAGTTCGCGCGCCGCTACGCCGAGGGCGCATCCGCCCTCCGGGTAGGTCCCGCGCTCGACGAGACGACGCAGGTGGGGCCGGTGATCGATGCGGGCGCCATCGAGCGCCTGGATCGCCTCGTGGCGGACGCACGCCGACGCTCCGCCACGGTCCTCACGGGCGGCGCGCGGATCGAGCGGAACGGCACGTTCTTTCAGCCGACCGTGCTCGACCACGTCTCGGCGGAATCCGAGATCGCGCACGAGGAGCCGTTCGGCCCGGTCTCACCGATCCTGCGCTTTAGATCCGAGGAGGAGGCGGTCGCGCTCGCCAACGGTACGAACTACGGCCTCCAGGCCTCGGTCTATACGAACGATCTCTCGCGCGCGTTCCGCTTCGCGAAACGGATCCGGGCGGGCGGCGTTCACATCAACGACCCCACGACGCTCCGGTGGGACGCGCTCCCCTTCGGCGGCATCAAGGAGAGCGGTCTCGGGCGCGAGGGGGTCCGCTACGCGATGGAAGAGATGACCGAGATCAAGCTGATCTCGGTGAACTACGGTCCCGTCGCCTAGTGCGACGGTCCCGGGGGACCGCCCGGCGGGGTGGTGCCGGGCGGCGGGATAGAGGAAGGGGCCCGGACGCGCTTCGGCCGCGGCCCGAAGGCCGCCTGGTGCACCTGCTGCGCCCGGAAGGAGACGTCGACGCCCGTGACAACCGCCCACGTCCCGCGTCCGTCTGACATCCCAACGGTTCCACGGGCGATCGACTACTTAGTCTATTAAGCGTTAAACGCGTTAATTATGTGAAATCGGCCCGCCGTCCTTCCGTCCGAACATGAGGAGCGCGAGACGGCCCTGGTCGGTGAGCCGGACCCGGCCGCGGGAGCCCCCGGGGTCGCTCGCGACGAACCCCCAGCGCGTTTCGAGGGGGAGGAGCCGGGTCCGTAGCCGGCTGTGCTGGGCCTGGGGGGACGGGACGTGGCCGCTCGAGTCCCCGGCGGCGGCGCGATCGAGGTGGAGTTCCCGGATGAGGTCGCGCTTCCGCAGGGTGCCACCCCGTCGCGCCAGGGCCTCGAGGACCTCGACGAGCTCGGGGGAGGGTGCGCGGAGCTCGTAGACGGAGACCGGTTCGACAGCACGGACGACGTCGTTCACGGAGCGGACCCGCGGCTGGAGGTCCGAGTACCACGCGTGCGAGAGCTGAACGTAGTACGGCTCTCCGCGCCAGAGCATGCACGCGAGGGTGCCGGCGATCGCGGTGATCTTGGTCCCGGTCGAGACGTTCACGCGGATCGGGACGACGTTCGGGGCGCGTCGATCGACCCGTCGCTCGCTCTCGAAGATCTGCCGCAGGAGCTCGAGCGCGGCGAAGACGTTCCAGATCTCGGTCCGGAGGATGTGCAGATCGATCGGGAAGGGGGCGGCCTTGAGGCGTCGGACGACCTCGTCGACGAACGGCGCGGCCGCGTCGTCGCCCGCGCGCGTGAGCAGGTAGACGCGGTCCGCGCGCTCGGAGAGGATCGGCTGCGTGACGCGTTCGACCTCGAACCCGACGGGGGCGATGTGGATCCGCGCATGCGGGTCCCCGAGCGCGAGGCTGCGCCCCGTCGTTCGGTCGGCTCCGCGGCGCGGCACCGACGCCGGGAGGAGCGGGGCCAATTGAACCCTTCCGGGCGACTACGGCTGGCTCCGCCCGGGCGGGGGCGGCGGGGCCGGTCCGGGGTGGTGCGGCGGCGGGATCCACGCCCCGGGCGGGTGCTCGGGCGCCGGACCCGTGGTTCCCGTCGGCGAGCGCGTCGCGGTGACGGGCGGCGTGTCGAGGGCCGTGAGGGACTCCTCGAAGACCTGCACGCCCCGCTCGAGAAGCTCGTCCTCGAT
>JBGOSQ010000049.1:0-14101 GCA_041476045.1 Thermoplasmata archaeon | reverse complement strand
GCAAAGCCTTTCGAGTAGCAAAACGTAAATAGGGTACGCCAAGTGGCGCGTCCCTTGCCGGTCGCAACCGTACTTGCGGCCCCGAAGGCTGCCAAAGTGTCAGAGCGCTCCACGGGGCTGCCCTCGCCCGACACGTTCACCCGGTTCGAACGGGCCCGTATCCTCGGCGCCCGCGCCCTTCAGGTCTCTCTCGGCGCTCCGATCCTTACCGACGTGCCCGCGACCCTGATCGACCCGGTCCAGATCGCCGAGGTCGAGTTCGCCGCCGGCGTAATCCCCATCACGGTCCGACGCGGGCCCCGGACCACCTAGGTCCGGTGGATCAGAGCCCAGCGTCGTCCAGCGCGTGCGCGCAAGCGCACGTGGGAGGGGCGGCCAGGCGTGGGAAGAGCTCGCGGAGAATCGTGCCCATCCGGTCCACGTTCCGCTGCATCACCTCGACGATCTCCTTGGCGGCCACTGGCTTTTCGGCCCACACGTCGTAGTCGGTCACCATCGCGAGGCACACGTAGCACAGTCCCCGCTCACGGGCGAGCGTCACCTCCGGAACGAGGGTCATTCCGATGATGTCCGCGAACCCTCGGAAGAAGCGCGATTCCGCCCTCGTGGAGAATCTCGGTCCCTCGACACAGACGTAGGTGCGCTTCTCCTCGAACGGGGATCCTGCCGCCCGCCCCGCGGTCACGGCATGCCGGGAGAGGTCGGGACAGAACGGGTCCGCGGTCGAGACATGGAAGACCCGCCCCTCATCGAAGAAGGTCGTCGGTCGCTGCTTCGTAAGGTCCACGAACTGGTTCGGCAGCACGAACGTGCCGGGGGCCAACTCCTCGCGGAGCGAGCCCACGGAGCTCACCGTGACGATCGCCTCGGCTCCGAGGGCCTTCAATGCGTCCACGTTGGCCCGGTAGTTGACACGGTGGGGTGGGAGGGTGTGACCGACGCCGTGACGCGGAAGGAAGAGTATCGTGAGCTCCCCCATCCGGCTCTCGGAGATCGGGGCCGAAGGGGGTCCCCAGGGCGTCGCCACGCGGTGACTGCGAACGGCGGTGGCTCCGAGGAACTCATTAACGCCGGAGCCGCCGATGAGCCCGATGGTCCTTCGCGGGGCGCTCATGTCTCCTCCTTCACGGGGGACGCGGGCAGCTGTGCGCGATGGAGCAGTCGTGCCATCGTCACGTCACCGCGCGTTCGCTCGAGGATTCCACGCGCCGCATCTTGTTTCGGCTTCAACGGGAGGATCGCCCGCGTCGTCTCGAACCGCAGGAGGAGCCGGTAGAGTTCCTCGAGCACGACGAGCCGTTCTTCGGCACCCGCGACCCGTCCGGCCGAGAGATCATGGAGAATGAGCCGTCGCATCTCGCCGACAACGTCCGCGAGGCCGGAGAGGAACGACTCCGGCTCGACGTGGAGCGAGCGCGGGGTAGGAAGACGCGTGCCGCGGTGAAGGGCGTGCAGCAGCGACGCCTCTACCGATTCCTGGAACGCGTCGTGCGCGAGCGCGGCATCCGCGGGAGCGTTCCGGTCGATCCATCGTGCGAGCTCGGCCGTGTCCCGTCGGATCGCGGCGATCTCCCGTTCGATGTCCTGCCCGTCGTGGAGGTGGGCCATCGCGCTCTGGGCCGCGCGCCTCAGACGGCGCGATCGCTCCGAGAGCTCGGTGCGTCGGCGCTCCCGTGCGGAAAGGTGCCGTTCGATCCCTCCGAGCGCGTCCTCGGTGAGGAGCGGCGCGCGACGACGCGGGGGCTTACCGGAACGGCGTGAACCGGACGTCATCGTCCCCTCCATCGAGGAGCCCGAGCCGCACCCCGGCGTCGAGCCACCCGTGCGCGTAGCTCACGGCGGCGAGCGCCCGGTCCCGGTCGCCGTTCTTCTCGAAGTGTCGGGCGTCCGAGAGGTAGGCGCGCGCCATCGAAAGGAAATCCTCCGAGGCACCGGCGAGAAAGGAGCGGGAAGGAACAGCCGGACGGACGCGCTTCAACGCCTCGTCGGTGAGGGCGAGGTACTTCTCGAGCAGCGCCGGTGCCCCCACGCTTCGGACGAGGTCCCTCGCCTCAAGAGTGTATCGATAGCGCCGCTATCCTTTGGGGACCTTCTCCCAGTCCTTCAGGAACCGGGCGAGTCCGATGTCGGTCAACGGGTGCTGCGCGAGCTTCTCCATCACGGCGAAGGGCATCGTGGCGATTCCGGCGCCGAGCTTCGCCGCCTCGAGGACGTGGATCGGGTGTCGGATGGAGGCGACGAGGACCTCGGTCTTGTACCCGTAGTTCCGGTAGATCTGCACGATATCGCTGATGAGGCCCATCCCGTCCTGGCTCTGGTCGTCCAATCGCCCGATGAACGGGCTCACGTACGCCGCACCGACCTTCGCAGCGAGGAGCGCCTGCGTCGCCGAGAAGACGAGGGTCATGTTGACCCGCGTTCCCTCCGACGCGAGGACCTTCGTCGCCTTGAGGCCGTTCGGCGTCATCGGGACCTTGACGTAGATCGACGGGTGGATCTCCCGGAGGTGCCGGCCCTCGTGGAGCATCTGCTCGACGTTCGTCCCGACGACCTCGGCGGAGACGGACGGAATGCCGAGCGCGCAGATCTCGCGGAGGACCTCCTCGAACTTCCGTCCCTCCTTGGCGACGAGCGAGGGGTTCGTCGTGACCCCGTCGAGGATCCCGATCTCCCACATCGTTCGGATCTCGGAGACGCTGGCGGTGTCGAGGAAGAGCTTCATGTGGTGTCGCTCCGGGGCCTACGCCCTCGCCCTACTGAACCTTGCCCCTCATCTTCAGGAGGTCCCAGGCCTCCTCGAGGGCGCGGTCCTTCGAGAGACCGTAGCGGTCGAGCAGGGTCCACGGTTCGCCGCTCTCCCCAAACACATCGGGGACGCCGATGCGACGGACCGGCACCGGGTAATTCTCGGAGGTCGCCGCGGCGACGAGGGAGCCGATTCCCGTCAGCACCGAGTGCTCCTCCATCGTGAGGATCGCCCCGGTCTCACGGGCCGCGCGAAGGAGCGCCTTCTGATCGAACGGCTTGACCGACGCGAAGTCGAGGACGCGCGCCTCGACGCCGACCTTGTGCAGCTCCTCGGCCACGTCGAGCGCGCGCGCGACGAGCGCGCCGACGGCAACGATCGTAAGGTCCGAGCCGGCCCTCAGCTCGTTCGCCCGGCCCAGGACGAATCCGCCGTCGGAGACCGTCGGCAGGTTCTCCCGTGTGAGCCGGATGTACGCGGGGCCGTCGAACTCGGTCACGGCGAACGTCGCCGAGCGCGTCGTCGGCCCATCGGCCGGGACGACCACGGTCATGTTCGGGAGCCCGCGCATCAGCGAGATGTCCTCGAGCATCTGGTGCGTGCCGCCGTCGCCGCCGACGAGGAGGCCCCCGTGCGTCGCGACGATCTTGACGTTCGCGTGGTTGTAGCAGATCGCTTGTCGGACCATGTTGTAGGCCTGGCCGGCAGCGAAGATCGCGAAGGTGCTGGCGAAGACGGTGCGCCGCGAGAGGGCGAGGCCGGCGGCCATCGTCATCATCGTCGGCTCCATCACGCCGACGTTGAAGAAACGGTCCGGGAACTTCTGACCGAACAGCGCCGTTCGCGTCGAGCCGGAGAGATCGGCATCGAGGACGACGAGCGACGGGTCGCGGGTCCCGAGCTCGACGAGCGCCTTGCCGTAAGCGTCGCGAAGGCTCTCCATCTTGCGCTCGACCATGCGATCTCCTAGAGGGTGGCTCCGAGCTCGGCGAGCGCGCGCTGGGCCTCGTCGCGGTTCGGGGCCTTCCCGTGCCAGGAGTACTGGTGCTCCATGAACGAGACCCCCTTGCCCTTCACCGTGTGCGCCACGATCGCGGTCGGACGTCCCTTCGTGTCGCGGGCGCGGGCGAAGGCGTTGAGGATCTGCGCGAAGTCGTGGCCGTCGATCTCGAGGGTCTCGTACCGGAAGGCGCGGAGTTTCTCCGCGATCGGTTCGATGCCCATGATGTCCTCGGTGGACCCGTCGGTCTCGTAGCCGTTCCGGTCGAGGATCACGACGAGGTTGTCGAGCTTGTAGTGGCCGCCCGCCATGAGGGCCTCCCACGTGGGACCCGCCTGGCACTCCCCGTCACCGAGGATCGCGTAGACCCGGCTCGTGCGCTTGGCGAGACGGTTGTCGAGCGCCATTCCGACCGCCATGCCGATCCCCTGTCCGAGGCATCCCGTCGAGGCCTCGATGCCGGGGAGCTTCTCGCGGTCGACGTGGCCTTGAAGCCGACTCCCGGTCTGACGCAGGGTGAGGAGCTCCTCGACCGGCAGGAATCCGCGGTGGGCGAGCGCCGAGTAGAGGGCCGGGGCGGCGTGACCCTTCGAGAGCACGAGCCGGTCGCGCTCGGTCCAGTTGGGCTGGGTCGGATCGATCCGCAGCTCCTCGAAAAGGAGCGCGACCAGCAGGTCCGTGACGGAGAGGCTCCCGCCCGGGTGTCCGCTCTTCGCGGCGTGGGTCATCCGGACGACGTCGCGCCGCACCTCCAGGGCGCGCTCGGCGAGCTCGGAGAGTTTCGCCGAGGAGACCGCGGTCGCCATCGCCGGCGCTGCGAGGAGGGGCGTCCTATTTAGGTATTGGCCGACGAAGCCGCGCGCGACGATTTCCGGCGCGGTGTCGGAGCGGCCGGCGCGTCGGGAATCAGTCCCCGGAGCGTGGCCAGATCGGTCTCGTACGCCGCGTAGTCGTCCTCGGTCAGTGGCGTCTCGAGATACCCCGGGACCGACGACCAGCGCGGGTCGTTGACGAACGGCCGGAACCCCTCGACCCCGATCAGCCCCCGGCCGATGTTCTCGTGCCGGTCGAGATGGGAGCCGAGGTCGGCCTTGGCGTCGTTGAGGTGGAACGCGCAGACGGACGCGACCCCGAGCTCGCGGTCGAGCCGGTCGATCGCCGCCCCGTAGAGCTCCGGCGTGCGGAAATCTACCCCGGAGGCGAACAGGTGGCACGTGTCGATCGCGACGCCGGCGCGGGCCCGGTCGTCGAGACGGCCGAGAACCTCGGCGAGATCGACGAACGTCCCGCCGATCGAGGTGCCCTGTCCCGCCGAGTTCTCGAGCAGCACGCGCACCCGCGCGCCGGCCGTCGCCGCGAACGCCGCGTTGAGGCTCGCGACCAGGACCCGGATCCCTTCCTCGCGTCCGCTCGCGAGATGGGCGCCGGGATGGAAGATCAGGTGATCGACCCCCAGCGTCTCGGCGCGTTGCAGCTCGTCGAGGAAGGTCTTCCGGGAGCGTGCGAGCATCGCCTTCTTCGGGCTCGCAAGATTGACGAGGTACCCGTGGTGCACGGCCGTCGACTTGAGGCCCACCTCCTGCACCGCATGTCGGAACCCGTCGGCGGCTTCGGGGGCGATGGGAGGTCCGGCCCACATCTGGGGACTCTTGGAGAAGATCTGGATCGCGTCGCAACCGATCCGTCGGCCGGTCCGGGGCGCGTCGGCGAGCCCGTCAGCGATGCCGATGTGCGCTCCGAGCCACACGAGCGGCGGCGAACGGTGTCGCCGACTTAACGGCTCGCCCGGAGCGATGGCGCTATCGCTCGGAGAGGTAGAGGAGGCTGACAGCTTTCCGCGGTTCCCGTAGGCTCGCGCACTTCAGTACCGCGCGGAACGCCAGTGGGCTTAACTTCCGGGTTCGGGATGAGACCGGGTGTTTCCCCACCGCTTTGGCCGTCAGCCGACCCTGCGACCGGGGCACGCTATATAAGATTGGCCGGGAGGGCGGTCGCGACGGGCGCTCGGCCTTCGGCCACCGCGGGTAGCGGCGCGCTCGAGGGGTTGAGAAGGGGCAAAGGGTTTCCCTCGTACCGCATCAAGATGCCCACCCTGCACCGCGCCCCGGGCGCGACCGGACAGGGGAGGTCGATCCGATTGGTCTCTCCCGATTCCGCTCCCCGAGTGCGCGAGTACCGTCTCGACCTCACGATCGACTTCGAGGGGCTCGGGTTCGAAGGGTTCGTCGAGATCGACCTCGAATCCGTTGAGGGCCCTATCGTTCTGAACGCGAGCGGGCTCGAGATCCGTTCGGTCGAATGTCGTGGCCGTCCGCTCGACTGGATGCTTCGACCGGACGCGGAGGAGCTCGAGCTCCTCGGTGCTCCCGCGGTGAATCCGACCCTCCGGATCGGGTACCGAGGCCGCGCCGCCGAATCCGGGCTCACGGGGCTCTACCGGTCCCGCTTCGGCACGTCACATATCCTCACGACCCAGTGCGCCCCCACGGGAGCGCGCCGTGTCTTTCCATGCGTCGACCGTCCCGACCGGAAGGCTCCCATCCGGTTCGAGACGACGGTGCCGGCCGACTTGGACGTGATCTTCAACACGCCGCAGCTCACCGAGAGCACTTCCGGCCCGACGAAGCACCTCACGTTCGCGCCGACGCCGCCGATGTCGACGTACCTGTTCTACCTCGGCGTCGGCCGGTTCGACGCGTTCCACGGGCCCGAAGGACGCGTCCGCGTCTCGGTGTTCGCGCCCCGGGGTCGTGCGGCCTCGGGTGCCTTCGGGGTCCGGCACGCCTCCGAGCTCCTGCCCGCCTTCGAGACGTACTTCGACATCCCGTACCCGCTCCCGAAGCTGGATCTCATCGCCGTTCCGCAGTACGCCTACGGCGCCATGGAGAACTGGGGGGCGATCGTGTTCCGGGAGGAGTACCTCCTCGTCGACGACAAGACGTCGACCCGGATCCGCCGCCACGCCCTCGACACGATCGCCCACGAGATCGCCCACCAGTGGTTCGGGAACCTCGTGACGATGGCGTGGTGGACCGACATCTGGCTCAATGAGAGCTTCGCCACGTTCCTCGAGATGCGGATCGTCGATCAGGTGGACCCGCGGTACGGGAGCCTCGACAACTACCTCGCCTACTGGCTCGTCCTCGCCTTCGAGGGCGACGCGCTGCCGAACACCCACCCCGTCACGACCGAGGTGACCGACCCCAACCAGATCGCCCAGATCTTCGACGAGATCAGCTATGGGAAGGGCTCCGCAATCCTCCGCATGGTCGAGGCGTACCTGGGCGCCGAGACGTTCCGTCACGGGGTCAGCGACTACCTCAAGCGCTTCCGACACGGCAACGCGACGAGCTCCGATCTCTGGGACGCGTTCGACCGGGCCGGGCGCGAGCCGATCCGCCCGCTCCTCGAGGCGTGGACGCAGCGTCCGGGCCACCCGATACTCTCCGTCCACGAGGAGCACGGCACCCTGGTCCTCCACCAGCGCCGGTTCGCCGCCGACGGCCGGCATACCGATGAGAGGTGGCCCATCCCGATCACCTACGAGCTCAACGGAGCCGTTCAGAAGTACAAGCTCGAGGGACCCACCGCACGACTTCCGGTCCGCGACGTGACGTCGCTCCATTTCAACCCGGGGGCCGCCGGTTTCTACCGGACCCTCTACGACGAGCGCGGCTACGATCGGCTCCTCGCCGATCTGCCCCGGCGCGCGCCGGCCGACCAGTGGATCGTTCTCCACGACCTGGCCGCGTTCCTCTACTCGGGCGACGCGCCGTTCGGCCTCTACGAGCGGTTCCTCCGGGCGTCGGCCAATTCGGACGTCCACCTGGTCGTCCGCGACATCGCGGACCAGCTCCACGGGCTCTGGCTCGTCCTCGGCGAGCACCCGGTCGTCACGCCCGCCGCCCGTTCTTTCCTACGCCACCAGTACCGTCGCTTGACGCCACACCGTCATCCGGGCGAGACCGAGACCGACGGGGTCTTGCGGGAGCGCGTCGGGGTGGCGCTCGCCTGGTCCGACCCGGAGATCGCCCGCACCCTCGCCGACGCCTTCCGGGACCCGACGAGCGTCGATCCGGACCTCCGCCCGGCGGCATCGACCGCGTTCGCGCGCTTCGGAGGGGCGTCGGAGCACGCGGAGCTCCGACGGCTCGTCGAGACGGCGCCGAGCGTCGGCGAGGCCGTCGACTACGAGCTCGGTCTCGTCTCCTTCCGGGACCCGTCGCTGGTCGCCGCCTCCTTGGACCTCCTCGACCGTGGCGTCCTCAATCGCGCCCACCTCCCCCAGATCGTCCGACGCGCCGCGTGGAACCCCGAGGCCCGGGACCTGCTCTGGCAGTGGATCACGCGCCACCTCGAGAGCCTGGGGCAGGAGACGCGTGGGACGGGGTTCGCTTCCTACGTCTACGAGTACGCCCTCCCGTACGTCGGGCTCTCGCGACCCGAGGAGGTCATCCACTGGGTCGCGAGCCACCACGTGCTCGAAGGAGAGCGCGGCGCGAAGAAGGGTCTCGGTCTCCTCGGAGCGACCCGGGCGCTCCGACGCCGGTTCACTTAGCGGGCGGCGGCGCCGGCTTCGTGCCGGACCAGGTACCGTCGGCCGCGGACCAGATGTACCACGTTCCGTGGGCCTGGCTCAGGAGCACCCCACGACCGTCGCTGAGCTTGCCCTCGACGAAGGCGAGGTGGCGGCCGCGTCGGACGATACGACCCTCGGCGCGGAGGGTCTGCCCCTCCTGCGCCGGGCGCAGGAACTCGATGTAGAGGCTCGTCGTCGCCGTGACCTCGCCATCGCCCAGGATGGAGACGACGGCACCGCCCATCGCGGTATCGAGGATCGTCGCATAGACGCCGCCGTGGACGACGCCGTTGATGTTGAGGTGGCGTGCCTCCACCGTTCCGACGACGACGCACTCGCCGTTGCCGGTCCCGATGGGATCGATCACGAAGCCGGATTCCTTGTGGAACCCGGGGAGCTTCCCCGGGACGGTCCAGTCCGACGGGGGACGGATCGGATGCGGGATGCCCGGGCCGTTCGCTCGGGCCGCCCGTCGCGCCATACCGGGCCGACGCGCCGAGGGGGATAAGTAGTCGACCCCGTGGTAGGCCCACGAGATGGGCGGTGCCACGCGCCCGGCGGCCCGGGCGACCTACGAGGCGGCCCCGAACATCGCCCTCGTGAAGTACTGGGGCGTTCGCGATCCGGAGCGGATGCTCCCGTACAACTCCTCGATCTCGGTCACGCTCGACCGGATGCGTACCCGGACGACCGTCGCCTTCGACCCGGACCACGTGGACGATACGCTCGTGCTCAACGGACGCCCGGCCTCCGAGCCGGCCCGACGATCGGTCTCGGAGCTTCTCGACCGGATCCGGCGCTTGGCCCATACCTCGAACCGCGCCCACGTCGTGAGCGCGAACAACTTCCCGACCGCGAGCGGCCTCGCGTCGAGCGCGAGCGGGTTCGCCGCGCTCGCGGGAGCGGGCTCGGCCGCGGCGGGACTGCGGCTCTCTGAGGTCCGGCTGAGCCAGCTCGCCCGGTTTGGATCGGGCAGCGCGTGCCGCTCGATCTTCGGCGGGTTCGTCGAGTGGCGGGCCGGCACGCGCTCGGACGGCTCGGATTGCTACGCCCGACCGCTGTTCGATGAGGACCACTGGCCCGAGCTCCGCGACCTCGTCCTCCTCATCGCGGATGCCCCAGAGAAACCGGTCCGCTCGGCCGTTGCCATGCAGGCGACGGTGCGGACCTCCCCCGCGTTCGCCCAGCGCCAGGCCGAGCTTCCCGATCGGATCACTGCCCTGCGACGCGCGATCCGAGGCCGTGACGCCGACCGGCTCTTTCCCCTCATCATGGAGGAATGCGACAGCTTCCGCAACGTCTGCGAGACGACACGACCGAGCCTGGACTATCTCACACGGACCTCCCGCACCGTCCTCGCCGAGGTGCGGCGGATCAACGCGACCGCGGGGCGCGCCGTGGCCGGCTACACGCACGACGCGGGCGCCCACGTCCACGTCTTCCTGCTCGACCGGGACTCCGCGAGCGTCCGGCGTCGGCTCGGTCGGATCCCCGGCGTCCGCTCCACGCTGCTCTTGCGCCCCGGACCGGGCGGCCGGCTCCTGTCGCGATCGACCTAGCGGCGACGGCGGGTCTTGGACTTCTTCGCCGCGCCCGCGCGCTTGGGCTTCCGCTTCGGCGTCGCGGCGATCGCGTAGACCTCGAGGACGACCTGGTCGGGGTCGGTCCAGATCGCGGAGAAGTACCCCGGACGGAACTCGGGATGCTCCTCGCCTTTGAAGAACGGGTAGAGTTCCTCCTTGGCGAGCGCCGCCTCGAACGACCGGACCTCGTCCGGCGAACCCACCTCGAAGGCGAGGTGGTCGGCGACGACCTCCTCGTCGCCCGTGGGAGGAGCGCGCCGCACGCGGGGGGACCGGGAGCGGAGGAACCAGATCGTGAGATCGCCGTTCGTGTACCCGAGGTAGCCTGCGTCGCGGACGAAACGGCGGAACCCGAGGCGGCCCAGGAAGCGGTCGTGAAACCACTCGGTCCGCGCGACGTCGCTGACCTCGAGCGAGACGTGCTTCAGGACCGCGCCTCCGACCACGTCGGAGGGAGCCGGCCGGGTAAGTTAACCCAGCGCCCCGACCGGAACGCCGGCGCGCGCCGCTCGCCCGTTCAGAGGATGTGGCGGTCGAAGTCCACGGAGGGGAGCTCGAGTCCGACCGACTGCATCAGCGGCGTGATCTCCGCCACGAACCG
The DNA here is from genome assembly GCA_041476045.1 of Thermoplasmata archaeon. GTDB lineage: Archaea > Thermoplasmatota > Thermoplasmata > Lutacidiplasmatales > UBA184 > Lutacidiplasma. The sequence continues at coordinate 3,592 of JBGOSQ010000049.1, read as the reverse complement.
AGCGCGGGCCTCCTCGTTCGTCCAGCGCTTGAGACCGAGCTCGATCGCCTTTCGGCTCGTCTCGGAGTTCGAGTGGCCGAACATGTCGAGCGACCGGGGGTACCAGCGGTTGACCGCCGTCTGGGCCTCCTCGCGGTTCCCCTGGTACTTCGGTCCGTCCTTGACCATGCGGCGGAGGACGTTGTAGCCGAAGTTGAGGTGGAGCTGCTCTTCGGAGAGCATCAGCGGCATCGCTCGTGCGAGCGGGCCGTAGGAACACTCCTGGAACGCGCGGAGCTGGTAGACGCCGACGCGGTCGACGAAGCAGGTGAAGGCGCCGACGTCGGCCCAGTGGTCGAACTTCATGTTGAAGGCGTCCAGCTTGTGCTGGCCCTCGCGCTTGGTCAGGAGATCGTCGATGAGCACCTGGCCCTCCTCGCCGAAGTCGCGGAGGATCCGGCACGCCTGGAGGCCGTGGCGCGCCTCGTCGGCGACGATCCGTGCCTCGATCCACCGGTCCTCGAGCGTCGGGGCGGCGTCGAGCCACGGCCGGTGCTGTTGGATGGAGGCGAACTCGGTGTCCGCCTGGACGACCATGAGCTTCACGACGAGCTTCCGCATCTCGGGCGGCATCTCCTCGACGGTCTCGTACTTCCGAACGCCGGCGGACGCGCCCCACAGGATCTCGCGGACCGGTTCGATCGTCCCGCCCTCCCTGATGCTCTTGGGTGTCGGTGGCGCCGTCGTAGGCGCATTGGGCAGGGTGGGTCCGTCCATGGGTGCGACCGTTCTAGCCCCTAACGGCCCTTAAAGCTGGGCTTCCGTTTCTCAACGAACGCCGCGAGGCCTTCCTTGGCGTCCTCGGTGATGAAGAGGCGGTTCTGGAGCTCGCGTTCGAGCGCGAGACCCGCCGTCAGCGGCATCTCGACGCCCTCCATGACCGAGCGCTTGATGAGGTTCACCGCGCGCGACGGCCCGTTCGCGAGCGCTTTCGCGTAGGCGAGCACGTCCTCCATGAACTTCTCCTTCGGGTAGACGTAGTTCACGAGGCCGATCTGGAGCGCCTCCTCGGGCGTGAGGAGCTTCCCCGTGATCATCATGTCGAGCGCGCGCGAGGTGCCGATGAGCCGCGGCAGCCGCTGCGTGCCGCCCGTGCCGGGGAGGACCCCGAGGGTCACCTCGGGCAGCCCGATTTTCCCAGAACCCGCGGCCATCATGCGGAGGTCACAGGAGAGGGCGATCTCGAGGCCGCCCCCGACGCAGTGACCGTTGATCGCCGCGATGACGACCTTGGGGGTGCTCGCGAATTTGTTGAGCGTCTCCTGGCAGTGGAGACAGAACATCGCCTTGAAGTCCGGCTGGCTCTTCTTGAGCATCTCGATGTCGGCGCCGGCGCTGAAGAATCCCGCGACCCCGCTCGTGAGGATCACGACGCGCGCGTCGTCCTGGAAGCGAAGCTCCTCGACGGCCCGGTCGAGCTCGACCATCATCTCGAGGTCGTAGGTATTGGCCTTCCCCTTCGCGACCTCGATGATCCCGACGTGGTCGTCGATCCGGGTCTTCACGAACTTTCCTTCCATGGTGGGGTCCCTCGAGGGTAGGGGGGCGTACCCGGTGGGCGCGATAAAGCTGGCGATGCCGGCGCGCTTACGCGGCTCGCGGAGACAGGGCCGGGACAATCTCCTGCACCGTCCCATCGGGGAGCCCGACATAGACACGGTGCGTGAGCCCGACGAAGAGGCCGGTCTCGACGACCCCGGGGATCGAGCGGAGCTCGATCTCGAGGGCCGCGGGGTCCTCCACGCGATTCGGGGGCCGCAGATCGATGATCTCGTTGCCGTTGTCGGTCCGAGCCCCCGGCCTCGTCCCGTCGGAGCCGCGGACGGAGCACCCGAACCTTCGGGCGGTCAGTTGCTGAACGACGACCGGGCGGGCGAAGGGAACGACCTCGATGGGGATCGCAGAGCGCGTCGCGAGGTGGCTTACGAGCTTCGTGTGATCGACCATGATAACGACCTCCCGGGAGAGCCGCGCGAGGAACTTTTCCCGGAACAGCGCGCCGCCACCGCCCTTCGTGAGATCGAGATGCGGGGTCACCTCGTCGGCGCCGTCGACCATCACGTCGAACGCATCGCTGGGCTGGAGCGGACCCACGGACAGACCCAGGCTGTCCGCGAGCTCTTCCGTCGCGGTCGAGCTCGCGACGACCGAGATCTCCGGTCCGATCTTCTCGGCGAGCGCCCGGACGGCATAGGCCGAGGTGGAGCCGGTGCCGAGCGCGACGCGCATGCCGGGCCGGATCCGCCGGATCGCCGCGCGCGCCGCCAGGTCCTTCTCGCGCGCGAGCGGGTCCTCGGCCGCCATCACCGGGGACGGGGCGGACCCTCCTCATAACCCCTTGGCGCGCGCGGACGAGCGAAACCAAGAAGGCCGAGGCCCGTCTCCGTCGCCCGATGGCGCGACGCGCTCCCGCACCGCGGGGCCACGTGGTCCTCTCCGTCGGGGGCTCGGTCCTCACGACCGGGACCGACGACGCGTCGTTCTACCGCGCGCTCGCCAACCTCCTGCGCACCGTCTCCGCGACGGTGTCGATCGTGGTCACGACCGGCGGCGGCCGGACCGCGCGCGACTACATCCAGCTGGGGCGGAACCTCGGCATGACGGAGGTCGAGCTCGACGAGGTCGGGATCGATGTGACGCGACTGCACGCGCGGCTCCTCGCCGCGTGCGTCGGCCCGCCGACACCGGCGATCCCCCCGACGACGATCGCGCAGGCCGTCCACGAGGCGCACCGGGTGCCGATCGTGGTCCTCGGCGGCACCGAGCCCGGACACACGACCGACGGCGTCGCCGCGCTTCTCGCGGCGCGCCTTCGGGCCCACGCGGTCGTCAACGCGACGCGCGTCGACGGGCTCTACGACCGCGACCCCCGGACCGACCGGACGGCCAAGCGAATCGAGGCAATCGCGTGGCCCAAGTTCCGGGAGATCGTCCGCGCCGGTACGGACACCACCGCGGGCCAGGAGTTCGTCTTCGATCGCCTCGGCGCCGACACACTGGCCGCGGCGAAGATCCCCCTCGCCATCGTGGACGGACGGAACCTCGCCAACCTCGCGGCGGCCCTCGAGGGCCGCGCTTTCGACGGGACGCGCGTCGGTTGACCCGCGCCCCCAACGGCTTTAGGCCCGCGTCGGTCCGCGCGTCGAGTGCAGCGGATCGTGTTCCTGGGCCCGCCGGGGGCGGGGAAGGGCACGCAGGCGACCGAGCTCGCCCAACGCCTCGGAATCCCGCACCTCTCCACAGGGGACCTGCTGCGCGGGGCGGTCGCCGCGAAGACCCCCCTCGGCCTCGAGGCAGAGGCGCACATGCACGCCGGTCGGCTCGTCCCCGACGGACTGGTCCTTCAGATCCTCGGGGAACGGCTCCGTCGGCCGGACGCCCTCGGCGGTTTCCTTTTGGACGGGTTCCCCCGGACCGTCGCACAGGCCGAGGCGTTGCGCCAGGTCGCGCCGGTCGATCGCGTCCTCCTCTTCGAGATCCCCGAGTCGCTCCTCGTCGAGCGCCTCACCCAGCGTCGATCCTGCCCCGCGTGCGGACGGGTCTACAACGTCTC
>JBGOSQ010000048.1:0-14300 GCA_041476045.1 Thermoplasmata archaeon | reverse complement strand
TGCTCGCGGAGGCGCTCTTGTCGCGGGCGCGTTCGGTTCCTTCCCTGAGCACGAGGATCGGGGTACCCTGCATCATTGGTTCCACCGGCAACGCCCAACGAGCCCTTCTATATAAACGCGACTTACGCGAGGTTCTGTCCCGTTATCGTCCGGTTGGACGGGTCAGGAGGGGGGCGTGACCCCCAGTAACTTTTCGTCCGGCGGAGACGCCGGGCGGAGGTGGACGCCTAGCCGAAGCGGGAGGGAGCATCGGCGCGGCACCCGTCCTCTCGGATCGGGGGGCAGGGTCCAGTCCCCGCGCCGTTCCGTCTCCCGCTCGGCGCCGCTCGCGCGGCGTACCCGCGAGGAAGTGTCCGTACTTGAGCGAGGGGGTTTATCGCGGTGAAAGAATCACGGGTCATGCCGAGTCCGCAATTCATCGCCGGTGCGCTGATCGTCCTAGGGATCGTTGTTGCGTACATCGGAGCGATTCAGTCTGGGCCTTGCGCCTTCGCCAACTCGCTAGAGTTCTATGGTGTCGCCGCGTTTCTGGTGGGCGGTGGAATCTCGCTGCTCGGCGCGTGGGTGGTCTCGATTCCGGCCGCGATCCTGGGAATCGTTCTTCTAGTGATAGGAGTGGTGATTGGAGCCGGTGCTGGCTGCACGATCCTATAGTCGAGGACTCGACCATGCCCCGGCGACGCCGGTCCCGACTATTCTACGACCATTGGCCGTGGATATGGCCAGTACTTCTCGCTGCTCCGATAGGGTTGGGCGCCGCTGTGGCCGTTACGTATCTCCTTCGCGGACTTGCGTGGGGCATCGAGTACGCGAGTCTTGTATCTGCGGTCGGCGGGACGTTCTTCTTCGGAACTCTCGGGTTCATTGTCATGATTCCGACCATGCGCGAACAGGCCCGGAAGGCCAGGCAAGAGCCCCCTCCACTCCAATGGAGGCGCGACCGAAACAACTAGTCGTGAGCCGTTCGAATCTCGACCTTCCCTTTTCGGAGAATGAAGGTCACCCTCTCGGGCCGGCCGAGGTGATCGACTACGGGCTTGGGTATGGTAGTGAGCGTCCCCCGGGTCTCATGGTAGCTGACACTGACGGTGAACTCCTTGGCATCGACCTTCCACTTGGGCATCGTATGCCCTCAGCGTATCCACGTATATACGCCCATCGCCGCACCCGCGCTATCCATGTGGATAAGACGCCCTTATATATCAACGTGGATATGGGGTGGATGATGACGACGACATGGCAAGACTCGCGGACTCCGGCCCTAGCAATCGTGGCGCGCGGCGACCAGATCGAGACGGTTAGCCCCGGCGAGTTCCGGGTCGGGTCGCAGAGCCGGGTCGGCGTCTCCTACCGAGTCTCCCTCGTACGCGGACGGTGGGTGTGCGACTGCGCGTTTAACTCCGAGACCAAGACCGCCTGTATCCATATTCTCGCGGTCCGCTTCCGCTCGGGATTCCAAGAGGCCAAGACCCCTGGGCCGGAGTCCGCTCCGCCCTGCGCCAAGTGCGGCTCGGGAGACGTTGAAGGCGCGGGCAACCGCTCGAACAAGAGCGGCCGGGTTCGGCGCTATCTCTGCCGAATCTGCGGGGCCTACTTCTCCGGCAAAGAGGGCTACCACAAGCGCCGGAGCGACCCCGAGATGATCGCCAAGGCGCTCGACCTCTACTTCCGTGGCGTCTCGCTCCGACAGGTGGCAGCGCACTTTGCCCAAGCCTACGGCCTCAAACTCTCGCCGATGACCGTCTATCGGTGGGTTACGCACTACTCAAAGCTCGCCGCCGAGTGGATGGACGCTCAGAGCGCCAAGGTCGGAGCGACCTGGCACGCGGACGAACGCTTCCTGAACGTGAACGGTGAGCGCGCGTACCTGTGGAACGTGATGGACTCCGAGACCCGGTTCTTGCTCGCTTCTACCGTGAGCAAGGGCCGTGGCGTTCCCGAGGCCCGTGCGGCCCTCCGAGCGGCCAAGGACGTTACGGACGTGCGCCCCTCGGAGCTTCGCACGGACGGCCTCGCAAGCTACATCCGGGCCGTGTCCAAGGAGTTCGGATCGAACTACGGACCCGGTGGGAAGCTACACTCCCCGCACAGGGTAGTACCGAGCATCCGGGCTCCCCTCTCGAACAACCGAATCGAACGGATGAACGGCAGCCAGAAGGACCGAACCAAGACCATGCGGGCGTACGACAACGACCGGGGCGCCTCGGCCCTGAGCGAGGGGTGGCGGGTTCACTACAACCTGATTCGCCGCCACTTGAGCCTTGGGACGACCCCGGGCGAAGCCGCCGGGATTCCGCCGGTGAGCGGATGGAGAGAACTCATCGAACTTTCTACCAGGAGACGAGATGAGGCACCCCACTCCAAATGAGCGCATTGGGAACCGGTCAGATCGAGATGTATCTCACTAGGCGGTGAGTGCGGTGGCGGGAAGCGAGGAAGGGACCAAGCACTGGGGCGTCGTCGCCGTCCTCGATGCACTGGGATCGAGCGAGCCTAGAAACGACGGCGATTGGTTGGCGTCACTGGCGCGACGCAAGTCGGTCCTCGGTGACCTGAAGCTCTACCCACCGAGCGCGAGGCACGGATTCTTCAGCTTGGACCCGGCGGAGTCTGGGAAAGAAATGCCGTCGTTCGACGTCAAGTCGGAAACATTCGGATTTTCAGACACCGTGGTATTCGTCTTCGACGCGACTCCCATGCCAGCATCCCCGGGATTGGTAATCAGGGCTGTCTGGCGGCAGATTGCGGACTGGTACGTCCGTGCGGTACTCAAGGGCGAGCTTTACCGCGGCTCGATTTCGTTAGGAGAATTCTTTCGGGATGGCGACCTGATTATGGGGCCGGCAATCAACGATGCGGGGAGGGATTATGACAAGGCAGACTGGGCCGGAATCGTCCTAACTCAACGCGCGGGGGCCGTGATGACGGAGCCCGAGGTGCATGAGCATCCTTTCGCATACGTTCCTTGGGACGTGCCGTTGCATCCTCGCTGGGGATTCGCAGCAAAGGAACCTAGGTGGACGATCTGTTGGCCGACCCGCTGCCAGGTTGTGCAGTCCGATCTTTCCCCATCGGAATTCTGGACGAAAGTGGACGCCGTCTTCGCCAAGACGAAGAACGCTAGCGTCAAGCGCAAGCGGCGGAATACGAAACGCTACTTCGACGAAATGTGGAGAAGAGGGATGGAGGCGAGGGCCGAGACTCAGGAGTTCTTGGCCCGTCATCCGCTAGGCCAGCCTGGGGGCAGGTCCTCTTCATGAGTGGGATCCTGAGGAGGTCAGCCGAAAAGTGACGGCTTCGCCCGAAGGCCCAGAGCCGGACGAAACGATACAGAACCCTTACGCGAAAGGGATTGTGCAGGCCCTCAATCTCGACACCGTTGACTAATCCGACAACCGGCGTTGCCGGACCGCCGAAGGTTGCACGGCGCGCTCGACAGCGACTACGATAGGTGATAGTATGCCATCCGAGGGTCCACCGGCGCAGTCAATCGAGACACGGATCGAAGCGGACCCCCCCTCGTCCGAAACCGGTCGGCTACGACATCGATCGTCCTGGACCCCCTTCCAGCGACGGGCGTGGCTCCTGGCCCTGGCCGTCGTATTGACGGCATCCATCGTCGTGGCATCGCCGCTTCTCTTCAAGTCAGCAGGCCATGGACATTCCGGGGTGAGTTCCCGAGTCTTCGTCGCCGCGGGGACATCTTGGAATCTTGCCCAAGAGCCGTTCCAGCAGGTCGATGTCAACTTCAGCTCGCGCGGCAACATCGATGGCATCGCCGTCATCTCCGGGAACGTGACGTTCTTCGCTCTGACCCCCTCTCAATACCAGGCCACGGTCGGGGAATGGACGATCGGTCTGAACGTCTGGACTTCGGGTCCCGTCTCTGGTACCTACCTCATCGGCATCTCACTCACCGAAGGGGAGTACCACTTCTTGGCCTGGGCTGGGTCGGGGCAAGCAGACGTCACGATTAGCTTCCCTGATGGGCTCGAAGTCCTAGTCTGAACCGATTCCTCCCCCCCCCGCCGGGAGGGATCACCCTGAATTGTTCCGTGTTGGGGGTTCAGCGGTGTCGCGCGGGGCCGGGCTTGCGAGGGCTTTTGGCGCTCGCCAGACCTCGCGCGACCCACGCTCGTAAGGAGCGATCGTCCGCGATCGCTTTCCGACCGACGAACACGAATCCCCGAAGGGGTCGACCCGTGAAATCCATCGGGCGAACTCCGGGAAGTTTGATCAGGTCCTCGTAGTCGGCCCGGTCGACTCGGACCATCAGGTCGTCGTCGACGATCCCGCACGCCATCCGGCCGTTGTATAGGATCGCGAGTCCGCCGAACATCCGTCGGGGTACGGCCCCGCGTGTCGCTCCGAGGGCACGCTGGAGCCGATCCGCGAGCCCTTGATCGTACGCCAATCCGGTCACCAACTCCGTCGCGGGTCCGCGGGAACCCGGTGGGCCGGGTCCGGGAATCGCGGTTTCGGTGAAGGCGAGGCCACGAACCCCGGAATGCCATCGGTGCCGAAAACCTTGCCTCGCCGACCAAGGGGACGCCGAGAGGATCGCGACCCCGCCGCACCGCCCTCGCCTACCGGCGGACAACCGGGGGGCCTGCACCGGGTGGATCGTCCCGGAACCGGGCCGTGAGCGCGCGCTCGAGCGCCGACCGGAACGCGACGGGGCCGACGCGGCCGAGGCGGACCGAATGGAAACCGAGCCCGCGCGCGGTCCGGACGAGTCCCCGGGCCAACGGGGGGACGATCGCACCCGGATCGACGCCCTTCTCCCACCACGCGCGGCCGACGCGGAGCGCGCGATGGAGGCGGTCCCGGGTCGGTTCGATCCGACCGACCAGCCGGTCTCCGAGGAGCACCGGGAGCACGTAGTACCCCCAACGGCGTCGGGCGGCCGGCATGTAGACCTCCCACAGGTACTCGAAATCGAACAAGGCCTCGGCGCGTCCGCGCGCGGAGACGAGGTCGAGGGGTCCGAGGAACACGGCCTCCGGTTCCGGGTCGAGCGGCTTCCACGCGCGCGGCACCTCCCCCGCGACGACCGTTTCGAGCTCTGGGAGCTCTTCCGCCCGGAGGACCCCGGGCTCCCTCTCCCCATCGATCCGCACCTCGGCGAGGAGCCCGCGATCGACCAATCGTTGACGGTAGGCCCGCAGGACCGTCGGGGTCCGACGTCCGGCGCCGGGCGCCCCGGGCAGGTGCGTGAGGTAGCGACGTCCGGAGAGGCCGAGTCGCCCAGCCAGGAGGACCGCGGATCGTTCGCGGGTCGCCGCACTGGGAAAGAGAAGCGGTGGCGGTCCGAACATCCGCTCGGTGAGATCGTAGAACTTCCGGCCGGATTCGCGATGGTGGACCAGGATCTCGAGGTTCCGCCAGAGGAAGTGGAGCGCCACGCCCTCGAGACGCCGCGACCGGTAGTTCTCGGTGGACTCTCCGTCGGCCCAGTGCCGGGACTCGAGCGGTCCGAGCGATCGGATCTCCTCGCGGACCCGGGACACGTGCGTACGGTGGACGCGGGCCCAGTCGCGCCACCACGCGGGGAGGCCCCGGTACCGCAGTTCGGAACGTGCCAAGGCCATCCGGTCGCGCGGGAAGATGCACAGCGTCCCACCGTGCTCGTACGCCGCCCGCTCGGAGTACAGGATCTCCTCGAGGTACTCCGGCCGGTACCCGTCGACTCGACTCGCCAGAACCAGATCGTGGCTGCGGCCGACCACGTCGAGCGGATCCACCTGCACCTGCACGCAGGTCTGGATCGCGGTCCGGGTTCCGTCCTTCCCCGCCCAGCGGCGGCCCGGCCATAGGCCCTGCCGACCGAGCACGAACCGCCGCTCGGCCGCACGCGGTACCCGGAGGACCACGGCACCACAGAGCGATCGGCGGGGATACGCGTGGCGGGGGCGCCGAGGGGGCACGACGCGACGATCCCGCTCCTAACGGAGCTGAGCCGCCCGGGCGGGGGCCGGGGAGCGCTTATCGGCGCCCGGTTCTGGGAGAGCGGGGGAGGTCGGGGATGGGACGTCGTACGGTGCTGCTGGTGCACGGGATGTTCCTGACGTTCCGATGCTGGGACGGATGGGTCCGCCGACTCGGTGCTCGAGGCTACGAGGCGATCGCGCTACCGTGGCCGGGCCGCGAAGGAACGGTCGAGGAGCTCAACCGGCGGCACCCGGACCCCGCCCTCGCGCGGCTGGACTACGAGGGGGTCGTCGCGCACCACGCGCACGCGATCGAAGCGATGTCGAAGAAGCCGATCCTCATCGGCCACTCGATGGGCGGGCTCGTCGTGCAGTCCCTAATCCAGCAGGACCTGGGCGCGGTCGGGGTGGCGATCGATTCCGCGCCTCCGCGCGGGGTCTTCACTCCGGCCTTCTCCTTCCTCCGGGCCAACTGGCCGGTGCTGAACCCGATGGTCTCCTCGGGCCGGCCGTACCGGATGTCCCTCCCCCGGTTCCAGTACGCCTTCGTCAACGGAATGCCTCCGGAGGTTCAGCGTTCGGTTTACGGGGCGCAGGTCGTTCCCGAATCGCTCCGGGTGCCGCGCACGTCGCGGAGAGGGAGCGGGGCGATCGACTTTGCGAAACCCCACGCGCCGCTGCTCCTCACCGGCGGCTCGAGCGATCATATCATTCCCCCGTCGCTGAACCGGAAGAACCTTGATCGCTACCGTCGCGGCTCGTCGTCCCCGGTCGAGTACAAGGAGTTCCCCGGGCGAAACCACTTCGGCGTCCTCGCCGGGCCCGGGTGGCAGGAGATCGCGGACTTCGCCCTCGCCTGGTCCGAGTCCCACCTTCCCGCGGCGTGAGCCGCGTGCGGCGGCGGTCGAGCGGCCCGGCCTAGCGGGACCGGTCGCTTCCCGGACCCGTGTCCTCGGAGAACGGGACGAGCGCGAGGCTCGACATCACCCGGGGGACCGAGGCGCTCGCTTCGATCCGCTCCGACTCCGTCAGCGGCGCCGGTCGCAGGCCGATCCACGTGAGCGAAACGAAGGTGAGGAGAGCGGCGACGAAGAGGGCCCGCGCCAAGACGCGGTCGAGCAGTTCGCCGCCGACGCCGAACTCCTCCAATTGATCGACCAGTCCGCTCAGCACGAACAGCGAGCTCCCGAAGGAGAGGAGGATGACCCAACGGCGACGCTTCGCCGGGACCAGGAGGACCGACGCCATCGCCTCCAGGACCCCCTCCCCGTGAGGGAGTCGCCAGAAGAGGACCGCCGCCACCGACGCGAGCAGGCCGACGGCGGCGAAGGCGAGGATAGCGAGGAGGGAGTCGACCTGCGCGTCGATCACGAGAGCAGAGTACGCGCGTCCTCGCGCATAATCGCTTGGTTCCTGAGGAGCCGGCCCGTCAGTCGCTCCAGGCCGGGGCGGCGGCAATGCCCGGGAACGGGGGCTCGGAATCGGTCTCGCGCGCCTTCCACGCCAGCCAGGCCGCCGCAACCCTCTCCGCGTTCTCCGGCGTCAGATTGAGCCAGGCGATGGGCCCGGACGGCGACGACGCCGGGCGCCCCTCCACGCGGTACCCGAAGAGGCCACGTCCGACGACGGTGCGGATCTGGCCGAACGGGAGGGCCACGACCTTGGCGATCGCGTCGGCCCCGTGCCAGGCCAGGAGGCCGTCGACCCCGATCGCGATCCGGGCCGGGGTGCTGGTGTACTGGTAGTACGCTAGGAGGCCCACCAGAGCGACCACGAGGAGGGAGTAGACGAGAAGGAAGTCCTCGACCCGCGCGAGCGCGAGGTTGGCGCCAACGAGGCCGAATTGGGCGAGGAGTAGCGCGAGCACGGTCCCGAAGAGCCACACGGGGACGAAGGGAACGATCGTCCGCGTCAGGATCGACCGGAGGGCGGGGTTGGGGTACTCGGACACGGAGGCCCAAGCTCGGTACGCGGCTCGTCCGAGTTAAGCCTGCCGCGCTCGGCGAGATGCGGCGGCGGGTCGCGCGAGCGTCGCCAAGGCCGTCGCCATTCGGAAGAACTCCTCTGGCGCGAGCTCCTCCGGCCGTCGACCCGACCAGTCGTCGGGCCACCCGGCGGCGCGGGCCGCGGTCACGCCATCGACCCCGCCCGGGAGAGCGCGGGGGAGCAGGTTGCGCAGCTGCTTACGCCGGGCGGAGAAGAGGGCGTCGAGGAGAGACTCCAGCGCCGCGACCGATGGGACCGGCGCACGTCCTGGGCGTCGGTCGAACGTCATCACGCGCCCCTCGACGGCGGGCGCGGGGGAGAAGCAGGACGACGGGACCACCTGGAACGGCTCGATGGACCCGAAGCACTTCGCGAAGATCGTGAGGCGACCGTAGACGCGCGAGCCGGGCGGCGAGACGAGCCGATCGACGACCTCGCGTTGGAGCATGCCGACGAACCGGGGGACCTTCTCCCTCCAGACGCGCTCGAGGATCGGGGTGGCGACGGAGAAAGGGAGGTTGCCGACGACGACATCGGCGTCCGGCCATGGGACATCGAGCGCGTCGCCGACGATCACGCGGACCGACTCCCCGAAGGTCTTCTCCAGGAACCCCGCGAGGCGGACGTCGCGCTCGAGGATCGTCAGCGGCCGGATCCCGCGGCGGAGGAGCGCCTCGGTCAAGACCCCGAGGCCGCCCCCGATCTCCACGACGCGGAGACCCGGTCGGTTCCCGACGAGGGCCGCCTCCGCGTCCGCGATGAACGGGTCCCAGAGGAACGATTGTCCGAGCCGCTTGGACGGCGTGATGCCGAGGGTTTCCAGGGTCCTCGCCACGTCCCCGGGTCGATGGGGGACGCCGGGGAAGACGGCGTCGCTACGGGGCGACGAAGAGCCGGTACTTGTCGTCGACACCGCCGAGTTCCTGCTCGATCCGCCCGACGATGAGCATTTCCGGGCTCTTCAGGTGGAGCCGTTGCTCCAGGTCCGCGAAGTCCTTGAACGGTCCGCGCTTCCGCTCCTCCACTATCGCGAGCATCGTCTTCTTCCCGATCCCGGGGAGCAGCTCCAGGAGGTGGAACCGTCGCGACACCGCGGGCGCCTCGTTGAAGAAGCGCAGGTATCGGGGAACGTCGGCGCGGACGATCTTCTGGAGCGCGGCCTCGAGCTCGGTCCGGGCGGCCGCCGTGAGCTCGTCGCGTCCGATCCGCCGGCGGACGTGATCGATCGGCGAGGGAACGCCGGGGGCTGGTACGAGCGTCACCCGGCTCCCGGGGACCAGTACCGAGCCCATCCGGGGCACGAGCTCCAAGAGCTTGAGCTCGGTCTCACCGACGCCGAGCGCCAATGGTTCGCGGTGGTAGCCGCGCTCCGTCTGCCGGCCGTTCGGCAGGTAATCCAGGATGATGACAAAGCTCTCCACGGGCCGACCTCCCCATCATCGGTAGTGGGCGATCGTCTCGAGGAGACGAGTCAGCTGTTCCTCGTCGAGGACGACCCGCTCCTTGGAAAAGAGCAGCCGGACCTCTTCGGGGTATTGGGGGAGCGTGTCCGCGAGCTTCACCGCGAGCGCGGCGTCGACATAGGGGAGCTGGCGGAGCTCGGCGACGAGCTTGGCCACCTCCTCGGGGGGAAGGAGCGCGAACAGTTCGGCGTGCTGCTGGGCGAGCATCGCTTCGCGGGGGAGGGTGCGGCGGGACGCCTCCTCGGTGAGGAGCTTCCGCACGTCGGCGAGCGGGACCGGGTCGGGCACGCTAGGCGCCCCCGGGGTTCGGCATCGCCGGGATCAGGTGGATCGCGTTGGCGATGAGCTGCTTGGGCTTGTGCCCGTCGACGAAGGCGATCCGGTAGGCCCGGCCGACGCGGCCGACGACGGTGCAGACGCGCCCCTGGTAGCGGGGGTGCGGCATCCCGTGCGGGTCCGACGCCTCGATGCGGACGATGACCTTGCTGCCGAGCGGGAACTCCTGCAGGAACCTCGTGATCGGCGGAAGGCCGCGGTCGCGGACCTCTTTGGTGAAGGTGCCGCGCGAGCGGGACTTGAACCCCTTGGAACTCTTGACCATCTCTAACTCTCCGTATCGTGGATCTCTAGCACATCGAGGTGTTCGACGGTGAGCGGCGTCCCGAGGAGCTGAGCGAGGTTCGGATCCGTGCGCCCTCCATCTCCTTCCACCCATTCCTTGATGTACGTGCCGGCCTCGGCGCGCAGGTCGAGCGTGAATCGCCCCTCGGCGAACTCCACCAGTCGCGCGGCGACGATCCGACGTGGCCGGACGAGGTCGGAACGGCGGTGCGCGACGCGGGTGGGCGTCCGCTGGGCGATGGCCCGACCGATGGCGACCGTCAGGGCTTCATTAATCTTTGCCTCCGCGGCGGCGCCAAGGACCGCCACCCGGTAGGACTTCTCTGGCGAAGCCTCCTTCACCTGGACGACGCGGCGGGCGTCGGCCATATGGAAGCCCACCACTTCGACGCGACCGCCGGACGCCCGCGCCACCTCTTCCCCGAGCTGGACGGGGTCGAGGGTGCGTCGCTTCGGGCGAAGGATCTCGAGCACGAACGGACGTCCCGACCCGAGCATGCGCGCGTCGATGTCCTCGCGGCCCATCCCGTGGAACCGGGTGCCCTCGCCCTGCGTTGCGGCGAGGACCGGGGCCGCTACGAGCTCTTCCACGCTCTCCGCATAGGTCTTCCCGGTCCCGTGGCAGGTGTCGCATCCGCGGCCTTGGCAGCGTCGGCACGGCCACCGGGTCTGCGGCAGGGTCCGGTCGAGCTTTCGGTACCGTCCCTCCAGGTAGACGGGGAGGATCGTCGCCTCGACGCGCCCTGCGGGTAGGTCGGCAAGGAGCACGATCTCGGGATCCGCCGGTCGGCCCTCGGCGCCGGTCTCGACCTCGATCCGCTTCCCCAGCTCGCGGTTGAAGGCACCACGCGCGCTCTCCCCCCACGCCGAGCCGATCTCGGTCCAGATCGATTCCTCGCGGGCGAGCAGCTCCGGGTCCCATCGCGAACCGCACGAGAACCGGTGCCACTCGCTTCCCTCGGACACGGTCCGTGCGCGCGCGAGCCACGTCTCCCAGCGATCGAACGCACCTTGGCAGAGCGCGCACGGGAGCCCGAGGGGAGGCAGGGGCGAACCGATCGCCTCGGCAAGCCGCCGCGCTCGCTCCGGATTGGAGAGCCCGTGCCCCAGCCGGCCGAAGAGCCGTCCGAAGCATTCGGGACAGAGCCCCTTAGATAGGGCGCGCCGTGCCGCCGTGAGAACGACGTCGTCGATCGGGAACGTCACCTCCGGCAGGTCGGGCATCGGTCGCGGGCGACCGTCCCCCTCCACTAAACCTTGCCCCACGCGCAGGGGCCGCCCCGATTCTCGGCGGCGCCACTCCACCCCGAACCTTCTTAGACCGCGGGGAGGTAGGTCGACCGCCGTGGGCGTGATCAACGAAGACGAACTCACCCGCGCGATCGAGCGGACGCTCGTCGTACGGGGCAAGGTCGCCCCCGAGCATTCCCGCACCGTCGCGCGGATGGTGCTGGGATACTTCGGACACGAGGACTCGGTCCTCGACAACAAGCTCTCGAGCGAGGACCGCGACCGGTTCTACCAGCTCGAGGAGGAGGGCCTCCTCTCGAGCGAGGAGGAGGACGCGACCGTTTCGCGCGGCAAGACGTGGCGCATCCATTACTGGCTCCTCAAGAAGGACCGCATCCGCGACGTGGGGCAGCACTCCGAGACGCCCCAGGTGAACGAGGCGGAGTCGCTGTATCGATCGATCGGCGACCGGGACTGGACCCGGACCTCCGACGCCTCGCGCGCGCGCCCGCCGCCCGCGCCCTGAGGCGCGCGATCCCCTACCGCCGTCGCGGACCGCTGGAGAGCTGGGCGGGCCGCACCGGCTTCGGCCGGAACCGGTCCGGAGGACCGAGCGCACCCGGCGCATCGGTCCGCTGGATCACGGTCCGCGCGTGCTCGATCGCGAGGAACGCATAGAGAACGGCAAGGGCGAGCCCGATCAGCGACGCGTCGTCGGAGATCGCGTTCGAGTATCCGAAGAGGGCGACGATCGCGCCCAGCGACGCGAGGGCGTTGAACCCGGAGTGCATGACGACGGCGAGCACGTAGTACGCCCCGGCGAACCCCGTGCGGCCGTTGAGCCGCATCTCGGCGTATCCGTAGCCGAACATCGACGTGGTGCTCCCGTGGAGGAGCACCGAGGAAAGGCTCCGGACGAGGATCAGCCCGATCCCGGCCTCGAGCCCGCCCTCCGAGAAGGCCCCCAATCCGTAGAGGAACGTCTCGAAGAAACCGAACCCCAACCCGACGGCGGCCCCGAAGACGAGCCCGTCGGAGACGAGTCGGAGCCGCTCCGACGCGCGCACGACCCCCGAGGCCTTGAGCGCCTCCTCGACGACGGGCGCGACGACGAGGATGAGGAAGAAGAGGCTCGTCGGAGAGTCCGGGTTGAGGAACGTGAACTCCGGTGCCGGGTACTTCTGCGCGACCGTCGAGCCGGCCGTGAGGAGGATGACCTCGAGGATCCCCGCGATGAACGTGGCGAAGATCGCACCGTAGAAGAACAGCGACAGGAGACCGCCCCACGCCTGGGTCTGGTACTTCTCGGTCCCGCGCACCCACGAGAGGTACAGGAGCGCCGGCACGAGCGCGGCGAGCATCAGGAGGAGCAGGTCCTCGAGGGCGGTGAGATCGCTCATGACGGCGGTTTCGGCCCGTCCTCGGATGGCGCGTCGGCCTTGGGATACGCATAGAAACCGCGGCCGGTCTTGCGTCCCAGCTCGCCCGCTGCGACCATCGTCCGGAGGATGGGGCAGGCCCGGTACTTCGGGTCATGGAAGCCGTCCCAGAGGACGTCGAGGATCGAGAGGGCCGTGTCGAGGCCGACCAGGTCCGCGAGCTCGAACGGTCCCATCGGGTGGTTAAAGCCGAGCTTGTAGGCGACGTCGATGTCCTCCTTCGTCGCGGTTCCCTCGTAGAGCATCCACGCGGCTTCGTTGAGGAGGACCGCGAGCGCGCGCGTCGTGACGAACCCGGGGGTATCCCGCGATCGCACCACCGTCTTGCCGAGATCCTTCGCGAAGGCGCACGCCGCCTCCACGACCTCCGGACGGGTGAGATGGCCCGGGATCACCTCGACCAGCGGCATCTGGAGCACCGGGTTGAAGAAGTGGATGCCGACGACGCGCCCGGGATCGGTGAGGCCGGCGGCGATCTGGGTCACCGGCAGCGACGAGGTGTTGGTCGCGAGGATCGCGGTCTTCGGTACGATCGACTCGAGCTCGGCGAACAGCGCCCGTTTGAGCTCGAGCCGCTCGGGAGCGGCCTCGATCACGAGAGATGCCGCGTCGGCGCGCCTAAGTCCGATCGCCGTCTCGACGTTCCCGAGCGCGATCTCCCGGCCCGCCGAGGTGAGCGTGCCCCGCCGTACCGCGCCGTCCAGCGCGCGCCGGACGTTGTCGAGGCCTTTGCGAGCGAACTCTTCGTTGACGTCCTCGAGCGTCACTGCGTACCCCGCGATCGCGGCCTGCGCGGCGATTCCGCTGCCCATGATCCCGGCCCCGGCGACGAAGAGCCGCGGTCGGACGGACGATCGGGGATCGCTCCCCGCCTCGGGCGCCGGGGGCGGCGGGCCCGACGTCACGGGACCACCATCGGGATCCCCGGACGAGCCTCGCGCAGGTAGTCGCAGGCGCGGCACCGCGTCTGGGCGCTCGGTTCACCGCAATCGGTGCATCGCATCGGAGCGCTCGCGAGCTCCGGTCGATCGAGCAGGTCGAGGAACTGCGCGCGAGTTCGGAGGAGCGCGTGGCGGGTCCCCGGGAACTCCTCCTCGAGGCGCCAGAGGACCTCGCGGAAGACGTTCCGGGCCGCTGCACCGGCGTGGGGGCACTCGCCGTGGTCGAACGGGAGGCCCGCCTCGCGCGCGAAGAGGAAGACCTCGCTCTCGGGAATGCTCGCGAGCGGCGCGATGCGGGGAACGAGCCCCTCCTGACGGCCCCTATGCGGGGCCATACGAGCCAAGCGTTCCAGATCGGCGTGTGCGAGGTTCATCAGGATCGTCTGGGCCAGATCGTCCAGGTTGAAACCGAGCACCAATACGTCGGCGCCCGCCTCGCGTGCCGCGCGATTGAGCAGCTGGCGTCGCCACACCCCGCAGTACGAGCAGGGAACGATCCCAGGACGGGCCCGAGCGACCTCGTCGGTGGTGACGCCGAGGCGATCATGAGCGCGGACCACGATGTGCTCGACCGCGAGCGATCGCGTGAGCTCGCGGGCGCGCTCGATCGTCGCCGGGCGGTAACCGGGGATCCCCTCGTCGATCGTGAGCGCCACGAGGCGGACGTTCGTGCGTCCGCGGAAGTACGCG
>JBGOSQ010000047.1:0-14494 GCA_041476045.1 Thermoplasmata archaeon | reverse complement strand
GACGGGTCCCAAGTTCCCGCTCCTGCTCGGCTCGGTCCTCATCATCCTCGGCGGGCTGTTCCTCGCCTTCAACAACAACGCGGTCATCGACCTGATCTTGGGACCGATCCCGATCATGACCGGAACGATCGCGATCTTCATCGGGATGATCAACCTGGTCGTCGTCTCGTCGAAGCCGCAGGAGACCGGCATCCAGACCGGCATGAACCTGACCTTCCGCAACCTGGGGACGGCGATCGGACCGGTCCTGTCGGCGACGATCCTCGCGAGCGTCGTCACGACGTACTACGCCGGCACGCCCGCCCAGTTCTCGGCCCCGGGAGACCCGGCGTTCGAATCGATCTTCCTCCTCATCGCCCTCTTCGGCGCGGTCGCGCTCGGGCTCAGCCTCCTCCTGCGCAACTTCCGGTTCGTCGGTCGGGGCCAACGCGTCGAGGCGAACTGGATCGGCCGACCGCGCGAGACCGCTCCCCCGGCGCGGACCGAGGCGCCCGCGTTCGCCCGCGGGACAGGCGTCGGCGCGCCTACGCCGCCGACGGCGCGGTGAGGACCTCGCTGCCGCTCGCGGTCACGAGCACCGTGTGCTCCGCCTGGCTGACGAGCCCTCCCCCGGCCTCGACGAAGACGGGGTAGGACTGGAGACGGCGTCGGACCCGCGCGAGGGTTCGTTGGCCGGGTGCGTCCAGGTAGCGGGCGGTGAACGGGAGGGTGCGGACGCGGGCGAACACGGCGGCGGCGTCGGCATCCGTCGGACCGGGATCGCTCCGGAAGCGCACGATGTTGCCGAACGGGCCGTTCTCGATCTGGCCCACGCCGTTCGTCGCGAACGGCTCGATCGCGATGATCTGGCCCTCCTCGAGGCGCCCGTCGCTCAGACCGGAGACGTTCGGGATCGACACGCCGGCGTGGAGGAGGTAGCGCTCGATCGAGTGACCCATCAGGTTCTCCACGGGCCGGAACCCGAGCGCGCGGATCGCGCGTTCGATCGCGACGGAAAGGTCGTCGATGGCTCCGCCCGGCCGAACCCGGGCGATCCCCGCGGCGAGCGCGTCCCGGCTCGCGCGGATGAGCCGTTCGTGACGCCGACCGCCGCCGACCTCGACGGTCATGGCGGTGTCGGAGATCGCGCCGTCCAGGTGCGCGCCCACGTCGATCTTCAGGAGATCCCCCTCGACGAGCGCCTCCTCGTCCTCGGGCGACGGGGTGTAGTGCGCGGCCTCGACGTTCCGCGAGAGGTTCGCGGGGAACGCCGGTTCGGCCCCGAGCTCGCGAATGCGCGCCTCGATCCGATCGGCGATCCCTCGCCGGAGCGCTCCCGGCACGGCCAGCCGCGCCCCGAGTTCGCGCGCGTCCGACGCGATCCGTCCGGCCGAGCGCCACCGATCGAGATCCGGCGGATACCGCGTCACCGAAGGCCTCCTACCCGCGCATCACGTGACGGGGGACCGGAGAGCGAAGATCGACGAGGGCCGACGGGCGGCCCGAGGGCGGCGGCCCGCGGCCGACGTACGTCCCGACGAGGTTCCCGAAGACGCGGCGGGCCTCGACGATCGACCGGCACGGCGGAGCGCCGTGGCGGTTCGCCGACGTCGCCGTGATCGGACCCACGCGGCGCGCGATCTCGCGCGCGACGGGGTGATCGGGGACGCGGATCCCGATCGATCCGTCCGGACCGATCAGGGCGGGCGCCAGAGAACGGCGCGCGAGACGCGAGGAGGGGCCGAGCAGCGTGACCGGCCCGGGGAGCACCCGCCGGGCGATCGAGCGGGAGCCAGCGGACCAGTCGACGAGCATCTCCACCTCCTCGACGGAGGAGACGGCCACGGAGATCGGCATGCCGGAAGGCCGGTCCTTGGCGCGCAGGAGCGCATCGACCGCGGTGGCGTCGGTCGCGATCGCGCCGAGCCCGAGGAGCGTCTCGGTCGGATAGACGATGAGGCCTCCCGTCGAGAGGGTGGCGATCGCCGCGTCGCGGTCGTCGACCATCCGAGCGCTCTAGACCAGCTCGCGGTCCGCCCGGTGATAGGCGGAGTAGTCCGACGGCACGAAGAAGAGCCCGAGCTCGCGCTCGGCCGACGCCGGTGCGTCGGAGGCGTGGACGAGGTTGGGGGTCATCGCGAGTCCGAGGTCGCCCCGGATCGTTCCCGGCTGCGCGGTCTGCGGGTTCGTCGCGCCCGTGAGGAGCCGGACCACCGCGATCGCCGAGCGCCCCTCGAGAGCGAGCGCGAGCACCGGGCCCGAGGTGATGTGCTCGACTAAGCCCGGGTAGAACGGCTTGCCGATGTGCTCGGCGTAGTGGCGCGTGGCGAGCTCGGGCGTCACGAGGAGGAACTTCGCCGCGACGATCTTGAGCCCCTTGCGCTCGAAGCGGGTGACGATCTCCCCGACGAGGCCGCGCTTGACCCCGTCCGGCTTCACGAGCACCAGCGTTCGCTCGACGGTCCCCTCGGGCATCTCGAGGGACCGAGACGCCTTACGAGAAAAGGTTTCACCTGAGCCGGGCCGCGACGCTCCCGCCGCCGTGGGGTAAAGTGTTCGGTGGACGTGCTCCGGTCGAGGAGCGCGTGGGCCGAGATCTCCATCCCGCCGTGCAGGGGTTCGACCGATCGGCCGAAGCGTATGAGCGGGGACGCCCCGAGTTCCCGCCCGAGGCGGTCTCATACCTCCACAATGCCCTCGGAGTTCACCCGGGAGATCGCGTACTCGAGCTCGGCGCGGGGACGGGGAAGTTCACGCGTGCGATGCGACCGTGGGCGGCGCGTCGGATCGCACTGGAACCGCTCGAAGGTATGCGTGCGGTCTTCCGTCGGACGTCGGGCGACGCCGAGCTGGTAATCGGGCGCGCCGAGGCGCTTCCGGTGCGGGCGGGGTCGATCGACGCCGTCGTCGCCGCCCAGTCGTTCCACTGGTTCCGACAGCCGGAGACCGTGCGCGAGATCGTTCGCGTCCTCCGGCCGTCGGGCGGGGTGGGACTCGTCTGGAACCGACGCGATGAGTCCGTTCCGTGGGTCGCCCGCCTCGGCGCGCTCATCGATGCCGAGATGGGCGATGTCCCGCGCAGTCGGTCGGAGGTCTGGCGAAGCGCGTTCGAGGCGGGGGGTGGCTTCCGTCCCATCGAGGCGCGCACCTTCGTCCACATCGATCCCATCTCCCGCGATGGCGTCGTCGATCGCGTCCTGTCGATCAGTGCCATCGGCCTGCTACCCGCCGATCGACAGAAACTCCTCGGCGAGTCGGTCCGGGCGATCCTGGCCGAGGAGCCGGCCCTTGCCCAAGGGGCGGTGGTCCCGTTCCCGTACCGCACCCATGTCTTCGTCGTCCGGCGCGGCTATGGCCGGTACCGGGCGTCGCAGCCGTGGCGCCACGGGCAGCGCGCGCACCGTCCCGGGCTCGGGGTTGCCTCGCCCCGGTACGGCCGGGCGATCGACGCGCGCAATTGGAGCAGCTCCCGCCGCGCTTGGGCGTCCCAGGGGATCCGGAACTCTCCGCCGTCCGAGTACCGGAGGACGCCGTACGGCGGCGAACGGCCCCACGTCGACTCGACGAGCAGCGAGTACGCAGCGATCTGGACGCGGTGCGATCGGGGCGGACCCTCCCGCGGCGTCGCGCGGTGCTTGATCTCGACCGGGATGCGACGTCCGTCGGCCAGCCGACGGATCGCATCGGGACGGCCGACGAGGCGATGCTCCTCGGACGTGAGCGACGGACCGTGGGCCTCCTCTCTGTCGACGGAGAGCAGGACCCCATCCCTCCGCTCCCGCCGTCGACGTAGGAACGAACGGATCGTTCCCGCGGCGACGCCGATCCCCGCGAGCACGAGGACCGCGGCGCCGACGATTCGGATCACGCCAGGATCCACAGGAGCCCCCCCGCGACGAGCACCGTCGCCACGACGAGCAGGATCGCGTAGCCGAGCCCGGCGCGCTCCCGCCGCCATTCGGCGGTCAGCGCCCGATCGTGGTACCGAACCCCCGCGCGGGCGGACCTTTCGCTCTCCGACGCGCGTCCCCACGGCGGCGGGTTCCGACCGTACCACCACGAACGGGGGCAGTAGCTGAAGTCGGCGATCTCGGACGCGGAGACCCAGCGTTCCTCGCGGGCTACGCCGGACCCCGAGACCACGAAGGCGCCATTCCACGGCTCGACAGATGAACGTCACCCGTCCAGTGGACGGTGGCGGTCGATCGCGCCTACGCGGGCTTCGAGGAGGGCTCGGCCTTCGGCTTCTTCGCCTTGGGCTTCTTGGCCGCGGCGGGCTTCGGGGCCGCGGTCTCGGTCCCGTCGGTCTTCTTGGGGGTGCTGTCGGCGGCCGGCGACGTCTTCTCGGCCGAGGCCGACGGCTTGGCCGTCTCCGCGGGCTTCGGCGCGGGGGGCTTTGCGGCGGACTTGGCGGCCGCCTTGGCGGCGGCCTCGGCGCGGGCCTGGGCGCGCAGCGCGGCGGGTCCGCTCTGCTGGGCGGCGCGCTTCAGCGTGTGTGCGCGGGTCCACTTGAGGCGGTGGCCGACGCGCCCGAGCTTCAGCTGCTGCTTCCGGCAGCTCGAGTTGCAGAAGTGGAAGACCGTGCCGTCGCGCTTGACGAACATCGTGCCCGTGCCGGGCTCGATCTCGCCGGCGCAGAACGAGCACTGGCGCTTGAGGACCATCGGCGACCCACCTAACGGACCGAGAGCTTGCGCGCCTCGCGCGCCGTCTCTCGGAGGATCAGCACGTCGCCCAAACGGATCGGTCCCGCTACGTTGCGGGTGATGATCTTGCCGCGGTCGCGTCCGGCCAGGACGCGGACCTTGACCTGCGTCGCCTCGCCGGCCATGCCCGTCCGTCCGATCAGCTCGACGACCTCCGCGGGGGAGCCCTTGTCCTCGACCATGCTCGTGTACCTACTGGCGCGGGGCGCCTACTTCTTGAGCGCGGGGTACGCCAGGGCCAATTCCTCGAGCAGGCCCTTCGCCTCGCCGGCCTCGACGATGGCCACGCTCGCGGCGGACTTCGTGAGCCCGACGGACTGGCCGAGTCGCTGCTTCTTCGGGACGTAAAGGTAGGGGATGCGCTTCTCCTCGCAGAGCATCGGGACGTGGGCGAGGATCTCGACCGGATCGACGTCCTCGGCCATCACAACGAGCTTGGCCTCGGCGCGCTCGCTGGACTTGGTGACCTCGTTGGTGCCGATGCGGACCTTGCCGGTCTCGCTGGCGATCTGGACCAACTGAAGGACCTTGTCGGCGACGTCGGCGGGGGTCTCGAATCGTACGTAGATCGGTCGCGCCATCGTTTTCCTCGCGTCAGCGGAACCCCGTCAAGGGGGTCCTCGGCTCACGGGCGGGGCCGTCCTACTGGCGGCGGTATTTAACGGCCCGGATAGTGGAGGGACCCCCGCTCGAACGCGGGTCACGCCGAGGGCCGCCCGCCGACACGGGGGGGCTCCAAGGCCGGGTACCTTGCCTTCTAGAATAGGGGCGGTGCCCCCAATTCGGATGGCATTCCATCCCGGATTCCTCAGAAGCCGACGGGCAGCGCCTCGGGGTGCTCGGCGAAATATCGGTGCGCCGGGGTCAGGATTCGGACGAGGCCGTCGGCGACGGCGCCCTTCACGTCCTGCGGGTGGATCGCGCCGCCGGTCCACGCAGCGCTGAACTCCCCCTCGGTCGCGAACGTCATCGGGCCCCCGTGCTTGGCCGCGCGCGGGACCTCCAGCCGTCCTTCCCATGGGAACAGCACGTGCCGTACGAGCTCGACGATCGGGTTGCCGTCGACCTCCTTGGCCGGGCAGAAGGCCCCCGAGAGACGGGTTCGAATCTCCTCCTCCGTAGCGGGAAGCGTGATCGCGCTGGTCGGGTCGGACTTCGACATCTTCTTCTCGACGCCGAGCGTCGTGGGGTCCATCCGGCCGCCTCCCTTGAGGGACGAGATGAGCGGCGTGTGGACCGCGACCGGGACCGGCCAGCCGTAGTGGTGGGCGACCTCGCGCGCGAGCACGTGAGCCCGACGCTGGTCGATGCCGGCGTACGCGATCTCGACGGGGAGCTCGAAGATGTCGGCCGCCTGCATCGAAGGGTAGAACAGCTTCGCCGTGTCGAGCTGGGACTCGTCCTCCGATCGCCCGAGGACCGACATCGCCCGCTTCGTCCGCGAGAGGCTCGCGGTCTTCGCCACCCGAACCACGCGGGACCAGTAGTCGATCGATCCGGTGAGCTCGTGGGCCCATCGGTACCGGGCCTTCGCCGGGTCGACCCCCAGGGCGGTGAAGGCCGATTCCATGTACCGGCCGGCGGCCTCGATCCGCTCGAGAGATCCCCCGAGCTTGTCGTTGATCCACGCGTGCCAGTCGGCGAGGAAGACCGTGAGCTCGCAACCGGCCTCCTGCAGATCGAGCATCTTCCGCGCGCAGACCAGGTGGCCGACGGTCAGCCGTCCCGAGGGCTCGAACCCGATGTACGCGCGGGGTCGCTCGTTCCCCTCGAAGACGGTCCGAACCTCGTCGGCGGTAAGGACCTCGACCGTCGAGCGGGTCACGCGAGCGACGCGCTCCTCGAGGTCCATGGGCCCCCGGGGGGCTCGCGCGCTATTCTACTCTTCGGAGCCGCGGAGCAGTGGGGCGGGAGGGCCCCAGAAGGACGGCAAGAGGCGCCCCGCCGCCGTCCTTCTGCCGCGGCATACATATTAATTCCTTCCGCAGCGCTGAGATGGTACTACCCCCGATGAGCGAGCCGGCCGCACAAGCCGCCGGGACGACGGTCGCCCACGTCGATCCGACGGTCGAGGATCTTGCCCGGGCCTTGGGCCTCGACCCGGGACGGGCCCAGCTCCTCGTCGCCGCGGGGTTCCGTACCGCCCTCCAGGTCCGCGAGGCCATCCCCACGGCGCTCGCCGACGCGGGCCTCGACCCGGCCGAGATCGAGAGGGTCCGGTCCTCCATCGAGCTCCATGTCGCCGAGCTCCCGCCCGTGGGCGAGACCCCGACCGTGACCCACCCCGCCGTCGACGGCGATCGCATCGTCGGTCGATGGCTCGAGACGGTCCGGAAATCGGAGCGCCCGAAACGTCGCCACCTCAACCTCCCCGCGAAGGATTCGACCGACGTCCTCAAGAAATGGGTCGACGGCGACGACCGCGCGATGGAGAACTGGATCCAGGCCTCCGACGCGAACCGGATGACCCGGGCGGCGCCCGTCGCCCCGTCGACCGTGATCCCGCCGGCCGCCCCCACTCCGAGCCAGGAAGGCGTGCCCTCCCCGGCGACCCCCGAGACCCCCGCTCCGGCGCCGGCGCCTCCCGGCCTCCTCCCCGCGCAGCTGGTCGAGCGCGAGGAGACGGTCGTGCGATGGCTCACCGACCTTTTGGACCGCGTCAAGAGCGACCAGTTCGATCCGAACTCCCTTCTCCAGGAGGCGCAGGAGCTCCAGCGGACCCTCTTCGAGGAACGCTCGAAACGTAAGCAGCTCGAGGACCAGATCGAGCACGTGAAGCGCGGCTCGATCGCGGTCATCAAGTACGTCCGGTCGCGCGAGTCGCGGGCCCGCGAGCAGGCGATCCAGGCGAAGGACGCGGAGATCGCCGAGCTCAGGCTCCGCCTCCTCCAGTCCGGCGTCTCCCCCGACGCCCCGCGCCCCGCCGACGGCTCCCTCCCCGCGCCCTCGGGGCCGGTCGCCCCGGACCCGGCAACGGTCCGCGATATCGAGGCGAGGCTCAACAGCGACTTCCAGGGACGCGAGAGCGCCTTCCTCGAGCGCGAGGGGGACCTACGCCGCAGGATCCTGCAGCTCGAGGCCGAGGTCCGTTCCGCCCGCTCCGAGGTCGACGGCGTGAAGCAGCGCGAGAAGCTGCTCGCGCTCGACGAGGGGAGCCTCCCGAAGAACCTGGAGGACCGGATGCGCCAGTTCGACGCGCGCGAGCGCGAGATCCAGCTCCGCGAGAACGAGCTCCGCACGCGCTTCGAGGAGATTCGTCTGGGCTCGGAGGAGAACGAGCGGAAGCGCGCCCCCTTGACCTTCAAGGAAAAGGAGCTCGAGGCGTGGGACCAGCAGCTTCGGGTCACGAAGCAGACCCTCGAGATCGAGGCGCGGCGGTTGGAGAAGCTCCGCGCCGAGGAGACGATCGCCGCCGGTTCCGCCGCCGCGGCGGACCGGGAGAAGCAGATGGACGATCTCCGCCAGTCTCTCCAGCACAAGGAGGAGGAGCTCCGATCGCGCGAGTCGTTCCTCCACCAGCAGATGGAGACGCTCGCGACCGCCCAACAGAAGACGGCCGAGGAGCAGGCGGAGGAGATGGCGGAGGACGCGCACACCGCCGCCACCGAGATCAAGGTCCGGACCGGCGTCCGGCGATTGGACGACCTGGTCTTCGGCGGCCTCCCCAAGGGCTCCCAGGTCCTCCTCAGCGGCCCGTCGCACACGGGGAAGGACGTCCTCGCGCGCCTGTTCATCGCCGAGGGCCTCAAGACCGGCGTCCCCGCGCTCTGGGTCGTGACGGACAAGACGTACACGCAGATCCGCGAGGAGATGACCGGGATCCTCCCGCAATATCCCGATCTCGAGGCGCGCGGCCTGGTCCGGTACATCGACCTGTACTCGCGAAGCCTCGGCGTGACGCAGTCGGAGTCCGTCGCGCGCCTCCTCTCGCTCACCGACAAGGGCGCCGTCGAGCAGCTCACCGTCGCCGTCAATGCGTTCAGCCAGGACCTCCGCGAGAAGGCCGGTGCTTACCGGATGGTCTTCGAGTCGATCTCGACGCTCACCGCCTACCTCGACTCCTCGGCGATGTTCCGGTTCCTCCAGCCGTTCGTCGGTCGGCGGAAGCTCGACGGGGCGGCGGGCTACTACGTGCTCGAGACCGGCATGCACACCGACTCGGATCTCCAGACGTTGGAGCACATGGTCGACGGCTCGTTCAACCTCAAGGTGGACCAACTGAAGACGTTCCTCTCGGTCAAGGGGATCACCGACGCGCAGTCGCGCGCGTGGATCGGCTACACGTTCAGCAAGAAGTCCTTCAGCCTGGGCTCGTTCTCGCTGGACCACATCCGGTAGAGCCATCGCCCCGCCGTCTGCGGGACGGCGCGCGTCATCGGGAGAACGTGCACCCACCGGCCGGGGCGACGGATTTGAATGGGGAGGGCCTCTCCCGGCCGGTTCGCCCCGTCCGGGATCGATGAGGAACGTCCGCTCCGCCACGAAGGGTACGACGCTGCGTAGCGGGACGCCGGAGGAGGTGGCCATGGCACCGGCACGGTTGGCCCATCTCCGGGAGCTCGGGAAGGAATGGGTCGGGGACGGGGTGGCGCAGACGGCCGTCCTGCTCGTCGCCCGACGGGGCCGCATCGTGTTCCACGAGGCCTACGGCCGGCTCACCCCCGACGCCGATGCGCCGTCGACCCCCGTCGACGCGCTGTTCCCGATCGCGTCGCTCACGAAGGTGATCACCGCCACCGCCGTCATGATCCTGGTCGAGGAGGGCCGCGTCGGCCTCAACCGACCCGTTTCGGAGTACATCCCCGAGTTCCGCGGCGCCGGCAAGGAGGGCGTGCTCCTCCGACACCTGTTGACGCACACCTCCGGCGTCGAAGAGGAGACCCTCGAGAAGTTCGTGAAGGAACACTCGGGCCTCGCGCTCGGTCCCCGACAGGATCCGACGCTCCCACCGCGTCTCCACGCGTATCTCGCGCCCCGGTACGAGGCTCCGCTCGCGAAACCTCCCGGTGCGGAGATGTCGTACGCCAGCTTCAATTTCGAGCTCGTCGGCGAGGTCGTCCGCCGCGTGGGACGAGCGCCGCTCGATCGGTTCGTTCGCGACCGGATCCTCCGTCCGCTCGGGATGGACGACACCTACCTCGTCCGCCGCGACGCGCCGCAGGCGCGCCGGGTCCGGCGCGCCACCCCGCTCCCGGGGCTCGCGGCAGAAGAGTCCGACAGCGCCGTCGAGGTGGAGGGTCTCTACTGGGGGGCCGGTTCGGCGCTCTCCACGGCACGGGACCTGGCCACCTTCGGACAAATGTTCCTCAACCGCGGCGCCTACGGGGACGCGCGTATCCTCAGCCCCGCGTCGGTGGCGGCCATGACCCGCAACCAGATCCCCGGCATCGGCTCACGGTACCTCCAGGAGGTGTTCCCGGAAGCGAGCTGGGGGTTCGGATGGGGGGTCCACGGATCGAAGAACGACCTCGTCGGGGGGTTGTACTCGCCGGAAGCGTTCGAACACTCCGGGTCCGGGGGAGTGTTCTTCTGGGTCGACCCGCCCCACGAGCTCGTCGGCGTCTACCTCTCCGCAGCGCCGGTGATGGAATCGGTGGCCCACTGGTTCCGCCACTATCGGCGAGACCTCTTCATGGACGTCGTCACCGCCGCCATCGACGCACCCGAAGGGAGCCGCGAGCCGACGCCGATGACTTCGGAGCGGCGGCTTTGCCCGAAATGCCCATTCTGCCCGAAAACTCGGGAGTCTGCCCGAAAATCGTGATTCACCCCCCGAAACTGCTTGCGCGAAAACTCACGTGTGCCCACAAACTCCTCTCCTCGCACGGAGATTCGGGCGGTGGCCAAGAACTCACCCCCGCGATGCGCAGCCGACCGACATGCGCGAGTGCTCGCCTGACCGGAAATTACTCGAACCGACCGATATTAGGATCGGTTGGGCGTTCTTGCTCGAAAGCGGAGCGTTGGGGTCGGACTACATTCCCCACCGCCTGACGCTGCGCGATTGCCCGCTTCTGCAGCACGATGCGGGCGAATCCCGCCGACAGTACGCCCGCGGCGACGGCTTGTACCGAAAAACCACCGACAATGGTGCTAGCGATGGTGACGATTGGCTGCGGAATGAGGACGGGATTCGTGGTCGGGGAAGGGAGCGGAAGCCCTGGGCCCGGCGGTGGCGGGGGCGAGGGGATCGAGGGAGGCGACCACGGACCCTTGGAACTCTCCACAATAACCAACGCCGGTGGAAAAGAGAGAGTCAGGAGACTTGGGGGAGCACCACTCGTCCACGCGGGAGTAAACGCAACCCGCGAATACACGCCTCCAATGGGGCGGCTCCCGTTACTCTGGCACGCGACGCTGACGCACGCGTCGATGGGAACGGGCGTATCGAACGGCGGACCCATTGCATGGAGGTAGAAGCTGGCTGACCACTCATCTCCCGAATACAGAGCGTTCAAGTTTGGGTCACTGCTCCAATTCCAGGCGAGGTAGACAACTCCGGAGGCGCTCAGAACCTCAGGCTGAGTCATGCAGGAAACGGCCGGGAGAACCTGCGAGACGCAGGTCGTAGTAATCGGGTCCCTCAGGTCAATCTGAAAGTCCCCAAAGGGAACGAAGGCGAACATCGGGGTTCCAGCTGCCACGCCGATCATCGCTCCCGGAGTCGAACCTAACCCGATTGACACCAGTGCGCTCAGCAGATCCGGATTCGATGTGAATGGTCGGTCGTATCTCGTTCCGTACGGGACATTGCCGAGCGACCCGATTCGGTTCGGGCCGCAATTGGCCACATCCGGCCCCGCCCATGTTCCCCCGGTCGCGTTCGCAAGATCACAGCCAGCGGAAACGATGCGATGGGCGTTCGTCATAGCCCACCAGCCACCGGCGTACGATGCGTTTGGAGGCACTCCCGAGGCAGCCCCAGTGGCGAGCCAACCGAGGGATTCGGCGTCAGTTGGCGTCGCGAATAGGTCGACCATGTCGATGGTGCAAGATCCCCCGAGGGACTCAACGCAGGCGGGGGAGGTTCGAGCAAAGGTGGCGATTGAATCCTCAGGGCTCAAGTCCTGGGATTGAACCCAGCCGAAGCAGGCCGGCATGGTCACGTTCGTCGAAAACGTGTAACTTGGTTCGCAGGTTGGGTCCGTTACCATGGTAGAGTTTGTGTTGCAGATTGGCAAGCCGAGGAGTTCGCCGGGGAGGAAGTAGGGTGCCCAGCCCGAGTCGCTCATGCAGTAGTTCACGGCATAGTTCGGGTCACGCGGCGCAGTGGATCCGATCCAAACAATGACGTGATGAGCATCGTTCGACCAGCCGAGTTCGGTCCCTGAAAGCGCACCGTACAATGCGGTAATCGAGGGGGAATGGAGAAAGTTGTCGTTAAGATCCGAGCCGGGGAGAATGTACCCGCCATCGAGAACGCTGCGTTGGAACGTGGATGTGACAGCCGACTCGAAGCGATCCGCGGATACGAACGTGCCTACGTCCACGTGGTACACGTAGCTGGAACCGCTATCCCACCCCGTAACAGTGTACGTCGCGAAACAGGAGCAGGTGAAGTTCCACCTTACATGCTGGGTGCCGTCCGAGTCATCCCAACCGTCGTGAGATGCCCCGTAGTCCGCCAGCCCGAACGAAATCTTCGTGGACGGGTACTTCGACTGTAATTCGTTGGCGACTATGCCTGCGTTGTCGACGAAGAATGGCACGCCGTTCGATTCGTCGCACAACGGATGGGCCGATGGGTACGGGCCCGCGCAGGGGTCGGAAGCAGATCCGTTGATACCAGTGTGATCAAAAACCCCGTCATACGGCGTCGTCTCCAGAACAAAAAGAATCTCAACGGCTGGCCATGCCGAGATTCCTATGCCCGATGCTGAGTAGTTGAGCCTCGCAAGGACGGCATCCGTGCCTGCCGGACAGCTCAGGACGCCCACTGAACAGATTGCCTGCGGCGTCGCCGAGAGACTGGCCTTCGAGCCCGAAGAGAACCCCGGATTAGTGCTAGCGACCGTCGGATTCGAGTCCGACCCATGAAGAGCAAGATCGTGGACGCGGGCTAGAGACGTCGCCGGGATGAATCCCGCCAGTATCATCGTGAGGATGGCGAATGCGCACCCAACTTGCGGGAGACCCGAATATCGCAAGCCACTCGACGCCGCCTCGGATGACATCGGGAGAGTTCGTGGAGTCATTGGTCGAATTACACCGCAATGAGGTCCAACGATATGTTCAATCCTCGAATGTAATAGGGGATTGCATGAGGCTGCTCCGACCAATCAGAGCGATGGCAAGGGTCAGTATATCGATTGTTGTGGCCGTCTCGATGATCTCGCTCCTCGCTCCGGTCTCATCGGCCAGCGGCAGTTGCATCTTCTGCTCCTACTCGCCGTTCTCTAACCCGGTCACGACGAATAACGTCATAGGCAACCTGAACTGCGGCTCGAACAACAATATCGCTGGCCCAACGACTCAGAACGGGTTCAAAGCCCTGATCGAGCCGGAAAGCAAGGCCTGCTATGACACAGCGAAGAACGACTACTGGCGCCTCAATGTGTCCGCGGGTTTCAATGGAATCTCCACCACAGCACTTGCGGGGGCGGTGACCGCTAAATTCTACTGGAATCTCACCTGGGACAGCACAGTCACGGTGGCAGCCTGCAATCCTCTGACCTATCCCTATGGGATCTCCACACTGCTCGTCTACGCGTCGATCTACGACGCGACGTCGGGAAGCTATGTTTCTCAGTCGTTCCTTGTCATCTTCTCGATTACCGAGGCTACTTGTGGCCACAGCACCAATATCCATCAAGGAACCCCGGCTCCTCGCACCATTACTATCGCCTTCACTGCGACGAGCGGTCACAACTACCAGTTCGACTCCCGGATATACGGCG
Organism: Thermoplasmata archaeon; assembly: GCA_041476045.1. Lineage (GTDB taxonomy): Archaea > Thermoplasmatota > Thermoplasmata > Lutacidiplasmatales > UBA184 > Lutacidiplasma. The sequence goes on along the minus strand of JBGOSQ010000047.1, from coordinate 912 downwards.
AAACTTTGGCCGACGCGCTCAACGTGGGACCAACCCAGACCAATGGGGTCGATTCCCTCCTGAACGTCGCTTCCGGCTACAACGGTCAATTCTCCGCCATACAGGTGTATTAATCCGACTGGACTCCTTGCCGAGCAATCAGCCGATCGATCAGATCAACGGCCCATAGCCGCTCTGCCCTTGGATTGCTAGGAAACTGCCGCATCTAGCGTGATCGGAACGAAGTAGGCCCCGGGAGTAGACGGAGCAGACGCCGACAGCGTAACGGTGGCAATCTCGCCGAACTGGAGCGTGAACGGCGACAAGACGGGTATGGTCGGCGGTCTTCCCTCTCCGGAATCGTTCGAGCACTGGGGCGCGGGCGGGATTTACCTCTGGGTCGACCCGGTTTCGGAGCTCGTGGGCGTCTACCTGTCGACGGCGGTCGAGAAGACCGCCAACGACCCAGTGAACGCGGGGTGGCGCAACGACCTCTACTCCGACGCCGTCACGGCCGCGGTCGTCGATCCCTAGCGCTCGCGGACCCACCTCCGCTGGGAGGCGGGGGTGGCGAACGCGGAGCGGGTCGAGCTGGGGCGATCGACCTTATCGCGTCGGCCTCGGGCCGGCGAGGAGCCGCTCTGTACCGTCGCAGACGAGGGCCACCGCGATCCCGAAGAGCACCACCACGATCGCGGGGAACGCGTACATCCACCAGTGGTTGAGCTCGTTCAGGGGGCTCCACCCCGCGCACGCCCCCGCCGCGAGGAGGTAGCCCCACTCGGCGTAGGCCCCGGCGGGGACGTTCGGGAGCGGGGTCAGGTCCTGGAAGAAACCGGTCCCGAGGCATCCCAGGAACGGGAACACGGTGAGGACGAAGAGGAAGTTGTAGACGTCGACGGGGATCTGGGCCAGGAGCGGGGCGAGCGAGTT
>JBGOSQ010000046.1:0-14791 GCA_041476045.1 Thermoplasmata archaeon | reverse complement strand
CGTCGCAGACGAGGGCCACCGCGATCCCGAAGAGCACCACCACGATCGCGGGGAACGCGTACATCCACCAGTGGTTCAGCTCGTTCAAGGGGCTCCAGCCGGCGCACGCCCCCGCCGCGAGGAGGTAGCCCCACTCGGCATAGGCTCCCGCGGGGACGTTCGGGAGCGGGGTCAGGACCTGGAAGAACCCGGTCCCGAGGCATCCCAGGAACGGGAACACGGTGAGGACGAAGAGGAAGTTGTAGACGTCGACGGGGATCTGGGCCAGGAGCGGGGCGAGCGAGTTCGGGATCACGTGCCGGGCGAGGATCCGGCCGCGACCGCTCCCGGCGGCGCGCGCGGCCTCCACGTACGGCTCGCCGGCGACCTGGAGCGCGCGCGCCCGCACCGGCCGCGCGTGGTACGGCCAGAGGACGATCGCGTAGAGGACCGCGAACACCCACAGGTTCGACGTCGGCTGGAGGAACGGCTGGAGACCGAGGAAGAGGACCATGACGAAGAAGAAGGGTGGCACGGTCGCCAGCAGATCGGAAACCAGGGTGACCGCGAGGTCGACGGGGCCGCCGACGAGTCCCGCGTACGCCCCGAGGAGCAGGCCCGCGGCCACGGCGAGGAGGATCGAGCCCCCGATGAGGGCGAGATCGATCGGCGTCGCCTGGAGGAGCGCCGTGAGGAGATCGACGCCGACCGAGGCTTTGGGACCCCCGATCGTTCCGAACGGGTGCGCCCCGCTCGGACCCGGCGGGTAGAGCGACGCGATGAGCGCGGAATTGCTGCGAAGGTACGGGAGCTCCTTCCCGAAGCGGAGGACCGAGCTCACCCCGATCGCGACGAAGCCGCCCAGGAGGGCGAGGCCGGCCTGAAGCGGGAGGTTGCCGCGGATCCGCTCGCGGAACCGGACCCACGGGTTCTTCGACGGACGCCACTCGGGGCCGAGCTCGTATGCCTCGTCCTCCTCGGCGGGCGGGGTCGCGGGCCCGTTCATCGCGGGGCCCTCAGGAGCCGGGGATCGAGGTAGCGCGCGATCACATCGGAGACGAGGTGGCCCATGAGGACGACGAGGACGAGCAGGAAGATCGTGACCTGGTAGAAGCTCTGCGGCGAACGGCCGGGGGTGAACGACTTGAAGCCGAATCCCGAGGAGGAGGCCTGGGTCATCTGGGAGATCAAGAGGGTCCCGATCCCGTTGTCCTGGGCGAGCGACTCGACGAGCGCCTGGGTGCCGATGTAGAGCGGGAGGGTGAGGCCGAAGACGAGGACGAGGAGCGGGAGGACGCGTCGGCCGGTGTGCCGCCAGAGGATCGTCGCCTCGGAGATCCCGCGGGCCCGCGCGGCGACGACCGTCGTCTCCCGGAACGCCTCCGCGACGGCGTGCCGGACGAAGCGGAGATAGATCGAGGCGTAGACCAACGCGATCGCGAACGCCTGCCAGAGGGTCTTCAGGAGGACGATCTCGACGAGCGCCCAGTCGTTGTGGAGGGCGCCGTCGACGAGCGGGAGGCCCGTCGGCGTCGTGTTGCCGCCGGTCCCGATCCACGGGCGGAACGCTTGGTGCTGGTTGACGTACCAGATCTGGCTCGGAAGGATCCCGTACGGCGTGTCGCCGAGCGCGTTGAGGAACGGGACGTAGAACGCCCCGAGGAACAGGAGGACGATGAGGAACGACGGGACGAGGAGCCCCGCGACCGACGCGATCCGGGCCGCCCCGTCGAAGGTCGACTCGGGGTGCGCGCCGGCCCAGAGACCGACCCCGTAGGCGATCCCCGCCGAGATCGGGAGCGCGAAGAGGGCGAGCTCGATCGAGTTGGGCCCGTACCAGTAGAGGAAGGTCGTCGCCGGCTCGCGGAGGTAGCCGTAGGTCGTCGTCCCCCAGTCGCCGCTCAGGAGCTGGTAGACGAAGTGCGACATCCCGTAGACGAACGCCTGGGGGATGTTCCAGGGGTTCGACCAGCCGCCGGGGAGGCACCCCTGATCGATGAACGTGCACGGGCTCACCCGAAGCGCGACCGCGGGGAGCATCGTGCCGAAGATGTAGAGCACCGAGAGGATCGCGATCGCCTGAAAGAGGAGGAGGGTGAGTCGCATCACGACGTACGTCGCGAACGGCGAGAGCAGCCCCGGTGGCAACCCGAGCTCGCGTCGTCGTCGCGTCGCGTCCCAGACGCCGATCGCGAGGAGCGCGAACCCCATCGCGGCGAGCGGTGCGAGGACGATCCGCGCGTCGAGGCCCCCGCCGGCGAGCGGGAGCCGGATCTCGAGATCGCTGATGCCGTCGGACGGCACCACGACGTGCGCGGCGTACGGCGCGTAGCCCTGGGGTGGGCTCGCGGTAACGTAGTCGAGGCCCACCGGCGCCCAGAGCGAGAAGGATCCGTTCGCGGTCGTCGTCGTGTTCGCGAACGAAGCGTACGGGCCGAAGAACAGGACTGGCACGTGCGAGAGCGGCCGTAGGGTCTGGCCGTCCACGACGCGTCCGGAGACGAGCGCGAGCGGCACGGGCGCCAGGACATAGCGGAGGCCGTGGACCGGGCCGGCGACGACCAGGGAGGAGACGTTGGATTCGTACCCGACCGCGCCGACGGTGACCGAGTACGTTCCGTTCGGGAGGGCGAAGGCGAAGCTGCCGTTCGCGTCGGTGTGGTTCGAGTGGCCGCCGATGGTGACCGTCGCGGAGACGAGCGGGACGCCCTCCCCGTCGAACACCGTCCCGTCGACGGGGTACTTCGGCGGTCCCACGGGCGGGCCGAACGAGAGGATGGTGCCGGCGTCGGTCGCGAGGATCACGATGCCGCCGTCGAGGGCGGGCGGCGCGTACGCCTTCGCGTAGCTGAGCGACGTGGACCACGTGCGGTTCCCCGTCGCCGGGTCGAAGTCGTCGAAGAACTGGTACGCGTCGGAGACGTAGAGGCCGTTCGGCGCGATCGCCGGGCTCGACAGGACGTGGTATCCCGTGAACCCGGTGGATCGGTTCCACTCGAGGGACCCGTTCGCGAGCGAGAGCGCGACCACCTGGCCCAAGTCCGTCTGGAAGTAGACCCGGTCGGGGTCGACGGCGGGGGTCGCTTCGATGACGTCGCCACCCGAGAAGCTCCGGACGGCGAACCGCCACGCGAACGTCCCGTTGGAGAGCGAGAACCGGGTGACGTTCCCGGAGGCGTCGGCGACGAGGACCGCGTCGCCGAAGATCGCGGGGCCGGTCAGGATGGTGTGCCCGACGCTCGAGTTCCAGAGCTCCGATCCGTTCGACGCGAGCGCGACGACGCGGCCGGCGACGGTGGTCGCCACGATCGTTGCCCCTTCGACGGCGACCGCGCCGGCGACGGCGCCGCCGATAGGGCGGGTCCATTGCGGCGCGCCCGTCGTCGCGTTGACCGCCCAGACCGTTCCGTTCGATGTTCCCGCGAAGACCGTGCCGTTGGCCACCGCGACGCCCTGGGTGATCCCCCCGTCCACGGGCGCCACCCAGAGAGGGCTCCCGTTGTCGGCCGAGAGCGCGTTGATCCGGCCGTTCGAGCCTCCGATCAGGAGCTCCGAGCCCCAGAGGTCCGCGGTCGTCGGGCTCGTCCCGAGCGAGCGGTTCCACAGGATCCCCGGCGTATCGGAGCGATTGTACGCCCAGACGGTCCCGAGGTTGTCGGAGAAGAAGAGGGCGGAATCGTTGGCGACGACCCCGGTCCAGATCGGAACGGGGCGGGCTCCCGGCGGGGCGAAATCCCAGTTGTTCTTGCCGAGGGTGGGGCCGTTGATCGGCGAGTACCCGCTGTGGTTCTCGCTCCCGTGGAACGTCGACCAGTGGTCGAAGGACACCGCCGGTACCGCGATCCCGGGGACCGCGACGGCGAGCGGGCGGAGATCGATGGGAGCCGGGCCGGTGCTCGGGAAGAGCAGGATCGCGAGGACGAGCAGGATCGCGCCGGCAAGGAGCGGCCCCCGGTGGAGCCGACGCCACCTCGATGGGGGCCGCTCTGAACCGTTCACGTGCGCCCGCTCCGCCAACGCCGGCGAACCGTTAGCTCTCGGGCCCGGCGCGCCTATAAATACACACGACGGGTCCTATTCCTCGCTAGGCTAGACCGGGGGGTTGGGCGTCCCCTTATACACCGAAACCGTCCTCAGCGGGGGTGACAGGTCGAAGCGACGCTCGGAGAAGGGGTTCGTCTCGCACGTCTCCGTAGACGCTCTGTTCCATTGGGCCGCGGGCACCGCGACGAGCGCTCGGAAGAGCGCCCTAGCGGTTATCCATCACGGGCACCGGGTCAGGTCCTGACGGGAGCAGCCTTACCGTGACCCGTCGACGCTGGTGGGGCGACGGGGCCGAGGAGCGGGCGGGAACCACGCACCCTTTTTCCGGGTGGCCATTCGACCGGCCTAGCACCCGGTCCCTCGGCGTCGCCCCACTCGCCGAGGATTTATCTACTCGGAGGCGGAGAACCGACGCGGAGCGACCGTGCACACGTACGTCGACCTGTACTTCACCCCCGACGGGGTCTCGCCGCTCGAGATCGCCGAGCGACTGCGCCTCCACGCCAACCTCTCCTTCATCGTCGGTCCCCACGATCTTGTCTTCGAGTGGCGATCGGTCGAGGAGTTCCAGACGATCCTCGGGAAGCTCCACACCGCCCTCAAGGGAACCGGCGTCACCTACCGGGTGCAATCGACGGGCGACGATCCGATGTTCGTCGAACCGACGGCCTGGCCGCCGTCCCTGCAGGCCGAGCCTCAGCAGCATCCAGGATACCCGACCGGTCGCTGAACACCCCCACCCCCCCGCTGCGAGTGGAGCGGGGGCGGGGTGCGACCCCGCTACGCCCAGCCTTCGGAGGAGGGGTCGACGCCGTCCCGCTCAAGTATCGTTCGGAGCCCGTTCGCGATCTCCTTCTTCTCCTTCTTGGCGTAATCGAAGCAGACTACGACGGTACGACCTCGAGCGTAGATGGTGGGGTCGTCGAGCGTTGCGGATCGGAAGCGGTAGAGGAGTGTGAAGCTCGTACGGCCGAGAGGGCGAGCGGGAGCGACCTCGCCTAGGAGCTTCTGGCCGTAGACGACGGGTGCGAGGTAGCGGCACGTCGCTTCAGCGATGATGATGTCGAGACGCGTCGGGTCCGAGTGACCGAGGAGAGGGAGGTAGTAGTCGCAGCGAAGCGTCTCCATGAACCGGAAGTACGCGGCGTGGTTGAGGTGGTTGAGTGCGTCGATGTCGTGGTAGATGATGGGGAAGGTGCGACGGATGGGCCAGGGAGGGGAGGAGGGGTTGGGGGGTTCGGTCATCGGAGAGAGAGCGTGGATGGGACGGTCTATATGGGTATCGAAAGAATGGTGCGCGCGTTGGAAGCGCATCCAAGGGTCCGGATCGGCACCGGTCTGCGTGCGCGAGCGCCCCGGCGCACGCGTGGGGCGCCACGCGGGTTCCACTCGCAGGGAAGGGGTGGGGGTGTACTATGACGCCTCCCGGTGACACCGCGCCGCCGGGCGAGATGGCGGAAGTGGTCCAGCGATTGCGGGCGATCACGCGCGCCCACTCGACGCGCTTCGAGCGCGCGATCCCGCTCATCGCCTCGGAGAACCTCCTCTCGCCGTACGCGAAGGAGCTCCTCATCAGCGATCTGCATTCCCGCTACGCCGAGGGCCTGCCCGGCGATCGCTACTACGAAGGGAACGAACAGGTCGACGAGATCGAGAACCTCTGCCTCGATCTGGCGCGGCGCCTCTTCCGGTGCTCGTTCGCCGACGTGCGCGCCATCTCGGGCACGGTCGCCAACCTGGCGGTCCTCAAAGCGCTCGCCGAGCCGGGCGATCTCGTCGGGACCTCGCGTCTCGCCGACGGTGCGCACATCTCCAGCGCGTCCTTCGGGGCCTTCGGCCTCCGGGGGGTGAAGCCCGCCTACTACGCCTGGGACCCGGAGCGCATGACGATCGACGTCCCGAAGACGCGCGACATCCTCCGATCGGTCCGTCCGAAGCTCTGCCTGTTCGGCCTCTCGCTCTTCCTCTTCCCCCTCCCTATCGACGAGCTCCGCCCCACGCTCGAGGAGATCGGGGCGATTGGCTGGTACGACGGCGCGCACGTGCTCGGGCTCATCGCGGGGGGCCAGTTCCAGGACCCGCTCCACGAGGGGTGCACCGTGCTCTCCGCCTCGACGCACAAGACGCTCCCCGGCCCGCAGCACGGGATCCTCCTGGGGCAGACGGAGAATCCCGAGCTCGTGAAGAAGCTCCAGTCGGCCGCCTTTCCGGGGGTCACCTCGAACCACCACCTCCACGCGATGGCGGCCCTCGGGGTCTCGCTGGCGGAGCACCTCGCCTTCGGCCGCGACTACGCGCGCGAGGTCGTCGCGAACGCCCAGGCGCTCGCCCAGTCGCTCCACGACCGCGGGTTCGACGTCCTCGCGGCGAACCTGGGCTTCACGAAGTCGCACACCGTGGCCGTCCGCGTCACGAACGAGGGGGGCGGCGCGGACGTGGCGCGGCGCCTGTCCGCCGTCGGGATCATCACGAACAAGAACCTCCTGCCCGGCGACAAGAGCCCGAAGCAGCCGCAGGGGATCCGACTGGGCTCGCCGGAGGTCACGCGCGTCGGGATGAAGGCGCGGGAGATGGACCGGATCGCGGAACTGATGGACCAGCTCCTCCACCGGTCGCGCGAGCCCGCGGCCGTCGCCGCCGACGTCGCCGAGCTCAAGTCCGGGTTCACGACGCTCCAGTACTGCTTCGGCGCGGGCGAGGCGGCATACCGGTACTACGACCTCGTCGGACGCGATCCTTCGTAGGTCCCGATTACGGCGGATCCTCTTCCGCGCTCCCGTCGAGCTGGGCGCGCCGGTCGAGCGCGTCGGCGAGCGCGCGATCGTCCAATTGGACCCGCAGCGGCGCCGCGTCGTCGCCGTGCACCTTGAGGAACCGCGAGCGTCCGTCGTCGCCGAGGACGGTGCGCACGCTCCCCTCCGCGACGAGCGACGCGACCCAGTCGGTCATCTCCTCCGGTCGCGGCGGTCGCCCCACGAACCCCTGGGCGAGCTCGTCGAGCGTCGCCCCCCGTTCCGTCGAGGCGCGCTGCAGGACGTGCGCGCGGCCCTCGGCCCAGCGTCTCAGCTCCTCCTCTGTCGCCGCCGCGTCGAGCGGCGTCGACGCATCGGGGAACGCCGGTCGCCGCGACCGCTGCCACAGACCGAACGCCGCTCCGGCCGCGATCGCGGCGCCGAGCGCGACGAGGAGCCACGCCGTCGGAAGGACGGAGCTCGGCGAGGGCCCCGGGATCGCGATCGTCAACAGCAACGTGGGTTCGGGATCGCTGAGGACCGAGATGGTCGCCGCCACGCCGTCGGGAACGGAGTAGTTCACCCACACCGAGCTCATCGCGCCCGCGGACGCGTGGATCCGGGAGGCGGTCGACGACGGCACGCCGTCGATCGTCGTCTGAACGCGGATCCAGCCGCCCAGCAGCGCGTCCCCGAACTCGTCCGAGATCTGCCAGAGGGTCTGGTTCGTCCGAAGTCCCGCGATCGCGACGCTCGGGTGGAAGAGCACGAGGTTGCCCGTGTCCGGTCCCACGAGGAGGAGCGTGGAGCTCGTGGCGCCCGGCGCCAGTGTCGGGCCACCCCGAAGGCTCGCCACGAACGCGCCGGCGCCGTCGAACGCGATCGCGAGCCGGAGCGTCCCCGCCGACCACGCGGTCGACGGGACGGGGTACGATCCGTCGGCGGCCGCCACCACCAGGGCTCCGGAGAGGTTGACGCGCGTGGCGGGCATCGATGCGGAAGAGCCCGGCGCCGGCGAGAGGACGAGCGACACGGGCTTGGCCCAGTCGTCGACGACCTCGCCGACCGCGTCGACCGCCGTCCACGCGAGCGGCACCGGGTGACCGGCAACGGGCGAACCCACCGACGCCGCGACGCGCAGTCCGACGGCCGGGCCTGCGCTCACGCTGATCCTCGTCCCGCTCGAAACCCGGGTCCCGAGCGCGTCCACGACGGTGAGGTTGAGCGTGGTCAGGCCGGAGACGTGCGCGACGAAGTGCAGCACGATCGATCCGTCCGCCGTCGCAGTTCCCTCAAAGAGCGTCCCAGCGGGCGCGCTCGCGTTCCACCAGTACGTGAGGGGGAGTGCGCCCCCCTCGATCGACGCGACGACGGTCGCGCTCTCCGCCACGCCGAGCGAATTCGTCGAGGCGACGAGCAAGGACAGGTTCGGTCGCTCGAAGATGCGGGCGGAGAACATTGTGGTCGCGTTCGCGCCCGACGCGTCGGCGATCGTGGCGCGCCCTTCGTAGGGGCCTGCCGTGCCGTAGGCGACCGAGAACGGGTACGATGGGCCCGGGCCCGCGACGCAGTAGGACCAGCCGGTCCCCGGCCAAAGGCAGGCGGGGCCCCGGGGCGAGGTCCCCGTGGCCGTGTCGACGGCGACGGTCACCGGGACGGTGGCCCCGACGTAGGCGACCGCCGTCGCCGGCGTGATCGTGAGCCCCAGCGCGGGCGCCACGGTGACCGGCGCGAACGCGCGGAAGTCCGAGGAGAATCCGTTGGTCAGGTTCGCCGTCGGCGTCGCGATCCCGGCGGAATCGTAGACGACCGACGTGGAGCAGCTGAGCGCGACGAGGCCGCCCGCGACGACCGAGGTCGTGCACGCGGCGACGGCTTGGGGGACCCCCAGTCCGGGCGACACGTCGGCGTGGTAGGCGTAGCCGCCGGCTCCCTGCCCCGTCACGGTGAACGTCGCCGGGTCGCCGACGTCGAGCGAGGTCGGCACGACGCTCCCCCCGCTCGTGGTCGTCGGGGCGGCCGCGAGGTCGAGCGTGACCGGTGGGGCCGACTCGGCGGTCCCGTTGTAGGATCCGTTCGTCCAGACGGTGAGCGAGCCGGGGAGGGCTCCGTCGATCGCCTCGATCGTGACGTTCGCGGTCCCGGAGCCGTTGAGCGTCCACCCGGTGCCGACGATCCGCCAGTCGAAGCCGACCGTCGCGGGCGACGCGGCCCCGTTCCCCGCGGTCGGGTAGGCGTGGACGATCGTGGGGGCGTCGGTGCTGAGCGTCACGCGGGATGATGGAACGAGCCGCGTGCTCGCGAGCGCGGCGACGAACGCGACCCCGACCTGGCTCCCCGTGATGCTCTGGGTGAAGAAGTAGCCCGCCGGCACCCCGTTCGGCACCGACAGGACGAGGGGTCCGAAGGGGCCGGAGTACACCGAGCACGACGCGCTGTTGCAGGAGGACGTGGGCACGGACGCCGCGACGGAGAACCCGCCGAGCGAATCGGTCGTGACCAGCACGTGCTCGCTGTTGCAGGACAGGATCGACGATCCGTTCCGGGGCGTGAAGTTCAGATCGATCCAGTACGACAGCTCGAGCGTTCGGTTGGCAACGCTCGGCGGCGCGGTCCCGCCGCCGTCCACCCGAAGCGAACCGGTGAACGAGGTGGGAGTGGTGGCGCCGGCGCAGAGCGCGGCCGGCAACGGGCCGAGCGGAGCCGCGAGGGCTCCCGAAGGGGTCGTTGCGATCACCGGCGCGACGACGAGCCCGACCGCGAGGAGGAGGCCCAAACGGACGGCCAACGATCGGAAGAGCGTCCGGCGACGCCGCCCCTGCACCGTCCACCCCCGCCGATCGTCCGGTCGCGGACGGAGTCGGCCGCCGAGCGGACCGGGGCGCCCCTCTTTAACCGTCGCGCCGGCGCGTCGCTCGCCCGACGGGTGAACGATGGCGCGACGGGAGCTGAAGAACCCCTGCGAAGTGGCCGGTCGTGGAACCCCGAGGGATCGCCGGCGGTCGTTCCCCCCAGCGCCCGTTCGGACGCGGCGATCGTACGGTCTCCTACCTTACCCCCCCGAAGCTCAGCTCCCTTCCCCGCGAGACGGAACAGCTAGAGTTCTCGTCGCGCTCGCTCGTCTTCCCCACGGACGGTGACCGGATCCTGCGCGCCTGGGGTCCTGTCGAGAGTCCCTGGGTCCTCGGCGTCGAGGAGGCCGGGGCTCGATGGAAGATCACCGCGTGGGGGGTCGACGCCCCCACCGCGCGCCTCGGCGTCCGGGAGCTGTTCTCCCTCGATCACCCGCTGGAGGAGTTCTACCGGATGGTACGGAAGGAACCGATCCTGCGCGGAACGGAGCGTCGGTTCCGGGGGCTCCGGCTGCCGCGCGACGCCTCGATCTACGAGGCGTTGATCCACGCGATCCTGGGGCAGCAGCTGAGCGTGCGCGCCGCGAACACGATCAAGGGCCGGCTCATCGCGGCGACGGGGTCGGTCGTCGTTGCCGAGGGGCACGAGGTGCCGAGGATGCCGTCCCCGACCGAGCTTCGGAGCCTCGGCCACGACGGCCTCCGCCGGATCGGTTCGAGCGGCGCGAAGGCGCGCGCGCTCCTGGCCCTCGCGGCGCGACGCGAGGCGGGCGGACTTCCCGACGCCGAGTTCGCGTCCGGCCCCTCCGAGGCCGCCATCGAGCGGCTCGATGCCGAGCCGGGCGTCGGGCGGTGGACCGCGGAGAACGCGCTCCTGCGAGGCGTGGGTCGGCGCGACCTCTTCGTCGCGGGAGACCTCGGGCTGCGGGCGGCTCTCGATCGGTACGGGGTCGTGCCACGATCGGCGCCCGAGGCCGACGCGCGCGCCTGGGCGGACGCGCACTATCCGGGGTGGGGAAGTTACGCGACGCTCTACCTGTGGCGACGGCTCGTCACCGAGCCCGCCCCGGTCAGTTAGCCCGTAGGGGCTCGTCCCGTTAGGGGAAGGCGCGCGACCGTCCGGTGAACGGCCGGTCCCGCGCCGAGAAGGCTCTCCTTGAGGAGGAGCTCCGTGACCCGCCCGCGGCCGAAGGACGTCGCGGGGAACTCGAGCAGCCACCGTTGGGCACGTTCAACGTCCCGTCGTCCGTGGACGCGTCGTAGCGTCAGGTGGGGGACGAGCGGCCGGGTATCGATCGGGAGCGCGAGCGCGCGGCATGCGGCGACGAGCGCGTCGTGGAGCCGACCGAGCTCTTGGGACCCATCGCCGACGCCGATCCACACGACCCGCGATCGGGCGGGGTCCGGGAAGACGCCCACGCCTTTCAGTTCGAGATCGAACGGAACGTGATCCCGGACCGCGTCCGCGAACGCCTCCGCGATGCCGGTGGCCCGTTCCGGCGCGACCTCGCCCAGGAAGAGGACCGTCAGGTGGGCGGGCGCTTCCGGCCGCCCCAATCGGATCTCCTCGACGGAGACCGCGGGGACGTCGACGCCCACGAACAGTCGCATTGCACCCCGCAGCCCCTCCGGCTCGAAGAGCTTACGCCGGGTCCGCGGTCATGCGCGCCCTCGGAAGCGTCCAGACCTGGGCCTGTCCCGGGTACGCCTCCTCGTCCACGAGCACGGCGCGGACCCGCCGAGCCCGCCGGGCGTCGGCGACGAGGAAGAGCGCGAAAGCGCCGCGTCGCGTGGCCTTGGCGAGCCCGCGACGGAGCCGGACGCGTCGGTCCGCCCCGGAGACCTCCGCCTCCACGTACACGTTGCGACCTCCGAAGAACCTCCATCCCCAGCTCGCGCGCCGGAGGTCGAGCGAGCGCCAGACCTCCTCGGGCGATGCGTCGGGAGATGCCACGGGGACGATGCGGACCAACGCGTCCGGGAGACGCGTGTCGAACCGACCTTGGCGAAGGATCTCGAGACGCAGACCCTGCCGCGCGAAGATGCGCAGGGCCTCGACGAGGAGCGCCCGGTGCTCGGCCGACTCCGAGACCGCCCCCGTCGCCACGCCGATCCCGAGGCGCCGTTCTCCGGCGGAGGCGATCCGGAGACGGCCCGAATCGCCCTCGACCCATCCTCGCTGGAGCAGACGTTCGATCGACCGCCGCACGGCGACGGGGTCGAGCGGATCGATCGCCCGGGACGCGAGGAGGAGGAGTAGCGCGCTCTCGGTCGGTGGCTCGCGGCGCACGCCGGCGCCGACGAGCTCGAGGAGAACCGCGTCGTCCGCCCCGTCCGAGGCCGTCGGATTCTCCCGCCCCTCCGATCCCCCGAAGCGTTCCGCCGTCGCGGTCACGAGCGCGCTCCATCCGGAGGAAGGCGCGCGCAGGAGCGGTGCGCCCGCGAGGAGGCGGAGCGGCTCGCCGGAGGAGGCGCGCACGGCGTGTCCGACGGGCAGGGCCGGCAGGACGGTCCCCGCCTCGGTAGGCGTCATTCCCACCCACGTACCCACCGTACGGGCCGATGCGGCCGGTACTCGGAAGACCACGTGCGTCCCAGCAGCGCCCGCGGCCGCCGCGCGCAGCTCGGGCTCGAGGCGTTCCGGGTACTGGGTCGCGACGACGAGGCCGACACCGAACTTGCGCCCTTCCGCGAGGAGCTCGGTCAGGAGCCGCGCGGAGAACGCGTGCGCCTCATCGAAGACGAACAGGGCACGCAGCCGCTTTCCGGAGCGCGCGCGGGACCGGGCGAGCGCGAGGTACGCCCGCGTGGCGAGGAGGGTCCCGGCGAGCGTGGCCCCCTCGGGCCCGAGCTCGGTGAACGGAAGGCGCCACAGCACCGAGCCCCCCGACGCGATCCACTCCTCGATCGGGAGGCCACCATCGGTCGGCGCGAGGAGCGCGGAGAGCGCCGGCACGAGCGCCACCTTCGAGACCCTCGAAGCGGCGGGCCAGAGGAACTCCGGCGATCGTCGGAGGATCGCGGGAAGCTCCTCGAGGAATCGCGCCGCCTCCGGCCGTCGTGCGGTCACGCGCGCCGATTCGCGTCGACGTTCATCGGTGAGCAGGTGCGCGAGATCGACGAGCGAACCGCCCTCGTCCTGGACGAGCCGCACGAAGGTGTCGAAGATACGCTCGAGGCGGAATCCCCAGTACACCTCTCCCCCCTCGCTCGAGAGGCGCTTCAGCGCGGCGACCACGTCGGCCGCCGCGGCATCGGAGCCGCCCGACGGACCCGGGTCGAGGATCGCCAGACCCGGGATCCGGTGCGGAGGCTCCGTCGCATCGATCGCGAGCACGCGAGCGCGATCCCCCGGAGCGAGACGGGCGACGACGGCGGGGGCCAGGTCCCCGTGGACGTCGAACAGCAGGACGGGGGTCCGGCGTGCGATCCGCTCCGCCACGATCGCGGCGACGAGCCCGGACTTGCCCGATCCCGTCGCCCCCACGACGACGGTGTGGCGCACGAGGTCCTCCTCGCGATCGACGGAGGCGGGAACGAACGGGACGAGCGCTGCGGCGCCGGCGGGAGAGAGGACGAGAGGCGGTCCCCGCCGCAGGAACCGGAGGCGGCCGCTCTCCCACTCCGAGCGTCCGGCGAGGGGATCGCGCGCCGTTTCGCACCGGACCGAGACGCGATCGGTCTCCTCGACCCGGCGCGCCAGCTCGAGACCGACCGTCAGGAGCTGGGACCGGGGATCGCCCTCACGGTCCCGGACGGCGAACCGGGTCCAGACCCGGAGCCTTCCCGGAGGCTGGGGGAACCAGTGGCTCTGCAGGACCAGACCGAGTCCCTGGGGGCCGTCGGCCCCACCGAGCCCGCCGATCGCCCTCGATCGCACCGGGCGCGGCTCGTCCTCGTCGTTCTGGTCCGGCACATCGGGAGCGAGCGGGCCTTCGGTGAGGAACCCGACCCACGGACGCGAACCCACCCACGCACCTACCCCCTCGCGACGAGGAGTTCGGTGGAGCGTTCCGGGGACCGACCCGGCCAGATCGACGAGGACGCGATCGAACTCGGGTCGCCGCGGGGTGAGGCTCGGGAACCGGTCCCGGGCGCACCGTTCGACGAGGAGGGCGTTCCCCGGAGGGGCTCGGGCGAGCGCTTCACCGACGCGCTCCAGGAACACCCGAGCCCAGACCGGAGCCCCGGCGCGGAACGAGTAGGTCGATCGCCCGGACCCCGGGACCATCGATCACACCCGCCCGGCGATCTCCTCGATCTCGGCGCGCAGTGCGTCGAAGGCGTTGAGGCGGGCGAAGGCGATCAGATATCCGGTGGAGAAGCACCGTCGGACGGGCCGATCCTCCTCCCAGAGGCGAAGACACCACATCCGCCGTCCGTCGGGGAGCTCGAAGAGCGTCGCCCAGGGGCGGTGGGTGAGGGTGATCGGCAACCGGAGGTGGCCGATCGTTCGAGGGCGGGGCCGTCCGATCGGGACCGGGACGGCTTCGGTTCGTTCGTCGCTGGCGCGTGCGCTGGCGTCTGTCGCCCGTGCGGGCGAGACCATCGGTCGCATGCAGAACTCCCGACCCGCCCGGCCGCGGGACCGACGGCCGGAAGGATCTCTCGGGGTCCCGTGCCGTTCGCGGCCGGAACCCAGTGGCTTCGGTCGTCGCCCTCCCGGAGGTCCCCGACGCCATCGTGCCGTAGCGTCGTCCGGGGGGGCGGGGTCCCGCCGTTCGGCGGGGAACTAGACTCGCAGTGGCGCGTGGCCTACGCGTCGGGCCGACGGCCCCCGGAACGGGGAGCGCGTCCGCTCACGGCGCGCCGGTCGAGCGGAAGCCCCTGCCTCGCGCTCGGGCGATCTCACCGGAGTCGTTGGTCGTCCCGACAAGGCGCAGCATCGACCGCTCGACGAGCGGGAGCGCTGCAGCATCGGGGCGAGGGCGGTCGCGGTCGGACGGGTCGGAGCTCTCCTCGGTAGGGCGCGATCGTGCGCGGAGCCGTCGGAGAACGAGGGGACGCCGTCGGACGTTCGTTCAACGGGGGCGCGACCGCTCCCGGAGGGTCAAAGACGAGGGGGGTCGCTGAACGATGGAAGGAGAACCAAAAGGGGGGGGGTTGGAAGACCCCACCGCACGCCCGAGACGCGGTGCCGTCTCGCTTCGGCGATGTTGGTGGGGTCTTCCGGGGTGGTTGGAT